>NZ_JBJGZH010000010.1:0-157732 GCF_054050415.1 Geodermatophilus sp. SYSU D01180 | reverse complement strand
GCAAGAGCCACCCCGGGGTTGGGCAGGGGGGCGCGGTGTTTGCGTTGGGGGGGGAACACGGCCCCGCCGGGGGGCGGCCCCGCCCCGGGGGGGGCCCCCCCCCGCGGACGCTAGGACGGCCCTGCGGCGGGACCGGCCGCGTCGTCCACAGCCGGCCGCCCGTCCACAGGCCGCCGCGGGCCTCCGCCCGGCCGGGCGGGCGGAGGCTCGCGGGGTGGTCTCAGGACGCGGACGTGGTCAGCGTGCCGGCCGGCTCCCCGGCGGTGCCGCCGACGACGACCGAGCGGCGCTTGGAGACCACGACGGCGGCGATGACCACCAGCGCCGCGGCGCCGGCGATGAGCAGCCGCACCGTGGTGTTGGCGCCCTCCCCCACGTGCAGGCTGACGACCGCCGGCGCGATGAGCAGCGCCACCAGGTTCATCACCTTGATCAGCGGGTTGATCGCCGGCCCCGCGGTGTCCTTGAACGGGTCGCCCACGGTGTCCCCGATGACGGTGGCCGCGTGCGCCTCGCTGCCCTTCCCGCCGTACGCGCCGTCCTCGACCATCTTCTTGGCGTTGTCCCAGGCCCCGCCGGAGTTGGCGAGGAAGACCGCCATGAGCGTGCCCGCGGCGATCGCGCCGACCAGGTAGGCGGCCAGCGGGCCGAAGCCGAGGCCGAACCCGACCGCGACCGGCGCCAGCACGGCCAGCAGCCCGGGGGTGGCCAGCTCGCGCAGCGAGTCCTTGGTGCAGATGTCGACGACGGCGGAGTAGTCCGGCCGCTCGGAGAAGTCCATGATCCCGGGGCGGGTGCGGAACTGCTCGCGGACCTCGAACACCACCCGACCGGCGGCCCGGGACACCGCGTTGATCGCCAGCCCGGAGAACAGGAACACCACCGCCGCGCCGATGACCGCGCCGACGACGTTGTCCGGCTCGACGAGGCTGAACGCCTGCCCCAGGTCGGCGCCGTCGAGCGCGGCGCGGACCTGCTCGTTGTAGGAGCCGAACAGCGCGGTGGCGGCCAGCACGGCGGTCGCGATCGCGATGCCCTTGGTGATCGCCTTGGTGGTGTTGCCGACGGCGTCGAGGTCGGTGAGGACGCGCGCGCCGTCCTCGTCGATGTCGCCGGACATCTCGGCGATGCCCTGCGCGTTGTCGCTGACCGGGCCGAAGGTGTCCATCGACACGATCACGCCGGCGGTGGTGAGCAGCCCGCACCCGGCCAGGGCGACGGCGTACAGCGCCGCGCCGCCGCCGATGAGGAAGGCGCCGTAGACGGCGGCGCCGATGAGCAGGGCGGCGTAGACGGCCGACTCCAGGCCCAGGGAGATGCCGGAGAGCACCACGGTCGCGGGGCCGGTGAGCGAGCTGCGGCCGACGTCGCGGACGGGCTTGCGGCTGGTCTCGGTGAAGTAGCCGGTGAGCTGCTGGATGGCGGCGGCGAGCACGATCCCGACCAGGACGGACACGAAGCCGAGCACCTGCGGGTTGACCACCGAGTCGGGGACGTCGGCGACGCTCGGCAGCACGGTGAAGGCCGCGGCGGCGACGAGGACGAGGGAGACGACCGCGGAGGTGAAGAAGCCGCGGTTGATCGGGGCCAGGCCGCTGGCGTCGCCCTTGCCCGGGTTGCTGGCGAGGATGCCGACGACGGAGGCGAGCACGCCGATCGCGGCGACGACGAGCGGGAAGACCATGCCGACCGCCCCGAAGAAGACCTGCCCGAGGATCAGCGCGGCCACGAGGGTCACCGCGTAGGACTCGAAGAGGTCGGCAGCCATGCCGGCGCAGTCGCCGACGTTGTCGCCCACGTTGTCCGCGATGGTGGCGGCATTGCGCGGGTCGTCCTCGGGGATGCCGGCCTCGACCTTGCCGACGAGGTCGGCGCCGACGTCGGCGGCCTTGGTGAAGATGCCGCCGCCGACGCGCATGAACATCGCCAGCAGCGCGCCGCCGAAGCCGAAGCCCTCGAGGACGACGGGGGCGGTCTCGTCGAACAGCAGCAGCGCCAGCGACGCGCCGAACAGGCCCAGGCCGACGGTGATCATCCCGCAGACCCCGCCGGTGCGGTACGCGATGCGGAAGGCGGGCCGGTAGCCGCCGGTGCGGGCGGCGGCCGCGACCCGGACGTTGCCGCGCGTGGCCAGCGTCATGCCGATGAAGCCGACCGTCGCGGAGAACAGCGCGCCGACGAGGAAGAACACCGCGCGGCCGACGCGGGTGCCCCAGCCGCCGTCGTGGACCGGCAGGACGAGCAGGAGCAGGAAGACGATCACGGCGAAGACGCCGAGCGTGCGGAACTGCCGCCGCAGGTAGGCCCCGGCGCCCTCCTGCACGGCCCGGGCGATGTCCCGCATGCGGGTGGTGCCCTGCTCGGCTGCCAGGACGGCGCGCACGAGGGACCACGCGAACACCAGTGCAGCCAGCGAGACGACGAGGGCTGCCGTCACGAGGACGACGTCCCCGCCGGAGAGATCATTGTCCGGCATCGGTACCTCCCAGCGGTCGGCTGCCGACGGGCGGCTGGCGTCCCCGGTCGGCGGAGAGCACGTCGGCGGGCGGGACCGCCCGGAGACGAGGCGCGAGTGTAAGCGGAATCACACTCCGCGGTCTGCCCCCTCCCCGGAACCGATGTGGGGGCAGCGCGTGACCGCAGGTGGGCGGAGGGTCGCTCCTCTCCCCGGGACGAGGGGCGGCTTGCCCCCGGGTGTGACAGTGGAGGGGTGACCACGCTCCACCCGGTCCGGTCGGTTGCTCCCCCACCCGGCCGCGGAGGGTCCTCGGGGGGCGAGGCGCCGGGCACCGCCGGAGAGGGCACCGCCATGGAGGGCGCGCCGGTCCACGGTTCGGCCGCCGCGCACGGGTCCACCGCCCCCGGGAGCGCCGGGGCCCCGGACGCCGTGCCGCCGGGCGCCGAGCTGCTCGGGGACCTGCTGGCCGGCACCCCGGAGGAGGAGTCCCCGGTCACCCACGTGCACCGGCTGGCAGTGCGGGAGAGCCGGACCCTTCCCTGGCCGGAGTGGGTCGAGCCGGGCCTGCGGGAGCGGCTGCAGCAGCAGGGCGTCCGCGAGCCGTGGCGGCACCAGGTGGAGGCCGCCCAGCTCGCCCACGACGGCACCTCGGTGGTCGTGGCCACCGGCACCGCGTCGGGCAAGTCGCTGGCCTACCAGCTGCCCGCGCTGACCCGCCTGGCCGAGGACCCGCGCGCCTGCGTCCTCTACCTCGCGCCGACCAAGGCGCTGGCCCGCGACCAGCTGGCCTCGGTCGCCGCGCTGGCCGACCCGTCGGTGCGGCCGGCCGCCTACGACGGTGACACCCCCGCCGAGGAGCGCGACTGGGTGCGCCGGCACTCGCGGTGGATCGTCACCAACCCGGACATGCTGCACCGCGGCGTGCTGCCGGCCCACCAGCGCTGGTCCTCGACGCTGCGCCGGCTGGCCTACGTCGTCATCGACGAGTGCCACGCCTACCGCGGGGTCTTCGGCTCGCACGTCGGGCACGTGCTGCGCCGGCTGCGCCGCATCTGCCGCCGCTACGGCGCCGACCCGGTGTTCGTGCTGGCCTCGGCGACCGTGGCCGAGCCGGCCGCGGCGGCCAGCCGGCTGGTCGGGGCGCCGGTCGTGGCCGTGACCGACGACGGCTCCCCGCGCCCGGGCGCGACCTTCGCGCTGTGGGAACCCCCGCTCACCGAGCAGACCGGCGAGCACGGGGCGCCGCTGCGCCGGTCGGCGGCCGCGGACACCGCCGGGCTGCTGGCCGACCTGGTCGAGCGCGGCGCGCGGACGCTGGCGTTCGTCCGGTCCCGGCGCAGCGCCGAGTCGGTGGCCGAGCAGGCCCGCCGGCTGCTGGCCGACCGGGGCCGCAGCGACCTGGTGCGGCGGGTGGACTCCTACCGCGGCGGCTACCTGCCCGAGGAGCGGCGGGAGCTGGAGCGGGCGCTGTCGGCGGGCGAGCTGCTCGGTGTGGCCACCACCAACGCCCTCGAGCTGGGCATCGACATCGCCGGTCTCGACGCCGTGGTGCTCGCCGGCTACCCCGGCACGCTGGCCTCCCTCTGGCAGCAGGCCGGCCGCGCCGGGCGGGCGCAGCGCGAGTCGCTGGTCGTGTTCGTCGCCCGCGACGACCCGCTGGACCACTACCTGGCCCACCACCCCCGCGCGGTCTTCGGCCGGCCGGTCGAGGCCACCGTCACCGACCCCGCCAACCCCTACGTGCTGGGGCCGCAGCTGTGCTCCGCGGCGGCCGAGCTGCCGCTGACCCCCGAGGACCTGCCCGACTTCGGCGGCCCGGTGGCCGAGGCGCGGCTGGAGGAGCTCGTCGCCGCCGGGGACCTGCGGCGGCGCCCGGCCGGCTGGTACTGGGCCGGGCGGGGGCGCCCCGAGGTCGACATCCGGGGCAGCGGCGGCGAGCCGGTGGCGATCATCGAGGGCGACACCGGCCGGCTGCTGGGCACCGTGGACGGCGGGGCGGCGCACTCCACCGTGCACACCGGCGCGCTGTACGTGCACCGCGGCGAGACCTTCGTCGTCGACGAGTTCGACCCCGAGGACGCCTGCGCCGTCGTGCACCCCGAGAGCCCGGAGTGGACCACCGTGGCCCGCGACGTCACCGACCTGTCCGTCGTGGACGTCGAGCGCACCCGCCGGCTGGGCACGGTCACCGCGCACACCGGCGTCGTCGACGTGACCAACCAGGTCGTGGCCTACCAGCGCCGGCGGGCCGGCACCGGTGAGGTGCTCGCCGAGTTCCCGCTGGACCTGCCGCCGCGCCAGCTGCGCACCCGGGCGGTGTGGCTGACCCTCGACGCCGACGCGGTCGCCCGTGCCGAGGTCGACGACCTGGCGCTGCCCGGGTCGCTGCACGCGGCCGAGCACGCGGCGATCGGCATCCTGCCGCTGCTGGCCACCTGCGACCGCTGGGACCTCGGCGGGCTGTCCACCGCACTGCACCCGGACACCGGGACCGCGACGGTGTTCGTCTACGACGGGCACCCCGGCGGCGCGGGCTTCGCCGAGCGCGGCTTCGCGGCGCTGCGGCGCTGGCTGCGGGCCACCCGTGCCACGGTCGCCAGCTGCGAGTGCGACAGCGGCTGCCCCTCCTGCGTGCAGTCGCCCAAGTGCGGCAACGGCAACGACCCGCTGGACAAGGCCGGCGCGGTGCGCGTGCTCGACGTCGTGCTCGACGAGCTGGCCGCGGCCGAGGCCACCGCGGACGCCGACGACGTCGAGGAGTCCGACGTCGAGGGCACCGCGCACGTGATGCCGACCGGCCCGGTCCGGGGGCTGCTGCGGCGGCCGGGCACCGGGCGGTCCGCTCCCCGGCCCGAGCCCGCCCTCGAGCCCGGCGCCGAGGAGCCCGCGGAGCCCGCCGCGGACGCCGGCGCCGGCCACGTCGAGGACGGCCTGGTCTTCTGAGCCCGCAGGCGGCGCCGGCCCGGCGCGGGCGACCGCCTCGGCGCGGCGGGCGCCCAGCGGCCCGAGCGGGACGGTGACCGCCACCCGGACGTCGACGACCGCACCGTCCCCGACCGTGCAGGCGGCCAGGTCCGCACCGTTGTCCCGCGCCACCTCGGTGGCGGCCACGCACGGGGCGGGGTCCCCGGTGACCGCCCGCGCCGCGGCGGCGAGCGCGGCGAGGTCGGCCGCGGACCCGGCGCGGTGGCGGGCCACCGCCGCCGCCCCGACGAGGACCGCGGCCAGCCCGACGAGTGCGAGCACGCCGGCCAGGGCCACCGTCCACACCGTCGCCGAGCCCCGCTCGCGCCCGCTCACCCGCCGGCCACCCCGGGCTCCAGCCGGGCGACCGCGCTCGCCCCGACCCCGACGGCCGGGCCGACGCCCAGCGGCGCCACCGACGCGCCGACGGTGACCCGGACCTCCTCCCCCGCGACGACCACCGCGGTCACCGCCCCGTCCGGCGCCACCCGGGCGGCGAGCGCGCGGACCTGCGCCGCGTCCTCCCCGCGGGCGGCGGCCCGGGCGCCCTCCCGCGCGGCGTCCACGCAGCGCAGGTGCGCGCCGACCACCACGACGGCGGAGACGACGGCCGCCAGCACGAGCACCAGCACGGGCAGCACGACGGCGGTCTCGGCGGTGACCATCCCGGCCTCCCGCCGGCCCGGGGGGACCGCGCGGCGGCGCACGGTCAGGAGAGGGCGCCGAGCGCGGACTCGACCAGGTCGCCGAGCGCGCTGACGACCGAGCCCCCGGTCACCACGCGGTAGAGGACCGCGGCGAAGGCGCAGGCCGCGACCGTGCCGACGGCGTACTCGGCGGTGCTCATGCCCACCTCGGCGGTCGCGCGGACCCGGGCCCAGCGGGCGGCGAGCCCGCGCCGGCGGGGTCCCGCGGGAGTCGGCTCGGCCGGGTCCTCGGCGGGCGGGTGGTCGGTGGTCACGGCTCCTCCTCGGGTCGGGTGGCCCCGATGGCGGGGCGCGTCCCGACCCTCGCCGCGGCGGGCGTCCCCGCCGGCGCCCGCCCGCAGGCTGTGGACGGCGGGCCGCCTGTGGACGGCGGACAGCGGGGTGTCGGTGCTTCCGCTTCAGGTGGTCCCGGCAGATGCCGAATCACGAGGAGGTGGCGCGCACGCGCCACCGGCAGGCCGGGAGGAGGACCCGTGGCACACGGCACCGACCGCCCCGAGGGCCGCCCCCTCGTCCTGGCCGGCTACGTCGTCGCCCTCGCCGCCGCCGCGGCCGCGTTCGGGCTGGACCCGACCCTCGGCGTGGTCGCCGGCGCGCTCAACGTGGTGTTCGGCGTCTACTTCTGCCGGCACCTGGCCTTCGCCGTCGCGGCCGCCCGCTGGGCCGAGCGCGACCTGCTCGCCGCCGACGTCGGCCTGGACACCTACACCCCGCCGGTCGCGGTGCTCGTCGGCTGCAAGAACGAGGAGCTCGTCGTCGACGGGATGGTGTCCGCGCTTCTCGCCCTGGACTACCCGGCCGACCGGCTCACCCTGGTCGTCGTCGACGACGGTTCCGACGACGCGACCGGCGCGAAGCTCGACGCCTGGGCGGCGCGGGAGCCGCGGCTGCGCGTGCTGCACCGCCCGCCCGGCGCCGGCGGCGGCAAGTCCGGCGCGCTCAACGAGGCCCTCGACCTCGTCGACGCCGAGGTCGTGCTGGTCTTCGACGCCGACCACGAGCCCGAGCCCACGGCGCTGCGCCGGCTGGTCCGGCACTTCCGCGACCCGGTGGTCGGCGCGGTCATGGGCCGCTGCGTGATCCGCAACGGCAAGGACTCGTCCATGGCCGGCGTCGTCTTCGTCGACTACCTCTCCGGCTACCTGGTCAACGAGTACGGCCGCCAGGCGCTGTTCGAGCTGCCCGCCTACGGCGGCGCCAACTGCGCGGTCCGGATGAGCACGCTCCGGGCGCTGGGCGGCTGGAACCCGGAGACCGTCACCGAGGACACCGACCTGACGCTGCGCATCCTCATGGCCGGCCAGCGGGTGCGCTACGACGTCTCGGCCATCGACTTCGAGGAGGCGGTGGTCAGCGCCCAGCGGTTCTGGAAGCAGCGCTACCGCTGGGCCCGCGGCCACCAGAAGTGCCTGCGCGACTACTGGCGGCCGCTCATGCGAACGCCGCACCTCTCCCCGCTGGAGAAGGTCGAGACGTCGCTGTTCCTCGCCGTCTACCACGTTCCGATGCTGTCCGGCCTGGGCCTGCTGCTCACCGTCCTGCGCGCGTTCGGGATCGGGGACCTGCCGGTCGTCGGGCTGCTGCCGCTGTCGATGCTGCTGTTCATCGGCCCGCTCGCCGAGCTGTGCGTCGGACTGCTGGTCGGCCGGGTCGAGCGGCGGTCGGCCTGGCGGCTGCTGGGCTTCCTCCCGGCGTTCGCGCTGTCGATCTGGATCACCTCCCGCGCCTACGTCGACGGGATGCTCGGGCGGCCCTACAGCTGGGTGAAGACCAGCCGGTCGGGCGCCACCTCGACCGTGCTGCCGGCAGCCGTCCCGGCGCCCGCCGTGGAGGAGAGCGCCGCCGAGCCCGCCGGCCGGCCGCGGTCGTTCGCCGTTCCCGCCGGGGAGGAGCGGTGAGCGCCGCCGGTCTCACGGCCCCGTCCGTCCGCCGCAGGGCGTGGCGCGGGACGAACCGCCGGCTGGTTCCGGTGCTGGCCGACCTCGCGCTCGCCGCCGCGATCTGCGTGCTGGGCTTCCGCTACCTGTCCGGCCCGCTGCAGGTGGTCGAGGCGGCCGGGGTGGCGACGGTGCTCGGCTGGATCGCGCCAGGCCAGGCGTCGGGGGTGCTGCCGCGGCACGTGCTGCTCTTCCCCGACGACGGCGGGATCATCGACGCGGTCGTGACGGCGTCGTGCTCGTCGGTGCTGTCGGTGCTGGGGCTCACCGCGCTGACCGCCGTCGTGCTGCGCAGCCGCAGGCTGCACGCCGTCGGAGGCCTGCTGGTCGCCGTCGCGGCGCTGCTGCTGCTCAACCACGGCCGGCTGCTGCTGTCCGCAGGCGCGGGCCTGCTGTGGGGCGAGGGCGCGCTGGTCCTGTTCCACGACTGGGTCGGCACGGTGTGGAACCTCGTCGCCACCCTCGGCGGCTTCCTGCTCATGGTGTGGATCACCCTGCCGACCCTCGAGCGGGCCGAGCAGGACGTGTCGGGCCGGCACACCGCCCGCCGTCCCGACAGCTGGGCGCGTCCCGGCCTCGGCTACCGCGACCCGGGTGGTGACGAGCGGCGCGCCCGGAAGCGGCGCACCACGGTCACCGGACTGCTGCACCGCCACGTCTACCCGCGCCGGCTGTCGGCCTGGCTGGCCGCCCGCCGGGAGTCCGGGCGCGTGGACTACCGGCTCGGCCACCTCCCTCCGGACCGCCGGGCCGAGCGCGTCCGCGAGCTGGCCGCCGACGGCCTGGGCGCGCACGGCGCCTCGCTCGTGGCCGTGGCCACCTACGAGACCGACCTGGCCGTCCTGGACCGCCTCGCCGAGTGCGTCGCCGGGCGGCAGTGGGAGCCGGTCACCGACAACCGGGTGGTCGCGCTGCGGTTGTGGGCGCGGGGCTGGCTGCTCGCCCGGCCGGCCGTCGACGACGGGCTGGCGGCCCGGCCGGTCCACGCGCCGCAGCCGACGGTCCCGGTCGTGCGGATCGCGGTGCCGCCCGCCGGTCACCCGGCCGCGTCGCCGCCCGCCGTCCCGCCGCCGGGGTCCGGTCCCGCCGCCCCGCACCCCGCCAGCTTCGCCCGCCCGCACGACTCGGAGACGCCCCGGTGACCTCGACCCTGCACCCCGCGCCCACGCCCCCGTCCGGCGGCCGGCACGCCGGCCCGGACGCGCCCCGCCCCGCCGTCCTCGTCACCGGCGCGGGCGGCCCGGCCGGCGTCGCGGTCGTCCGCCGCCTGGTCGCACTCGGGCACCGGGTGGTCGGAGTGGACGCCGACGGGACGGCCGCCGGCGCGGCGCTGGCCACCGTCGGCGCGGTCGTCCCGCGGGCGGACCACCTGCGCTTCGTCGACGCCCTCGTGTCCCTCGCGAGGACGCACGGCGTGGACGCGCTGATCGGCACTGTCGCCGAGGAGCTGCCCGCCCTCATCGCCGGTGCGGAGCAGCTGGCCGCGGCCGGGGTGGCGACCTGGCTGCCGTCGGCGGACAGCGTGGAGCTGTGCTGCGACAAGGCCGCGTTCGCCCGCACGCTGCGCGACGCCGGGGTCCCCCACCCCGCGACCACCGACACCGCCGCCGGGCTGGTGCGGGTCCCGGGCCCGTGGGTGGTCAAGCCGCGCGCCGGGCGCGGCAGCCGCGGCGTGCGCCTGCTCGACGCCCGCTCCGCGGTGGCCGAGGCCCTGTCCGAGGACGCCTCGCTGATCGCGCAGACGCGGCTCGAGGGACGCGAGTTCACCGCCGACGCCCTCGTCGGCCGCGACGGCGGGCTGCTCACCGTGGTGCCGCGCTGGCGCGACGACACCCGGGCGGGCATCTCGGTCAAGGGCACCACCTTCGACTCCCCCGCCGTGACCGACGTGGTCGCCGCCGCGCTGGAGGCGGTGCGGCTGACCGGCCCGGCGAACGTGCAGGGCTTCATCGCCGACGACGGCCGGGCCGCCGTGGTCGAGATCAACCCGCGCTTCTCGGGCGGTCTGCCGCTGACGCTCGCCGCCGGGGCCGACGTCGTGAGCGCCCACCTCACCGGCATCCGCGACCCGCAGGCCCGCCTGCCGCACCTGTGGTTCACCCCGGGCGTGCGGATGAGCCGCTACTTCGCCGAGACCTACACCGCCGAGGACGGCGCCCCGGTGACCGACCCGTGCGCCGTGCGGGCGGTGTCCGCGTGAGCCGCCGCCGGCACGTGCTCGTGCCCTTCGGCACCCGCCCCGAGGTGGTCAAGCTCGCTCCGGTGGTGGCGGCCCTGACCGCCGCGGGCCACCGGGTCGACGTCGTCGACACCGGCCAGCACACCGACCCCGCGCTCTCCACCCGGCTGCAGGAGACCCTCGGCCTCGCGCCGACCTGCCGGTTCGCGCTGCCCACCGACGACCCCGCCGCCCGGTACGGCGCACTGCACGCCGACGCGGCCCGCGCGGTGGCCCGGTTCCGGCCCGACGTCGTCCTGGCGCTGGGCGACACGAACACCGTGCCCGCCTACGCGCTGGCCGCCCGCGGTGCCGGCGTGCCGTTCGCGCACCTCGAGGCCGGGCTGCGCAGCCTGAACCC
The DNA here is from genome assembly GCF_054050415.1 of Geodermatophilus sp. SYSU D01180. Taxonomy (NCBI): domain Bacteria; kingdom Bacillati; phylum Actinomycetota; class Actinomycetes; order Geodermatophilales; family Geodermatophilaceae; genus Geodermatophilus; species Geodermatophilus sp. SYSU D01180. The sequence continues at coordinate 147,087 of NZ_JBJGZH010000010.1, read as the reverse complement.
GCGCAGCGTCGAGGAGGTCAACCGGCGGGTGGCTGCGGCGGTGGCCGCCCTGCACCTGGCCCCGACCCGGCGGGCCGCGGCGTTCCTCGCGGCCGAGGGCGTGCCCGCGGAGCGGGTGTTCGTGGTCGGCAACCCGGTCGTGGACACGCTCGTCGCCCGCGGTGTCCGCCCGGTGCCGGTGGCGCAGCGGTCCGGCGTGCTGGTGACCGCGCACCGGCCCACCAACGTCGACGACCCGGTGCGGCTCAAGCGGCTGGTCGGGGTCGTCCGCGCGCTGGCCGATCAGGTCGGGCCGGTGACCTTCCCGGTGCACCCGCGGACCGCGGCCCGCCTGGCGGCCGCCGGCCTGGACGCCGAGCTCGACCACCCGGCCATCACCCGCAGCGGCCCGGTCGACTACGACACGCTGCTGGCCGCGCTGGCCTCGGCCCGGCTGGCGGTCACCGACTCCGGCGGCGTCCAGGAGGAGGCCGCCTACCTCGGCGTCCCGGTGGTCGTGCTGCGCGGCTCGACGCCGCGGTGGGAGGGCGTCGAGGCCGGCACCACCACGCTGGCTGGCCTGGCCGACGACTCCGCCGCCGACGCCGTCCTGGCCGCGGCCGCCGCGCACACCAGCCCGGCGGGCCAGGCCCGCGCCGCCGGCCTGCCCTGCCCCTACGGCGACGGCACGACCGGGCCGCAGGTGGCCGCCGTCCTCGCCGACGAGGCCACCGACGCGCTGCTGGCGCTGGACGAGCCCGACTTCACCGACGGCCGGCTGCCGTGGTGAGCACCGCGCCGGGCTGGGACGGCCCGCCGCCGCTGGCCGTCGTCGTCGACCTCGACGACACCCTCTACCCGCAGGCCGCCTACCTGGCCGCGGCGGCGGTGGACGTCGGGGCCGCCGCCGGCGCCGCCGGGCTGGACGGCGATGCCGTGCACGCCGCGCTCGTCGCGGAGCTGACGGCCGGGTCCGACACCGGCGGGACGATCGACCGCGCGCTGCTCGCCGCCGGGGTGCCCGCCGGCGACCTGGCCCGGCACGTGCCACCGCTGGTCGGCGCGTTCACCGCCTGCGCGCCGGCGCGGCTCGACCCCTACCCCGGGGCCCGGGAGGCCCTCGCGGCGCTGTCCGGTGCCGTGCCGGTCGGCTGCCTCACCGACGGCAACCCGGCCATCCAGGCGGCCAAGCTCGCCGCGACCGGGCTCGGGCCGCTGCTGACCGAGGTGCTGGTCACCGACACCCTCGGCGGCCGGGCCGCGCGCAAGCCCGCCCCGCAGGGGCTGCTCGTGCTCGCCGCGCGCCTCGGCGTCCCCGCCGACCGGGTCCTGGTGATCGGCGACCGCCCCGGCAAGGACGTCGCCGTCGCCGCGGCCGTGGGCGCACGGGCGATCCGCGTCCGGCAGGGCGAGTACGCGTCGGCGCCGGACGTCCCCGCCCCGTGGGCGGGGACCGGCACCTTCCCCGAGGCCGCGGAGTTCGCCCTGGCGGTGGTCGCCCGGGTCGTCGCGGTCTGAGTCCGGCCGGTCCCTCCTCGCGATGAGCCGGCCCGCGGCCGCCTGCACGCGGCACCCCGGCCGCCCGATGGCCCTCCGCTGGGGCCGAGTGCGCCCCGGTCCGGAAGGGGGCCACATGGCAGGCAGGACGCGGCGGCGCGGGGCGCCGCTCGGAGCGCGGCTGGCGGTGATCACCTGTGTCACGCCGGTGCAGAACGGCTACTGGAACGCGGTCCTCGGCTACACCAACACGACCTCGACGACGGCGACGGTGCAGCGGGGCCCGTACAACGACATGAGCCCCGACCGGTTCGACGGCGCGCAGCCCACGCAGTTCACCCCGGGTGCGCACCCCGGCGCGTTCTCCGTGCCGGTGCCCGCCTCCGTGGGCACCGTGCGGTGGCAGGTCCTCGGCATGACCGCCACGGCCGGCCGGGACTCCAGCACCCGGTGCCCCGCGTCGACGCCGCTGCCGGCCGACGGCAACGGCATGGGCATCGTCCTCACCCTCGCCGCCGCCGACGCGGTGGGCGGCGCCTCGGTGGTCGTCTCCCGGCGGCGCCGCGACCGCGGGACGCCCGCACCCGCCGCGGGCTGACGGGTTGCGCACGACCGGATCTCCCCCCGAGGGGGGAGGTCCGGTCGCCGCGCTGGAGGCCACCGCCGGCGGCGCCGATGCACAGGTGTCGGGCGGGGAGGCCGCCCCTGACGAGCAGAGGACGGCGGCCGTGGACGGCACGACGACGAGGGGCCCGGGGCGCAGCGTCCTGGCCATCGGCGCCCACCCCGACGACATCGAGCTCGGCTGCGGCGGCGCGCTGATGGCGCACGTGACGGCCGGGGACACGGTGACCATGCTCGTGATGACCGGGGGCGAGAACGGCCCCGGCGACGACGACCAGGTCGCCGGCCGGCGCGCCGAGCAGCAGCGCGCGGCCGAGCTGGTCGGCGCGCGGCTGGCCTGGGGCGGGCTGCGCGACTGTGAGGTCGTGGCCGACGCGGGCACGATCCGCCGCATCGAGCAGGTGCTGCAGGAGACCGCCGCCGACCTCGTCTACGTGCACGCCCCCGACGACAGCCACCAGGACCACCGCGCCATCGCCGCCGCCACACTGGGTGCCGCCCGGCGCCTGCCGCGGGTCCTGCACTACCAGAGCCCCTCGACGCTGGCCTTCGCGCCGACCGTGTACGTCGACGTCACCGCGCACCTGGCCGGCAAGCTCGACGCCCTCGCCGCGCACGCCTCCCAGGTGGAGCGCTCGGCGATGGTCGAGCCGGACGCCGTCGTGGCCTCCGCCCGCCACTGGGGCGCCCAGGCCCGCATCGGCTACGCCGAGGCCTTCCAGCCCACGCGGATGGTGCTCGACCTCGCCCCGGCCGCACCGGCGGTCCCCGCGTCGGTCCCCGCCGCCTGGGCGCTGGTGCCGGCGCACACCTCAGCGATGGCCGCCGGCCGCCGCTGACGGCCCTCCTCCGGGGGCTCACCCGAACACCTGGCCCGCGATGCCGATGACCATCGGCGCGATGCCCAGGCACACGAACGCCGGCAGGAAGCACAGCCCGAGCGGCGCGAGCACCCACACCCCGGCCCGGCGCACGCCCGCCTCGGCCCGACTGCGCGCCGCCGCCCGCGCCTCCGCCGCCAGCACGCGCAGGGCCGGCACCGCCGCCGCGCCCGACTCCCCCGCGCGGACCAGGACCCGGCCCAGCCCGGCCAGCTCCGGCGGCGCGTCGTGCCACGCCGTCCGCGGCGCGGCCCCGAGGCGCAGCCGGCCGCCGACGTCGGCCAGCGCGGGACCCAGCGGCCCCGGCACCACGGCCGCCACCGCGCCGAGCGCGGCGCCGACCGGCAGGCCGGCGCCCAGGCAGACACCCAGCAGGTCGCAGGCCACCGGCAGGTCGGCGGTCACCGGCGCGGGCGCCGACCCGCGGGCCGGCGCCCGCCGCAGCCACCGGTCGGCGAGGACCGCCCCGACCGCGCCCAGCGCCACCCCGGCGGCACCGCCGACGAGCAGGGCCGTGGCGGCACCGGCCAGGACGGGGAGCGCCGGCCGCCGGACCGGACCGGGGGCCGACCCCGCCGGTCGCTCCGGGGCGGCGGGCGCGCCGAGGGCCCGCAGCCGGGCCGTGCGGCGCACCGCCGGCGTCGGCCACGCGGCCAGCGCGCCGGCGACCGCCAGCAGCGCCAGCGCCTGGGCTCCCGCGGCGCTCACCGCAGCGCCCGCCGGACCAGCCGCGCCGACCAGGCCAGCCCTGCCGCCTCCAGCCCCACCCCGGCGACGAGCAGTGCCTGCCCGGGCACCGTCGTGGTGAGCACCGCCCACGGGTCCGCGCCGATGCCGCTGCCCATGGCGAGCGCCAGCAGCGGCAGCCCGGCCAGCAGCGCGGCGCTGGCCCGCGGTCCGGCGGTCACCGAGCGCAGCTCCTCCCGCTGACGCCGGCGGGCCCGCAGGTCGTCCTCGACCGCCCCGGCGACGGCGGCCAGCGAGCACCCCGTCCGGGCGCTGAGCTCGACCGCCGCCGCGAGCCGCCCGTGCGCCCGGCCGAGCTCCGACGCCGCCTCCGCCGGCACGGCCCCCGGCGCGCGGAGGGCGCGGGCGAGCGCCCGGGCGGCGTCCGCGTCGGGGACCACCGCCACCGCCGCCGCGGTCGCCGCGTCGAGCGGCCGGCCGCTGCGCAGCTCCGCGGCGAGGGCGGCCAGGGCGTCGGCGAGGACGTCGAGGTCCTGCTCGTCCCGGCGCAGCGCGCGCTGCCGGACGCCCGCCCGGGCGGCCCCGGCGGCGGCCGCACCGGCCAGGACGGCCACCAGCGGGGGGCCGGCCAGCGCCCCGGCGGCGGCGCCCGCGGCAGCGGCGAGGACCGGCCAGGACCGCGGCGCCGCGGCCAGCGGTCCCCGCACCGGGCGGCCCGCCCCGGTGAGCCGGTGCAGCCGCGCCCGCCGCCGGGCCGCCCCGCCGGGCCACAGCAGCAGCGCCAGTGCGCCCGCCGCCAGCGCCGCGGTCACGCCGTCCCGCCGTCGAGGAGGGCGGCCAGCCGGTCCGCACCCGGGCACGGGCCGCCGTCGGCCCGCCAGCCGGCGTCGACGGTCACGAGGTCGCCGTCGCGGCGCACCACCCCGACCTCGGCCACCCGGCGGCCCGCCGGGGTGCGCCGCAGGTGCACCACCACCGCGAGTGCAGCGGCGGCCTGGCTGTGCACCGCCCGCCGGTCCAGGCCGGCCGCCACGCCCAGCGCCTCGAGCCGGGCGGGCACCTCCCCGGGCCGGTTGGCGTGCAGGGTGCCGCAGCCGCCGTCGTGCCCGGTGTTGAGCGCGGCCAGCAGGTCGGTGACCTCCGCGCCGCGGACCTCGCCGACCACCAGCCGGTCGGGCCGCATGCGCAGCGCCTGGCGCACGAGGTCGCGCAGGGTCACCTGCCCGGCGCCCTCCACGTTCGGCGGGCGCGTGAGCAGCCGGACGACGTGCGGGTGCGCCGGGGTGAGCTCGGGGGCGTCCTCGCAGAGCAGCACGCGCTCGTCCGGCGGCACCTCGCCGAGCAGCGCCGACAGCAGCGTGGTCTTGCCCGAGCCGGTGCCGCCGGTGACGAGGAAGGCCAGCCGCCGCCGGACCACCGCCCGCAACAGCGCCTCCGACGGCCCGGGCAGCGTGCCGCGCGCGGCGAGGTCGGTGAGACCGAGGGAGCACCGCCGGAGCACCCGCAGCGACAGGCAGGTGCCCGCGGCCGAGACCGGCGGCAGCACGGCGTGCAGCCGGGTGCCGTCGGGCAGGCCCGCGTCGACCCACGGCGCGGCGTCGTCGAGGCGGCGCCCGGCGCTGGCGGCCAGCCGGACCGCGAGCCGGCGGACGGCGTCCTCGTCGGGGAACCGCACGTCCGCGGGCTCCAGGCCGCTCCCCCGGTCCACCCACACCTCGGCGGGCCCGTTGACCAGCACGTCGGTGACGCCGGGCGCCCGCAGCAGCGGCTCCAGCGGCCCGGCGCCGGCCAGCTCGGCGACCGCGTCGCGCACCGCGGCGAGGACGTCGGTCTCGCCGAGCAGGCCGGCCTCCTCCCGCACCAGCGCCGCCACCGCGGCCCGGCTCGGCGGCCCCGGCTCCAGCGCCAGCCGGGCCCGCACCCGCTCCACCAGCGGCAGGCCGCTCACGCCGCCCGCCCCGGCCGGGACAGCTCCTCGAGCAGCCGGCGGACCAGTGCACCCAGCGGGCTGCGCGGCGCCACCGACGGCGGCTCGCCGCGCTCGCCCCGGGGCAGCGCGCCGCGGTCGTGCCCCAGCTCGGCGAGCACCGGCCGCCCGGCCACGGCGACCACCTCCGCGGCGGACAGGCCGCCCGGGACGGTGCGGACCACCAGCCGGGCGGCCGACCAGGGCGCCCCGGCCACCAGCGCCCGGGCGGCCGAGGCGGCGCGCAGCCGCGCGGGCACGACCAGCAGCGCCAGGTCGGCCTCGGCCAGCACCGCCTCCGCCGCCGGGTCGGGCGCGGCCGCGCGCGGCAGGTCCACCACCACCGGGAGCCCCCGGTCCCGCGCGGCGTCGACCACGGCGGTGAGCGCCTCGGCCGGCACCGGCGCCGGGTCGTCGCGGGCCGCGGCGAGGACGTGCACCCCCGCGGCCGCGGGCAGCGCAGCGAGCAGCGCGTCCCCGGCCACCCGGCCGCGCACCCCGGTCAGCTCAGGCCAGCGCAGCCCCTCGGCGTCCTCGGCGCCGAGCAGCAGGTCCAGCCCGCCGCCCCACGGGTCGGCGTCGACCAGCAGGACGCCCCCGCCCCGGCCGGCGGCGGCCACGGCGAGCGCGGTGGCCAGCGTGCTGGCGCCCGCCCCGCCGCAGCTGCCGCCGACGACGGTCAGCCAGCCGCGCGCCACCGGCGACCGCCCCGCCTCCCCCGCCCGGGCGGCCAGCCACGCCTCGTCGTCGGGCAGCACGGCGACGCGCTCGGCGCCGCGCTCCACCGCGGCCGCCCAGGCCGGCGCCGGCAGGGCGTCGGGCGCGACGACGACCACGCCCGGGCGGCGGGGCAGGGCGCGCACCGCCGGGCTGTCGAGGACGTCGGCGCCGAGCAGCACCAGCGCGGCGTCGCGGTGGGCGCGGCGCAACGCCGTCCCGCCGGTGGCCACCTCGGGCTCGGTGCCGGCGGCGGCGAGGACCCGCAGGACCTCGTCGAGGAGGTCCTCGTCGGCGCAGACGACCAGCGGGCGGGACGGCGGGGGGACCGGAGGCGGGGGCACGCGCCGGAGCCCATCGTGGACAGCCGGTGCGCGCGTGCCGGAGCGGGCAACTGTGGACGACCCGAGAGGGTGTGGACGGAGTTGCGAGACCCGTCACACCCAGGGCGTCCGCTTACAGTCGTGAACCGTGACGCACGCCGCGGCGTTCTTCGACCTGGACAAGACGGTCATCGCCAAGTCCAGCACCCTGGCCTTCGGCCGCCCCTTCTTCGCGGGCGGGCTGATCAACCGCCGCGCCGTGCTCAAGGGCGCCTACGCGCAGTTCGTCTTCTCCCTCTCCGGCGCCGACGCCCAGCAGATGGAGCGGATGCGGGCGCAGATCACCGACATGGCGACCGGCTGGGACGTCGCGACGGTGCACGAGATCGTCCGCGAGACGCTGCACGAGGTCGTGGACCCGCTGGTCTACGCCGAGACGGCCGACCTCATCGAGTCCCACCGGGCGGCGGGCCGGGAGATCGTCATCGTCTCCAGCAGCGGCGCGGAGATGGTGGAGCCGATCGGCGAGATGCTCGGCGCCGACCGGGTGGTGGCCACCCGGATGGTGACCGTCGACGGCCGCTACACCGGCGAGATCGAGTTCTACGCGTACGGGGAGAACAAGGCCGAGGCGATGCGGCAGGTGGCCGCCGAGAACGGCTACGACCTGGCCGACTGCCACGCCTACAGCGACTCGGTCACCGACCTGCCGATGCTCGCCGCGGTCGGGCACCCGACGGCGGTCAACCCCGACCGGGCGCTGCGCAGGGTGGCCGCCGAGCGCGGCTGGCCGGTGCTGGAGTTCACCCGGCCGGTGTCGATGCGCTCGCGGTTCGCGGTCCCGCCGGCCCCGGTGGTCACCGGCGCCGCGATGGGCGTGGGCGCGGCGGTCGCCGGGCTGGCCTGGTACGCGCGGCGGCGGGCGCTGCGCGCCGTGCCCGCCGTGGCGGCCGCGGCGACGGCGGCGACGGCGGCGGTCCCGGCCGCCGGCCGGTGGCGGCGCCGGGGCGCCTGAGCGCCCCGCGCCCGCGTCCCGTCCGCTCAGACGCCCAGCCGCCCGCGGAGCCCGTCCACCCGCTCCCGGACGCCGTCCGCCAGCGTGCGCACTGCCGACACCGGCGCGAACGCCCGCGCCGCCGCGGTGAGCGCCGCCTGCTCGTCGGGCCGCAGGTCGACGTCGCCGGCCGCGGCGTTGGCCTCCACCTGCTCCATGCTCGAGGCGCCGGGGATGACCACCACCTGCGGCAGCGAGACCAGCCAGGCCAGCGCGATCGTCCCGGGCCGGACCCCGTGCGCGTCGGCGACCTCGCGCAGGACGTCGAGCAGCGGCTCCGCGCGCCGCAGGTTCTCCGTGCCGAACAGCGGGTTGGCCGCGCGCACCCCGCCGGGCCGGTTCTCCACGCCGTACCGGCCGCCGAGCAGGCCCTGCGCCAGCGGGCTGTAGGCGATGACGACCCGCCCCTCGCGCTCGGCGAAGGGCACCACGTCCTCGAGCGCCCCGGGCCGGGCGAGGGAGAACTGCACCTGGTTGGTGAGGACCGGCCGGCCCAGCGCCGCGTCGGCCGCCCGCCAGCGGGCCAACGAGTAGTTGGAGACGCCGGCGGCGCCGATGCGGTCCTCGTCGAGCAGCTGCCGCAGGCCCGGCATGATCACGCTGTCGGGGACGACCGGGTTGGGCTGGTGCACCTGGTACAGCGGGATCCGCGTCAGGCCCAGCCGCCGGGCGCTGCCCTCGAACCGGGACCGGACCACCGGCGGGAACGGCGCCACGGGGAAGACCTTCGAGGCGACGACGACCTCGCCGCGCTCCTCCCCCAGCGCCTCGCCGAGGATGCGCTCGCTGTGGCCGAAGCCGTAGACCTCCGCGGTGTCGAACAGCGTGACGCCGAGCTCGCGCGCCCGGCGGACGATGTCGCGGGCCGCGCCCTCGGCGTAGCCCTCGCCGTAGCCCCACTCGCGGGACCCGAACTGCCAGGTGCCCAGCCCGATCCTGCTGACCCGGCCGAGCCCGTCGACGTCGAGGTGGCGCATCCCCCCACTCTGCGCCGCGTCCGCACCGGGCGCAGGGCGGGCCGGTCAGCCGCGCAGGATCGCCTCGGCGATGGCCAGCCCCTCGCGGGCGCCGAGCTCGGTGGCGCGGCAGCAGTGCACCAGCCAGGCGGCGACGCCGTCGGGACCGCCCCCGGCGTAGCCGGCCAGCCGCTCACGGTAGGCGTCGGCGCCGAGCTCGACGAAGCCGACCTCCGGCACCGACACCGCCTTGGGGTCCAGGCCGCGGCCGATGGTGGTGAGCCGGGCCGCCGCCCGGGCGACCACGCCGTCGGCGGTGCCGAACGGCGCCAGGGCCGCGAGCTCGCCGTGCACCAGCCCGGCCACCAGCACCGCGGGCACGGTCGAGGTGCCGGTCACCACCTGGAACAGGCCGGACAGCCGCGGGCCGGCGTGCGGGCCGGGGCGGCCGAGGCCGGCCCGGTCGGTGAGGTCGGCGGCGGCCAGCACGTGCAGCCGGGCGAGCACCTGGCCGGGGGCCTTCGCCCACGTGTCGACCAGCGAGCCGAGCCCCACCGACACCCGCAGCGAGCCCTGCACGACCGGGTCGTCGACCGAGCCTGCGCGCAGGTCGGCCAGCGGGACGTCGACGCCGTCCAGGGCCGCCGACGCGCGGGCCCCGCGCAGCGCCGACTCGGTGCTGACCTCGGCCGACCGGTTGCGCATGAGCCGGTGGGCCAGCAGCCGGTCGATGCCGGCGCGGGCGGCGTCGGCGGCGTCCCGGACCCCGGGGAGGTCGAGCAGCGGGGCCAGCGGGTCGGGGCCGGTCGGCGCGGCGGCGGGCCGGCCGGCGCCGGGACGGACGGGGATGGTCACGTCCCGACGGTACGAGCACCGGCCCCGGGCCCCGCGCCCGCCTGCCCTACGCTCGGCGACCACCATGGCCCGCCCGCTCACCCTCCTCCTCGTCCGGCACGGGCAGAGCACCTGGAACGCCGCCGGGCGCATGCAGGGCCAGACGGCGCACGTCCCGCTCACCGAGCAGGGGCACGACCAGGCCCGGGCCGCCGCCCGCGAGCTCGCGGCGCTCGGGCCGGGCGCGATGCTGTCCAGCGACCTGCTGCGGGCGGTGCAGACCGCCGAGCACTGCGCCGCCGCGACGGGGCTGGCGTTCACCACCACGCCGGCGCTGCGCGAGCAGGGCTACGGCGTGCTCGAGGGGCGGCCGTCGCGGGAGCTGTGGGACGTCGTCGACTGGACCGACCCGCACTGGGCGGCCGAGGGCGGCGAGAGCCTGGCCGGCCTGCACGCCCGGGTCGCGGCCCTCCTCGACCGGCTGCGGGCGGACCCGCCGGCCGACGTCGTCGCGCTGGTCACCCACGGCGACACCATCCGCGCCGCGCAGGCGGTGGCCGCCGGGCTGGGCCCCGCGGAGATGCCGGCGGTGACGCCGCACAACGGCACGGTCACCCGGCTGGAGCTCGCGGCGGCGGTCGCCTGATGGCGCGGGTGCTGGTGCTGGGCGGGTCGCGGTCGGGGAAGTCGGCGCACGCCGAGGCGCTGGTGGCCGACCGGCCGGACGTCGTCTACCTGGCCACCTCCGCGCCGGCGCCGGACGACGCCGAGTGGACCCGCCGGGTCGCCGCGCACCGCGCCCGCCGGCCCGCCGGCTGGACGACGCTGGAGACGACGGCGCCCAGCGACCTGCTGCGCGGCGGGACGGTGCTGGTCGACAGCGTGACCACGTGGGTCGCGGCGCTCATGGACGAGACCGGCGTGTGGACCGACGAGCCCGGCGCCCTCGACCGGCTGGCCGGGCGGGTGGACGCGCTGGTCAACGCCTGGGCGATGACCCCGGCGCACGTGGTGGCGGTCAGCGACGAGGTGGGCCTGGGCGTGGTGCCGGAGTCCCGCGCGGGCCGGCTGTTCCGCGACACCCTCGGTGAGGTCAACCAGCGGCTGGCCGGCACCGCCGACGAGGTGTGGTTCGTCGTCGCCGGGCTGCCGCAGCGGCTGCGGTGACGCACCGGCCGAGATGGGCCGGCCCGCTGGAGTCGGTCGGGCTGCTCACCGTGGTCCGGGTGCCCGCCGCCGGGACGACGTCCACCCGCGGGGTGCTGCCGTGGGCTCCGCTGGTCGGGCTGGGGCTGGGCGGCGCCGCGGCCGGGGCCGGCGTGCTGGGCGCGCACCTGGTGTCCCCGCTGACCGGGGCGGTGGCGGCGCTGGCCGTGCTCGCCTGGCTGACCCGGGCGCTGCACCTGGACGGGCTGGCCGACACCGCCGACGGCCTCGGTCCGCTGCGCGGCCGGGAGCGGGCGCTGCAGGTGATGCACCAGGGCGACGTCGGCCCGTTCGGCGTGGTGACGCTGGTCCTCGTGCTGCTGCTGCAGGCGGCGGCGGGCGCGGCGCTGCTGGCGGCCGACGGCGGCTGGCTCGCGCTGTGGACGGCGGTGGTCGTGGCCCGGCTGGCGATGGCCCGCACCGGGCTGCCCGGCACGCAGACCGCCGAGGGCTCGTCGCTCGGGCGGGCGGTGGCCGGGACCGTGTCGGCGCCCTGGCTCGCGGGCTGGGGGCTGCTGGTGGTCGGCGGTGCGGCCGCGGCGGGGTGGGCGGCCGGCGGCCCCGGCACCGGGGTGGCGCTGGCGGCGGCCGCGGGAGCCGGCCTGCTCGCGGCCGAGCTCGTCCGCGCCCGCGCGACGGCCCGCCTCGGCGGCGTCACCGGGGACGTCATGGGGGCGATGGGCGAGGCGGCGGCGACCGCCGTGCTGCTGGTCGCCGCCGCCCCGCTGACCTAGGAGGTCCGCCCGCGGCTCAGCGGCGGCCGGTCAGCGAGCCGAGCAGGCGGCTCAGCCCGCCGGAGGCGGCGGTCGTCGGCTTGCCGCGGCCGAAGCGCCGGGTCGGCGTCGGGGTCGCCATCTTGGAGCGACCCATGCCCCGGCCGGACGACACGCGGCGGCCGGTGGCGGCGCGACCGGCCGTCCCGCGCCCGGTGGTCCGGCCGGCGGCGGCGCGGCCCCCGGCGGCTCCGCGACGAGCCGTGGTCTCAGCAGTGCCCAGGAGTCGGTTCAGGATGCCCATGGAGATCGACTACCCGGCCACACGGGGGGCCGAACCGTTTCCGGATCGGTACCGCGCGTCGTCACGAGTCGTGATCACCCCTGCTCAGGCCTGCGCCCCCGACTGCGCCGGCGTCTCGCCGCCCTCGAGGTCGCCCTCGGTGTCGAGGTAGGCCTGCCGCAGCCCGGCCAGCAGGTCCGGGTCCGGCTCGGCCCACATCCCCCGGTCGACCGCCTCCAGCAGCCGCTCGGCGATGCCGTGCAGCGCCCACGGGTTGGACCGCTCCATGAACTCGCGGTTCTCCGGGTCGAGCACGTAGGTCTCGGTGAGCTTCTCGTACATCCAGTCGGCCACCACGCCGGTCGTGGCGTCGTAGCCGAACAGGTAGTCGACGGTCGCGGCCAGCTCGAAGGCGCCCTTGTAGCCGTGCCGGCGCATCGCCGAGAGCCACTTCGGGTTGACCACCCGGGCGCGGAACACCCGCGAGGTCTCCTCGGTCAGCGAGCGGGTGCGCACCTGCTCGGGCCGGGTCGAGTCGCCGATGTAGGCGTGCGGCGCGGAGCCGGTCAGCGCCCGGACCGTCGCCACCATCCCGCCGTGGTACTGGAAGTAGTCGTCGGAGTCGGCGATGTCGTGCTCGCGGGTGTCGACGTTCTTCGCCGCCACCGCGATCCGCCGGTACGCCGCCTCCATGTCCGGCCGGGCCTGCACGCCGTCGAGGTCGCGGCCGTAGGCGTAGCCGCCCCACACCGCGTACACCTCGGCCAGGTCGGCGTCGCCGCGCCAGTCGCGGGAGTCGATGAGCGACAGCAGCCCCGCCCCGTAGGCGCCGGGCTTGGAGCCGAACACCCGCGTGGTGGCCCGCCGCCGGTCCCCGTGCTCCGTGACGTCGGCGTCCACGTGGGCGCGCACGAAGTTCTGCCCGGGGGTCTCGTCGAGAGCGGCGACCAGCGTCACCGCGTCGTCGAGCATGGTCACCACGTGCGGGAAGGCGTCCCGGAAGAAGCCCGAGATGCGCACGGTGACGTCGATCCGCGGACGGCCCAGCTCCTCCAGCGGCACCGCCTCCAGCGACGTGACCCGTCGCGAGGCGTCGTCCCACACCGGGCGGACGCCGAGCAGCGCGAGCACCTCGGCGACGTCGTCGCCGGAGGTGCGCATCGCCGAGGTCCCCCACACCGACAGCCCGACCGAGCGCGGCCACTCCCCCGTGTCGGCGCGGTAGCGCTCCAGCAGCGAGTCGGCCATCGCCTGGCCGGTCTCCCACGCCAGCCGCGAGGGCACCGCGCGCGGGTCGACCGAGTAGAAGTTCCGCCCGGTCGGCAGCACGTTGACCAGCCCGCGCAGCGGCGAGCCCGACGGTCCGGCCGGCACGTACCCGCCGTCGAGGGCGTGCAGCGTGGCGTCGAGCTCGTCGGTGGTCCGCTCCAGCCGCGGCACCACCTCCTCGACGGCGAACCGCAGCACGTCCGCGACGGCGGAGTCCTCCCGCCCCAGCACCTCGCGCACGACCGGCCCGACGGCGCCGATCGTCCAGCCGGCGTCCTCCATGCCCGAGACCAGCGCGTGCGCCTGCGACTCGACGAGATCGGTGGCCGCGCGCCCGGCGGTGCCGTCCTCGGTCAGCCCCAGCGCCTCGCGCAGCCCGGGCAGCGCGACCGCACCGCCCCAGATCTGCCGCGCCCGCAGCATCGCCAGCACCAGGTCCACCCGGTCCTGGCCCGAGGGCGGGACGCCGAGCACGTGCAGGCCGTCGCGGATCTGCGAGTCCTTGATCTCGCAGAGCCAGCCGTCGACGTGGAGGATCATCTCGTCGAAGTGGTCGTCCTCCGGCCGCTCGGCGAGCCCGAGGTCGTGGTCGAGCTTCGCGGCCTGCAGCAGCGTCCAGATCTGCGCCCGGACGGCGGGCAGCTTCGCCGGGTCCATCGCGGCCACGTTGGCGTGCTCGTCGAGCAGCTGCTCGAGCCGGGCGATGTCGCCGTAGGAGTCCGCGCGCGCCATCGGCGGCACCATGTGGTCGACCAGCGTGGCGTGCGCGCGGCGCTTGGCCTGCGAGCCCTCCCCCGGGTCGTTGACGAGGAACGGGTAGACCAGCGGCAGGTCGCCGATCGCGGCGTCGGGCCCGCACGAGGCCGACAGCCCCACCGTCTTGCCCGGCAGCCACTCCAGGTTGCCGTGCTTGCCGACGTGCACCAGCGCGTGCGCGCCGAACACCGACCGCAGCCACCAGTAGGCGGCCAGGTAGTGGTGCGAGGGCGGCAGGTCGGGGTCGTGGTAGATCGCGATGGGGTTCTCGCCGAAGCCGCGCGGCGGCTGCACCATCACGACGACGTTGCCCGCGCGCAGCGCCGCGAAGACGATGGCGGGGCCGTCGGGTCCGGAGTCGTCGACGAACAGCGAGCCCGGCGCCTCGCCCCAGTGCGACACCATCGCCTCGCGCAGGTCGGCGGGCAGCGTGTCGAAGAACCGCCGGTACTCCGCGGCCGGGATGCGCACCGGGTTGCCCGACAGCTGCTCCTCGGTCAGCCAGTCGGCGTCCTGCCCGCCGGCGGCGATCAGCGCGTGGAACAGCGCGTCGCCGTCGAGGTCGGCCACGCCGGGCAGCGCGTCGGGCCCGTCGAACGGGCCGATGTCGTAGCCCTGCCCCTGCATGGCGGCCAGCAGCCGCACCACCGACGCCGGGGTGTCCAGGCCGACCGCGTTGCCGATCCGCGCGTGCTTGGTGGGGTAGGCCGACAGCATCAGCACGATCCGGCGCTCGGCGGGCGGGGTGTGCCGCAGCCGGGCGTGCGCCACCGCGGTGCCGGCCACCCGCGCCGCGCGCTCGGGGTCGGCGACGTAGGAGGTCAGGCCGTCCTCGTCGGTCTCCTTGAAGGAGAACGGCACGCTGATCAGCCGGCCGTCGAACTCGGGGATGGCCACCTGGTTGCCGACGTCGAGCGGCGAGAGGCCGTCGTCGTCGGCCAGCCACTCCGCGCGCGAGCGGGTCAGGCACAGGCCCTGGACGAGCGGCACGTCGAGTGCGGCGAGCTGCCCGACGTCCCAGGCGCCGTCGTCGCCACCGGCGGACGCCGTCGCCGGCCGGGAGCCGCCCGCGGCAAGCACCGTCACGACGAGCGCGTCGGCGGTGCGCAGCACGTCGAGCAGGTCGGCGGGGACGCTGCGCAGCGAGCTCACGAACACCGGGAGCGCCTGCCCGCCGGCGTCCTCGACCGCGGAGCACAGGGCGTCCACGAACGCCGTGTTCCCGGCCAGGTGGTGCGCCCGGTAGTAGAGGACGGCGATCCGCGGGCCGCTCCCCCGGCCCGCCCGCTCCACGACGCCCCAGTCCGGCGCCACCGATGGCGGCTCGAAGCCCTCGCCGGTGAGCAGCACGGTGTCGGACAGGAAGCGGTGCAGCTGCACGAGGTTGTCCGGCCCGCCCTGGGCCAGGTAGCCGTGCGCCTCGGTGGCCACGCCCATCGGGACGGTGGACAGCTCCATCAGCTCGGCGTCGGGCACCTGCTCCCCGCCGAGGACGACGACCGGCGCCGGCCCGGCCAGCAGCGGCGCGAGCATCTCCTCGTACTGCCGCCGCACGCCGAGGATCCGGACGACGACGAGCTGCGCGCCCTCGGTCAGCGCCGCGATGCCGCCGGCGCCGAGGCGGACCGGGTTGCCCAGCCGCCAGTCGGCGCCGCTGGCGCGGGCGGAGAGCAGGTCGGTGTCACTGGTGGAGAGCAGGGCGAACACGCAGCGTCCTCACTCGGGGTCCGCGCCCCGGGCCGTCGGGCACGGCAGCCGGAGTGTCTGGCTCCCCCGGTCGCCCGGGGTCACAGTGGCGGGACCGCGCCGGGCTCGCACCGGCTTCCTGCGCGCACTGCCGTGATGGGGAGACGGTACCGCCCGGGCCGGCCCGCCCCGGCCGCGTGGCCGGGGCGGAGCGGGACCTCAGCCGAGGACCGGCACAGTGGTGGACGGGTCGCCGTCCGCGGCGGCGGCCAGGGACGGCACCACCTCGTCCAGCAGGTAGGGCAGCGAGAGCGGGCTGCCGAAGCCGAGCGCGGCGGACACGTCACCGGAGTAGCCGCCGAGCAGGACCGTGCGGCCCTGGGTCACCACGTCGAGGGCGGAGAACAGCGCGTCCCCGTCGGCGGCGGCCTGGTCGTAGCCGTTCACCGCCAGCACGTCCGCCTCCAGCAGGTCCAGCCGCTCCTGGCTGACGTCGGTGCTGGTCTCCGGGACGGTGAAGCCGAGATCGGTGAAGAACTGGGTGCGCAGGTCGTCAGCGCCGAGCAGGTAGTGGCCCGAGCCGACGCCCGTGAGGTCCACGGCGAGCGAGCTGCCGGCGAAGTCCGGGTTCTCCTCGATCGCCTGCTGGAACCGGCCCTCGACGTCGTCGACGAGCTGCTGCGCCTCGTCCTCGCGGCCGAGCGCCCGACCGATGAGGAGGGTCTGCTCCTGCCACGGGGTGGCGCCGTCGGCGTACTCGTCGGTCTGCGCGAGCGTCGGTGCGATGCCCGACAGCTGCTCGTAGTCCGCCTCGTCCATGAAGGAGTACACGCCGACGATCAGGTCGGGCTCGAGCGCGGCGACGGCCTCGAGGTCGATCTCCTCGCCGCCCACGGTCGGGATCTCCTCGTCCGGCAGCTGCTCCTGCGCCCAGGGACGGGTCACGGCGTCGTAGTCGCCCAGGAGCTCGCGCTCGCCGACCGGGGTGACGCCCAGGGCCAGCACGAAGTCCTGGTCGTTGAAGCCGACGGTGACCACGCGCTGCGGCTCGGCGGGGATCTCGGTGGTGCCGAACCTGTTCTCGATGGTGACCGGCCAGGCGCCGTCGCTGCCGTCGGCGGCCGAGGCCGCGGGCTCGTCGTCGGCGCTCCCGCCGCAGGCGGCGAGCCCGGTGACGAGGAGGGCGGCGGCCGCGGTCAGCGTCACACGCCGCACGCGGTTCCGGAGGGGGTGGTGCGGCACGGTCGGCTCCTGACCTCGGCGATCAACTAGTGGTCAGGTTAGCCTGCCCTTACCCGATCCCCGGAGCCCGGTTCCCGTCCGGTCGCGTCCGGTGCCGGTCGGGGTGCTGCTGGTCGCCGGTCGTCCGATCGAGGGCGTCGAGCACCGCCGTGCGCAGCCGGAGGTACTGCGCGCGGTTGTAGCCGGGCAGCCCGGGCGGGCGGACGACGACCCGCGGCTCCCCCACGACCTCGTGCGGGGCGAACTGCTCGCGGGTGAGGTCGACCTCGCGGCCGCCGGGCAGCCGGTTCCACCAGTGCACGCCCTGCCGGGAGCCGTCGGTCCGGCGCACCTCGGCCAGCAGCAGCTCGCCGCCGAGCAGGTCGTGCACGGTGAGCGCGGTGGCGCCGCACTGGCCGCGCGCGGGGTTGCCCGGCGTCCAGTCGGCGAGGTCGCTGTCGTCGCAGGTCTCCCGGCACCAGGCCGCGCGCACGGCGGCGGTCACCTCGTCGAGCGTGGGCACGGGCGGCACCCTGCCAGGGGGAACCGACACCGTCAGCGCAGCAGCAGCCGCTCGACCGCGCCGGGCAGCCAGTCGGCGTAGCGCTCCGGCGGCCAGCCGCAGCCGCGGACCAGCCGGGACTGCGTCTGCGGGGAGAACACCGACCAGACGACGTCGACAGCGGCCTCGACGTCGAGGTCGGCGCGCAGGTCGCCGGCGAACGCCCGGACCAGCGCGGTCGTGTCGGTGCGCCGCCGCCGCTCGTAGTCGGCGTACGCCGCCCCGACCTCCGGGTCGACCGCGGCCGCGGCGGCGAAGACGTCCTGCATGGGCAGCGTGGCGGCGGTCGTCTCCAGCGCCAGCCGGTGCAGCGCCGCCAGCCGGCCGGCCCGGTCGGGCGCGGCGAGCAGCTCGGCGAAGGGGCCCAGCTCCCGGACGGTGCGCTCGTCGGAGCCGACGAGCGCCGGGTCGACGCACGCGAGCAGCACCGCCGCCTTCCCGCCCTGCGCGAACACGGTCGGCACCGAGACCCCGGCGGCCGCCGCGACGTCGCGCATCGTCGTCGCCGCGTAGCCGCGCTCCACGAAGCAGCGGGTCGCGGCCTCCAGCACCTGCACCCGGGTGCGCTGCGCCTGCTCGGCGCGCAGCGCGGAGCGGTAGACCCCGCCGGATCGCGCTGGTGCGCCTCGCACCGGCCGGCTGGCCCTCAGGCGGCCAGCGGCCGGCCGAACTGGGTGCGGTACAGCTCGGCGTAGCGGCCGCCGAGGGCGAGCAGGTCCTCGTGCCGGCCGCGCTCGACGACCCGGCCGCCCTCCAGCACGAGGATGCAGTCGGCCGCGCGCACGGTGGACAGCCGGTGCGCGATGACGATCGCCGTCCGCCCCTCGAGCGCCCCGTCGAGGGCCGCCTGCACTGCGGCCTCCGACGTGGCGTCGAGGTGGGCGGTCGCCTCGTCCAGCAGCACCACGCGCGGGCGGGCCAGCAGCAGCCGGGCGATGGTCAGCCGCTGCCGCTCGCCGCCGGAGAAGCGGTAGCCGCGCTCGCCGACCACGGTGTCCAGGCCGTCGGGCAGCGCGCGGACCAGGTCGGCCAGCCGGGCGCGGGCGAGGGCGTCCCACAGGTCGTCGTCGGTGGCGTCCGGCGCGGCGAGCAGCAGGTTGTCCCGCAGCGACTCGTGGAACAGGTGCCCGTCCTGGGTCACCACGCCGACCGTGCGCCGGATCGAGGCAGCGGTCAGGTCGCGGACGTCGACGCCGCCCAGCCGGACGGCGCCGGCGTCGACGTCGTACAGGCGCGGCACCAGGGAGGCGATCGTCGACTTGCCCGCGCCCGAGGACCCGACCAGCGCGACCACCTGGCCCGGCCGCACGGTGAACGACACGTCGTGCAGCACGTCGACGCCGCCGCGGCCGTCGAGCCGGGCGACGTCCTCCAGCGAGGCCAGCGACACCCGGTCGGCCGCCGGGTAGGCGAAGGTGACGCCGTCCAGCTCCACCTCCACCGGCCCGTCGGGGACGTCGACGGCGCCGGCGTGCTCGCGGACCAGCGGCACCAGGTCGAGCACCTCGAAGACCCGCTCGAAGCTGACCAGCGCCGAGGAGACGTCGACCCGGGCGCTCGCCAGAGCGGTCAGCGGCGCGTAGAGCCGGGTGAGCAGCAGCGCCAGCGCCACCACCGCGCCCGGGTCGAGCGCGCCGGCCAGCGCGTACGCCCCGCCCAGGCCGTAGACCAGGGCGAGCGCCAGCGCCGAGACCAGCGTGAGCGCGCTGATGAACGCCCACTGCACCATCGCCGTCCGCACCCCGACGTCGCGGACCGCCCGCGCCCGGCCGGCGAACCGGGCCGACTCGCGGCCGGGGTCGCCGAGCAGCTTGACCAGCGTCGCGCCCGGGGCGGAGAACCGCTCGGTCGTCTGGCCGGTCATCGCCGCGTTGGCGACGGCGGCGGTGCGGCTCAGCGCGGCCAGGCGGCGGCCGATCCGCCGGGCGGGGAGCAGGAACACCGGCAGGAGGAGCAGCGCCAGCACGGTCACCTGCCAGGACAGGGTCAGCATCGCCACGAGCGCGAGGACCAGCGTGACGGTGTTGCTGACGATCCCCGACAGGGTGTCGCTGAAGGCCCGCTGGGCGCCGAGGACGTCGTTGTCCAGGCGGGACACGAGCGCGCCGGTGCGGGTGCGCGTGAAGAAGGCGACCGGCATCCGCTGCACGTGGTCGAACACGGCGGTGCGCAGGTCGAGGATCAGCCCCTCGCCGAGGCTCGCCGACAGGTACCGGCCGACCAGCCCGAGCGCGGTGGCGAGGACGGCGAGCACGGCGATGGTGACCGCGAGGCCGACGACGACGGAGGTGGCGGCGCCGTCGACGATCGCGTCGACGACCCGGCCGGCCAGCAGCGGCGAGGCCACCGTGAGCACCGCCTCGACGATGCCGACGGCGACGTAGCCGGTGATGCGCGCCCGGTGCGGGCGGGCGAAGGCGAGCACCCGGCGCAGGGTCGCGCGGGTGACGGCGCGGCGGTCGGGGCGGGCGTGCGTCGCGCGGGACAGCGCCGACCACGCCGTCATCTCCATGCTCACGCGGCGGACGCTAGGACCTCCAGTCGACTCGAGGTCAAGCGTCCGCCGGCGGTCGAGCAGGAACGGTCAGGCGGCGCCGAGGGCGTCGGCGACGCGGTGGTGGGCGACGGCCTCGTCGCGGCGGCTCTGCCGCTCCAGCGTGCGGGCCAGCGCGCGGCGGGCCCACCCGTTGGCCGGCGCGAGGTCGACCAGCCGGCGCAGCGCCGACTCCGCGCGCTGCAGCTGGGCCGAGCCGAAGTAGCTGCGGGCGAGCAGCTCGAGGGCGGCCTCGTTGCCCGGCTCGGCCTCGACGAGCGGCTCGAGCAGGCGGGCGGCCTCGATGGGCTGCCCCATGGAGAGGAAGAGGTCGGCGCGGAGGAACTCCGAGTGCAGGTCGGGAGAGAACGGCTGGGTCACGCCGGCGGAACGACGGCGCGGCGCCCGCTCTTCCCGAGATCACGACACGCCCGGCGTGCGCGGAGGACGAGAAGGTCCGGAACGAACTGCATCCGGACACGACCGGATCGGGAACAACCGGTGTCAGCACCACCGACCCGAGGAGCACGACCATGGCCCTGTCGCTGCACCGCCACCGGACGGCCGACCGCGCACGGACCGGCACCGCCGCCCCCGCCCCGTCCGCTGACACCCCCGCCGGGACCGCCCCCGCCGCGCCCGGCAACCGCGTCTACGCCGTCCAGCGCACCGGCGCGTTCGTCGTCGCCGGGATCATCGCCGTCTTCGGCGTCCTGGGCCTGGCCAACGGCCTGGCCTTCTTCTCCACCGAGGGCCAGCGCATCCTCGGCATGTCGTCCAACGGCCTGCTGTCGGTGATCTCGCTGGTCACGGCGGTCGTGCTGGTCGTCGCCGCCTTCCGCAGCCCCCGCACCGCGTCGACGGTCATGATCGTCATCGGCGTGCTGTTCCTGGTGTCGGCGCTGGCCAACCTCGCGGTGCTCAACACCGGGCTGAACCTCCTGGCGTTCCGGCTGAGCAACGTCGGCTTCTCCGTCGCCGCGGGCCTGGTGCTGCTGCTGCTCGGCGCCTACGGCCGGGTCAGCGGCAACCTGCCGCCGGACAGCCCGTACGCCCGCGAGCGGGACGAGGTGCCGCCGGTCCCGGCCGACGAGTACCCGTCGACGCCGGCCGAGTTCGCCGCCGAGCGGGCGATGCGCGACGCCGAGGTCGCCGTCGTCCAGCACGTGGCCTCCTTCGACCAGCGCCGCCGGGTCGCCGCCATGGCGCAGGTGACCAGCCGCAAGGAGCGCCGCGAGGTGTGGATGTCCTTCGACCGGGCCCGCCGCGACGCCTGACCCCGGCACGATGCGGGGGTGACCGTCCGCCTGGCGCACTGGCCCACCCCGCTCGACCCGGCACCGCGGCTCGCCGCCGCCCTCGGCCTGCGGCCCGGGGACCTGGCGGTGAAGCGGGACGACCTGACCGACCTCGGCGGCGGCAACAAGGTGCGCAAGCTCGAGCACCTCGTCGCCGAGGCGACCGGGGACGGCGCGACCGTCCTGGTCACCAGCGGCGGCGTGCAGAGCAACCACGCGCGGATGACCGCCGCGGCCGCCGCGCGGCTGGGGCTGGGTGCCGTGCTGGTGCTGCACGGCACGCCGTCGGCGCAGCGGCCCGGGAACCTGGCGCTGGAGGGCGCGCTCGGGGCCCGCGTGGTCGTGGTCGCCGGCCCGGACGACGTCGACGCCCGGGTGGCCGAGGTGGCCGCCGAGCTGCGGGCGGCCGGCGAGGTGCCCGCGGTGCTGCCGCTGGGCGGCTCGTCGCCCACCGGCGCGCGGGGCTACCTGGCCTGCGCGGACGAGCTGCGGGAGCAGGCGCCCGGCGCCCGGCACGTCGTCGTCGCGGTCGGCTCCGGCGGCACGATGGCCGGCCTGGTGGCCGGGCTCGGCGCCGAGCGGGTGCTCGGCGTCGACACCGGGGCGGTGCCCGACCCGGCGGAGCGGGTGGCGGCGCTGGTGACGGCGCTCGGCGGCTCGGCGGCAGGGCTGCGGCTGCGCCGCGACCAGGTGGGCGACGGCTACGGCGCGCGCACCGACGCCGCCGTCGCGGCGCTGCGGACGGCGGCCGGCACCGAGGGGCTGCTGCTCGACCCCGTCTACACGGCCAAGGCGCTGGCCGGGCTGGCCGCCGCGGTGGCCGACGGCTCGGTCCGGCCCGGCGAGCGGACGGTGTTCGTGCACACCGGCGGGCTGCCCGGCCTGTTCGGGCACCCGGTGGCCGCCGAGCTCGCCGCCGGGGTGGTGGGGGCGTCGTAGCCTCGCGGGCGCGATGACGACGCCCCGACCTCGCGCCGACGCCTGCCCCGGCGCGCTGCAGACGCACTCCGCCGCCGACGGCGAGCTCGCCCGCGTGCGGGTGCCCGGCGGCCTGCTCGGCGCCGCCCAGCTGCGGGTGCTCGCCGCCGCCGCGCGCGACCTCGGCGACGGCGCCCTCGAGATGACCAGCCGGGGCAACCTGCAGCTGCGCGGGCTGGCCGCCGGCGCCGCGCGGGAGCTGGGCGACCGGCTCGCCGGCGGGGGCCTGCTGCCCAGCGAGACGCACGAGCGGGTGCGCAACGTGCTGGCCAGCGCGCTGACCGGCCGCGCCGGCGGGCTGCTCGACGCCCGGCCGTGGGTGGCCGCGCTCGACGCCGGCCTGTGCGCCGACCCCGCCCTCGCCGCGCTGCCGGGCCGCTACCTGGCGACGCTGGACGACGGCCGCGGCGACGTGTCCGGGCTCGGCGGCGACGTCGGCCTGCTGGCGCTGTCGCCGTCCTCGGTGGCGCTGCTGCTCGGCGGGGCGGACAGCGGGCTGCGCGCGGACGCCGACGGCGCCGTCGGCCTGCTGCTCGCCGCCACCCGCGCCTTCCTCGCCGAGCGCGCCGCGCAGGGCGGCACCGCCTGGCGGCTGGCCGAGCTCGACGACGGCCCGGCCCGCGTGGCCGCGCGGCTGGGCGGCACCCCGGTCGCGCCGGTCGCCGTCCCCGCCGCACCGGAGACGGGCCCGGTCGGCGCGGAGACGCAGGCCGACGGGCGGACCGCGCTGGTCGGCATCGTCCCCCTCGGCCGGCTCTCCGCCGACCAGGCCGACCTGCTCGCGTCGCTGACCGACGGGGTGCAGCTGACCCCGTGGCGCAGCGTCGTCGTGCCCGACCTGGCCGAGGACCGCGTGGACGACGCCGCGGTCGACCTGTACCGCACCGGCGTGGTGTTCGACGCCGAGAGCCCGTGGGCGCAGGTCACCGCGTGCGCCGGCCGGCCCGGCTGCGCGAAGTCGCGGGCCGACGTCCGGGCCGACGCCGCGGCGGCGGTCGCGTCCGGCACCGTCCCGGAGGGCGTCCGCCTGCACTGGGCCGGCTGCGAGCGCCGCTGCGGCCGCCCGCGCGGGGAGGTCCTCGACGTCGTCGCGACCCTCGACGGCTACCGCGTGGGCTAGTCGTCGTCCGGGTCCGGGTACCGGGCCCCGGCCGGGACCTCCGTGCCCTCGGGGACGGACACCGCGCGGCCGACCAGCGTGACGTCGCCGTCGCCGCCGATGGTGGCGCCGCGGCCGACGTCGACGCGGTCGTCGACCACCGCGCGGGTCACGGTCGCGCCGGAGCGCACCCGCACCCCCGGCAGCAGGACCGAGTCGACGACGGTCGCCCCGGCCTCGACCACCACGCCGGGCGAGAGCACCGACCCGCGGACGTTCCCGGACACCCGGGTGCCGCCCGACAGCAGGCTGTTCTCGATCTGGCCGTCGTCGAGGACCCGGGCGGCGCTGTGCCGGCCGCCGCGGGTGTGGATCGGCCAGCCGGGGGCGTCGAGGTCGATCGGCGGCTCGTCCGACAGGAACTCCTGGTGCGCCTCCCAGTACGCGGGGACCGTGCCGACGTCCCGCCAGTAGCCCTTCAGCGGGTGGGCCCGGGCGCCGCCGTCGCGGGTCTGCGCCGGGAGCAGGTGGGTGCCGAGGTCCTCGAGCCCCTCCTCGCCGACCTCCGACCGCAGCTGCTCCAGCCGGTCCAGCGTGGGCCCCGGGTCGAAGACGAACACCTCGTTGGTGGCGGTGGTCGTGGCCGGCTCGTCGGGCTTGTAGGCGTAGCCGGTCACCCGGTCGCCGTCGACCTCGACGATGCCGTAGCGCGCGGCGTCGTCGGCGGCGACCTCGGTGGTCACCATCGTCACCTCGGCGCCCGACTGCAGGTGCGCCTCGGCGACCTCGCGGTAGTCGAGCTCGTAGACGGCGTCCGCGCTGACCACGACCAGCGCCTCCAGGCCGAACTGGCGGATCAGCTCGGCCTGCCGCCACAGCGAGTTCGCCGTCCCGGTGTTCCAGCCGCCGCGCTCGGTGCCCTGGAACGGCGGCAGCGTCATCAGCCCGCCGGTCGTGCGGTCGAGGTCCCACGGCCGGCCGTTGGCCAGGTGGTCGGCCAGCGACGCCGGGTGCTGCTGGATCGACACCCACACGTCGGGGATGCCCGAGTGCTGGCAGTTGCTCAGCGGGAAGTCGATCAGCCGGTACACCCCGGCGAACGGGACGGCGGGCTTGGCGCGGTGCTCGGTGAGCAGCTGCAGGCGCCCACCGGCGCCACCGGCGAGGACGAGGACGAGCAGGCGGGGAAGGGCCATGCCCTCGGCTACCCGCTCCGTGCGCGACGTAGCCTCCTGCCCGATGTACGAGTACGAGAAGGACGGCGCCGAGATCTACCGGCAGTCGTTCGCGACGATCCGCGCCGAGGCGGACCTCGCCGGCCTGCCCGAGGACCTCGCGCGGGTGGTCGTCCGGATGATCCACGCCTGTGGTCAGGTGGACCTGGTCGCCGACGTCGCCGCGAGCCCCGACGTCGTCCGGCTCGCCCGCGAGGCCCTCGACGCCGGCGCGCCCGTCCTGTGCGACGCGCAGATGGTCGCCTCCGGCGTCACGCGCCGCCGGCTGCCGAAGGACAACGACGTCGTCTGCACCCTGGGCGACCCGCGCGTCCCGGCGCTGGCCGCCGCGCTCGGCACCACCCGCACCGCCGCCGCGCTGGAGCTGTGGCGCGACCGGCTCGACGGCGCCGTCGTGGCCGTCGGCAACGCGCCCACCGCGCTGTTCCACCTGCTCGAGATCGTCGCCGCGGGCGGGCCCCGCCCGGCCGCCGTCCTCGGCATCCCGGTCGGCTTCATCGGCGCGGCCGAGTCCAAGGAGGCGCTGGCGGCCTCCGACCTGCCGTTCCTCGTGGTCCGCGGCCGGCGGGGCGGCAGCGCCATGGCCGCGGCCGCGGTCAACGCGATCGCGAGCGACGTCGAGTGACCGCGGGGATGTCGGAGATGGCCATTCCTGCCGCCGGGAGCGCCCGGTGAGCGGCCGCCTCTACGGCGTCGGGCTGGGCCCCGGCGACCCCGAGCTCGTCACCGTCAAGGCCGCCCGCCTGATCGCCGCCGCCGACGTCGTCGCCTTCCACGCCGCGCAGCACGGCCGCTCGGTCGCGCGCGCGCTGGCCGCCCCGTACCTGCGGGAGGGGCAGGTCGAGGAGCTGCTGGTCTACCCGGTGACCACCGAGGGCACCGACCACCCCGGCGGCTACCAGGGCGCGATCGACGAGTTCTACGAGGCCGCCGCCGCCCGGCTGGCCGCGCACCTCGACGCCGGCCGCGACGTCGTCGTGCTCGCGGAGGGCGACCCGTTCTTCTACGGGTCCTACATGCACATGCACAAGCGGCTCGCGCACCGGTACCCGACCGAGGTGGTGCCCGGCGTGACCAGCGTCAGCGGCGCCGCCGCCGTCGTCGGCCGGCCGCTGGTGGAGCGGGACGAGGTGCTCACCGTGCTGCCCGGCACGCTGCCCGCCGACGAGCTCGCCGAGTGGCTGGCCACCACCGACTCGGCCGCGGTGGTGAAGCTCGGCCGGACGTTCCCGCAGGTCCGCGAGGCGTTCGAGGCCGCCGGCGTGCTGGACCGCGCGCTCTACGTCGAGCGGGCCACCACCGACCGCCAGCGCACGATGCCGCTGGCCGACGTCGACCCCGCGACCGTGCCCTACTTCTCCCTGGCGCTGCTGCCCTCGCCGCTCACCGGCCCGGGGAACGCGCCGGGTCGCCCGGACGACGCGTCGCGCACCGGCGAGGTGGTCGTCGTCGGCCTCGGCCCCGGCGCCCGCGGCTGGACGACGCCCGAGGTGGCCGACGCGCTCGCCGCCGCCGACGACCTGGTCGGCTACGGCCCCTACCTGGACCGGGTGCCGGCCAACCCGCGGCAGACCCGCCACCCCAGCGACAACCGGGTGGAGGCCGAGCGGGCCGCGCACGCGCTGGAGCTGGCCCGGTCCGGACGGCGGGTCGCGGTCGTCTCCAGCGGCGACCCGGGCGTGTTCGCGATGGCCGCCGCGGTGCTCGAGGTGGCCGCCCGCCCCGAGCACGCCGGCGTCCCCGTGCGGGTGCTGCCCGGGCTGACCGCCGCGCAGGCGGTGGCGTCCCGGGTCGGCGCGCCGCTGGGCCACGACTTCGCCGTCATCAGCCTCTCCGACGTGCTCAAGCCGCTCGACGTCGTCCTCGACCGGCTGCGCTCCGCGGCGGCCGCCGACCTGGTGCTGGCGCTGTACAACCCGCGGTCGAGGGCCCGCCCGCACCAGCTGGCCAAGGCGCTCGACGCGCTGCGCGAGGTGCGCGAGCCGGAGACGGTGGTCGTCGTCGGCCGGGACGTCGGCGGGCCCGAGGAGGAGGTCCGGGTGACGACGCTGCGCGACCTGGACCCGGAGACGGTGGACATGCGCTGCCTGCTGCTGGTCGGGTCCTCGCAGACGCGGGTGACGCCGGCCGGGCAGGTCTACACGCCGCGCCGCTACCCGTCCTGACGGGAATGCCGGCCGGATCGGTGGCCTTGGCAACTGTCGTGCCCCGCCTCCCCCGCCCGGTCGCGTTCTGGTCGGTGGCCGGACTCCTCGTGCTGGTGCTGGCCGCCTCCGGTGTGCCGTCCCCGCTGTACCGCGTGTACCAGGAGCAGTTCGGCTTCGGCGCCGGCGTCCTGACGCTGGTGTTCGGCATCTACGCCTTCGCGCTGCTCGCCGCGCTGCTGGTGGTCGGCAGCCTGTCCGACCACGTGGGCCGGCGGCCGGTGCTCGCTGCCGGTCTGCTGCTGCAGGCGTTCGCGATGGCGGTCTTCCTCGCCGCCGACGGCGTGGGCTGGCTGCTGGCCGCGCGCACGCTGCAGGGGCTGTCGACCGGCGCGCTGACCGGGTCGCTCGGCGCGGCGCTGCTGGACCTGCAGCGCCCCTCGGGGCGCCCGCTGGGTGCGCTGCTGAACAGCGTCTCGCCGGGCCTCGGGCTGTCGCTGGGCGCGGTGGGCGCGGGCCTGGCGATCGAGGGGGTCGCGGAGCCGACGCCGTGGGTGTTCGGCGTGCTGACCGTGGCCTTCGTGCTGGGCGCGGGGCTGGCCCTGCTGCTGCCCGAGACCTCCCCGCGGGTGCCCGGGGCGCTGGCCTCGCTGCGCCCGCGGGTGGAGGTGCCGCGGCCGCAGCGGCGCGCGTTCGCCGTCGGGGTGCCCTGCCTGGTCGCGCTCTGGGCGATGGGCGGGCTGGTGCTGTCGCTCGGGCCGTCGCTGACCGCCGGGGTGTTCGGCGTGGCGGACCACCTCGTCGGCAGCCTGCTCATCCTCTGCATGCAGGGCGCGGCCGCCGTCGGCGGCGTGCTGGCCCGGGACGTGCCGCCGCGCCGGGCGATGGGCGGCGGCTGCGTCGTGTTCGCGGTCGCCGTCGCCGGCCTGCTGGTCGCGCTGGTCACCGGGACGCTGTGGCTGTTCTTCGTGGCCTCCGGGCTGGCCGGCCTGGGCTTCGGCGCGGCCTTCCTCGGCACCGTGGCCACCGTGACGTCGGGTGTCGCGCCCGGCCACCGCGCGGGGCTGCTGTCGAGCGTCTTCGTCGTCGGCTACCTGGCCTTCAGCATCCCGGCGATCGCCGCGGGCGTCGCCTCGGGCGCGGTCGGGCTGCGGCTGACCGCGGAGGTCTACGGCGCCGTGGTGATCCTGCTGGCCCTGGGCGCGGCGGCCGGCCTGCGCCTGTCGACCCGGCGCGCGCCCGCTCCCCTGCCCGCCGACGAGCCGTCGGAGCCGCTGGCCGCCTGAGGTCCGGCTGCCCGGCGACGGTGGGCGCCCACGCGGGGTCCTGACGCAGCGAACCCCGCGCAGGCGCACAACGTCGGGCCCGGCGTCAGCGGCCCGGGTAGGGGTTCCCCTCGAGCACGCGTGCCAGGTGGGCGGCGTTCTCGGCCAGCGTCCTCGTCGTCGACGCGACCGCCTCGGGGGTCTCCTCGAGGTCCTGGTAGTCCCGGCCGCCCATCGCCTCGTCGTTCCAGTAGACGGCGCCCTGGGCGGGGATGGTGAAGCCGATGTCGTCGAGGCCCTGGAACAGGTCCGCGGTGATCTCGTGGGCGCCGTCCTCGTTGCCGACCACGCACACCACCGCGACCTTGCCGGTCACCCGCGGCCGCCCGGAGCCGTCGGTCTCGGACAGCTCGCCGTCGAGCCGCTCCAGCACCCGCTGGGCGACGCTGCTCATGTGCCCGACCCAGGTCGGCGTCGAGACCACCAGGACGTCGGCCGCCATCAGCTGCTCGCGGATCGCCGGCCACGCGTCGCCCTCGCCCATGTCCATCTCCACGCCCGGCTTCACGTCGTGGTCGACGACGCGGACCACCTCGGAGGTGGAGCCGTGCTCCCCGAGCGCGTCGAGGACCTGGCGGGCCATGAGCTCGGACGACGACGGCGCGAGCGAGGGCTCGAGGCTGCAGACGAGGGCGAGGGCACGGGGGGACACGGTCTCGGTCATGCCGTGACCTGCCCCCACGGGGCCAGGTGCCACACATCAGGATCGTGCGCGACCGATCGCGGCGCAGAACCGGTCGTGGTCGGCGCGCGCCGCCGCCAGCGGCGCCAGCACCTCCTCGTCGGCCACCTCGGCCACCCGCGCGGTGAGCCGGCGCCGCGCCGTCCGCGCCCGGCGTCTCGCCCCCGCGGCCACCAGCGGCCGGCACAGCAGCGCCAGCAGCAGCCCGGCGAGCAGCCCGCCGGCCAGCAGCAGGGTGGGCAGCGGGATGCCCTGCACCCGCGGCAGCGGCAGGACGTCGTCGAGCTGCAGCAGCCCCAGCCCCGCCAGCGCGAGCAGCCACAGCGCGCCGACCAGCGCGGTGAGCGCCAGCAGCCACTGCAGGCCCCCGGCCGCGCGCTGCCACAGCGGCGTCCGGTCGGGGCCGAGGTCGGTGCCGGCGACGGCGCGGTCGAGCCGGTCGGGCAACCGCTCCTCCGTGTCCTCCGACGTCCGGCGCAGCTCGTCGCGCCAGGCCGGCGGCAGCCCGCGGCCGGCGTCGTCGCGGGCCCGGCGCAGCGCGGCGTCCATCCCGGCCCGCTGCACCGCGCCGGCCTGCGGCAGCGAGGTGCGTGACCGCTCGTCGCCCAGGTTGAGCCGGCCCAGCGGGTCGGCCCGCAGCTTCGACGTCCACCGCAGCACCGGCCAGCCGGTGTGCGCCACGCCGCTGCGGTGCGCCGAGCGCTCGACCGCGGCGACGACCGCCGGCACCCCCGCGGCGTCGGCGAGCGCGCCGGCGAGCTCCTCCCGCGCCGCCCGGTCCGGCCCGCGGTCGCGGCCGGCGTCGGGCGCGCAGTGGGCGGCCAGGGCCGAGGCGGCGCCCCGCGCGTCGGCGGTCAGCCGGTCGGTGGCGGCCTTGCGGGCGCCCACCCGGCGGCCGAGCTCGGCCCGCAGCTGCGGCAGGCCCAGACCGCTGGAGGCCGCGGTGGGCAGCACCGGCACCCCGGTCAGGCCCTCCTCGTCGAGCAGCCGGCGCAGGTCGGCCAGGCACGCGACGGCCGCCGCCTCGTCGAGCCGGTCCACCTGGTTGAGCACCACCAGCAGCACGCCCGAGTGCCCGGCCAGCGGCGCGAGGTAGCGGGTGTGGACGGCGTCGTCGGCGTACTTCTGCGGGTCCAGCACCCACACCAGGACGTCGACCAGCTGCACCAGCCGGTCGACCTCCAGCCGGTTCTCCAGCCGCACGCTGTCGTGGTCGGGCAGGTCCAGCAGCACCAGGCCGTCGAGCGCGGGGTCGGGGTCGGCCACCCGGTGCCGCCGCGGCACCTCCAGCCAGTCCAGCAGCCGGTCCGCGCCGTGCGCTCCGGTGGAGGGGCCGCCCCAGACGCTGGCGTGCGCGACGCCGGTGGTCGGCCGCCGCACGCCGGGCGTGCTCACCTCGGCCCCGGACAGCGCGTTGAACAGCGTGGACTTGCCGCTGCCGGTGGCCCCGGCCAGCGCGACGACGGTCGCGTCGCCCAGCGCCTCGCGCGCCCCGGCCTTGGCCAGCAGCGACCGCGCCGCGCCCACCTCGGGCACCTCCAGCCGCCCGTCGGCGACCTCGACCGCCTCCCGCAGCGCGGCCAGCCGGTCGGCCAGCGACGGCGCGCGGCCCCTCACGCGCCGGCCCCCCGGGCCGCGGCCAGCGTGGCGACCGCGGAGCGCAGCTCCTTCGCCGCGCCGGGGGCGTCCGCGGCGACGGCGAGCAGCTCGTCGAAGCGGTCCTGCTCGGCGGCCAGCAGCCGGTCGGCGCGGTCGTCGAGGTCGGCGCGGGCCCGGGCGGCGAGCGAGCGCACCGCGGCGTCGCCGAACACCGCCTCGAGCACCCGCTGCCCGAGCGCCGTCGTCCCGCCGGCGACGGCGAGCTCCGCACCCGACAGGCCCGCCGTGGAGGCGAAGACGGCGACCATCACCACCGCGCCGGCCCCGTTGACGCCCCACGAGAGCAGCCGCGCCTGCGAGCGCTTGCCCGCGCCCTCCTCGCGCACCAGGTCGAGGACGTGGCCCTGCCAGTCGCGCACCTCGTCGGCGGCCGCGGGCGCGAAGTCCGGCGACACCGCGCCGAGCTCCTCCTCGCGCCCGGCGACCAGCGCCGGCCCGCCGGGCAGCGCGCGCCACGCGGTCACCGTGCGGTCGGCGGCGCGGCCGGCCTCGGCCCGCAGCAGCGTCTCCACCCCCGACTCCAGCGCGCCGTTCAGCGAGTCCGTCGACGTCGGGCGGCCGGTGAGCGCGGCGCCCAGCCGGTCGCGCAGCCGGCCCACGCGGTTCTGCAGCGAGCGCATCCACTCGCCGGTGCCCACGAAGTCCTGCCAGCGGGCCAGCACCTCGCCGCGCAGCAGGCTGCCGTTGCCCACGCCCTCGGCGACCGCGTCCCGGGCCCCGTCGTAGGCGGCGTCGGCGGCGTTCCCGAGGGCGGCCGCCGCCGCGGCCTGCTCCTCCACGCCGTCGGCGACCGCGGCCACCCGGCCGTCCAGGCTCTCCAGCGCCCCGGCGAGCGTCTGCCGCACGACGGCGGCGCGCTGCTCCTGGTCGGCGGCCAGCCCGCGCAGCCAGTCGCGCAGCGGCGCCACCTGCTCCTCGGGCAGGAAGCCGTCGCGCAGCGGCCGCTCCTCCACCACGAACAGCCGCGCCGTCCCCAGCCCGCCGCGCTGCAGCATCCCGGCGAGGTCGGCGGCGACCTCGTCGACCGCCTCGGGCGGCACCCGGTCCAGCACGACCGCCAGCGCGGTGCCCC
Organism: Geodermatophilus sp. SYSU D01180; assembly: GCF_054050415.1. Lineage (NCBI taxonomy): Bacteria > Bacillati > Actinomycetota > Actinomycetes > Geodermatophilales > Geodermatophilaceae > Geodermatophilus > Geodermatophilus sp. SYSU D01180. The sequence goes on along the minus strand of NZ_JBJGZH010000010.1, from coordinate 115,848 downwards.
GCTCCTGCGCCGTGCGCAGCAGGTCCCACGGGACGGCGTCGGCGTAGCGGGCCGCCGTCGTCACGAAGACCCACAGGTCCGCCGCCGACAGCAGCTGCCCGGCGAGGTCGCGGTTGGTCTCGACCACCGAGTCGACGTCGGGGGCGTCGATGAGCGCGAGCCCCGCCGGCAGCGCCTCGCTGGGGACCAGGCGCAGCCCGCCGGTGACGTCGCCCTCGCCGGTCGTGCGCGGCAGGCCGGGGAGCACGCGGTCGCCGGAGAACGCCGGCACGTCGGCCGGCGAGCAGACGAGCACGGGGGCGCGGGTGGTCGGCCGGAGCACGCCGGGGGTGGTCACCCGCGCGCCGAGCACGCTGTTGACCAGCGTGGACTTGCCCGCGCCGGTCGACCCGCCGACGACGGCGAGCAGGGGGGCGTCGAGGTCGCGCAGGCGGGGCAGCAGGTAGTCGTCGACCTGGTCGACCACCGCCCGGGCGGTCCGCGCGGTCGCGTCCCGCGCGGGGGTGGCCAGGCCGAGCGGCGCCGTGGCGACGGCGTCGCGCAGCTCCTGCAGCGCGTCGGTCAGCGGGACGGTCACGTCCGGTGACTAGCCAGGACGGCGGTCCGCTACCCCTCCAGCGCCGCGAGTGCGGCCGGCACCTCCCCCGGCGTCGCGACGACGGCGGCCGCGCCCGCCCCCGCCAGCTCGCCCGGACCGCCCGGTCCCCAGCCCGCGCCCACGCACGCCAGCCCGTGCGCCGCCGCGCCCAGCACGTCCTGCGCGCGGTCGCCGACGAGCACGGCCGGCCGCCGCCCGGGGTGCGCGGCGAGCGCGGCGGCCACCACCTGGTCCTTGTGCCGCACCGCGCCGTCGAGGGTGGCGCCGTGCACGCTGGTGAACGCCGCGCGCAGGCCGGTCGCCTCGAGCACCCGGACGGCGAACACCTCGGGCTTGCTGGTCGCCACCGCCAGGGTCGCCCCGCCGTCGCGGAGGGTGGCCAGCAGCTCCGGGATCCCGTCGTACACGGCGACGTCGAGCAGCGCGCCGGCCGCGTAGTGCGCCCGGTAGGCGGCCACCGCGCGGTCGACGTCGGGCGGCGCGACCCCGAGCACCGTGGCGAAGCCGTCCTGCAGCGGCGGGCCGACCATGTCGCGCAGTTGCGCCGGCGTCGGCTCGGGCAGGCCGAGCGCGGCCGCGGCCACCCGCACCGAGGCAGCGATGCCCGGCGTCGAGTCGACCAGCGTGCCGTCGAGGTCGAAGAGGACCAACGGGGGCTCGTTGGGCACGGTCCTGCGCCTCCGGTCGGTCGGGATCCCCGGTCGGGGGCGTGGTACCCGGCGCCCCTTGTCCGCAGCCTCCCCCGGGGGAACGCTGGGCGCATGAACGGGTCCGAGGAGCGGACCGCCGAAGAGCGCACGCCCGACGAGCCGGCGCGCGCTCCGCACGGCCGCCCCACCGAGCAGGCCTCACTGCGTCTCCAGCAGGACGTCCGGCGGCTCCAGGAGCGGCTGGGACGGGGCGCCGAGGCGATGGCCACGACCGAGCACGCCGTCGCCGCCACCCACCTCGCCCTCGCCGAGCGGGCCCTGCGCAGGGGCCGCGTCGAGGACGCGCAGGGGTACCTGCGCGAGGCCGCGGCGGCACTGCGGGCCGTCGAGCACGAGCGGGACCGGGCCGCCCGGTGGCCGGTCGCCGGGGACGCGGCGCACGCCGAGCAGGCACGGCAGGCCGCCGACCGGGCGCGGGAGGACGCGGCCGGTCGGCGCGACCAGGCGGCCCGCCGGTGGGAGGACGCGGCGCTGTCCCGCGAGGAGGCCGCGCGGCAGCGCGACGAGGTGGCCGCCGAGCGTGACCAGCGGGCCGCGGAGCGGACCGCCGCCGCGCAGCACCGGGAGACGGCCGCCGGCGTGCGCCGGGCCGAGCAGGAGCGTTGGCGCGAACGGGCGACCGCCTCGGCCGGCGAGGTGCCGTCCGAGCGGCAGGAGCACCAGCGGGCCATCGACGTCCAGGTCGCCGAGAGCTACCGCGCCCAGACCGAGGAGGACCGGGCGCGGGCCGAGGACGACCGGGCGGCCGATGCCGCCGACCGCCGGGCGGCGGAGCGGGACCGCCGGGCGGCGGCCCGGGACCGGGAGGACGCCCGTGCCGACCGCGAGCAGGCCGCCCGTGACCGCGCCGCGGCGAGGGCCGACCGGGACCGGCACCCCGGCCCCGGCCCCGCGGGACGCTGACGCGCCGGGTCAGCGGGTGACGGCGTCCAGGAAGGTGTGCACCCGCTCCCGCAGCTCGGCGACCCGCTCCTCGCCCACCTCGTCCGGGTCCCGGTCGCGCAGCCACGGCGGGATCTCGGTGCGGGCCCGGGCGGCGCAGCCGAGGTCGGCGCACACGTAGGTGCCGACCGTGTCGCCGTTGCGGCCGGCCTCGCCGGCGCGGCGCGCGGTGAACAGCGAGACGGCGTCGCCGGAGTGGGTGGACTGGCACAGCAGGCACATGACGGTCCGGCGCGCGGACATCCGCGACTCCGCGGCGCGCAGCGCGATGCCGACGGGCTCCCCCTCCCGCTGGACGACGAGGTAGCCGCGCAGCGGCGCCTTCGGGTCGCGCCAGCCGAGCACCTCCAGCTCGTCCCACGGCAGGTCGGCGAGGTCGCGCGGGAGGGTGGCGGCCTTGGCCTCGCCCTTCGAGCAGTTGACGAAGGAGCGCCGCACCTGCTGCTCGGTCATCGGTTCCACGAGGGGCCATCCTCCGTTCCGGCACCGTCGCGTCTCAACGCGTTTAGCCACTGCACCGCCTCCTCGACGGTGGTCACGACGTCGACCCCCGGGGGCAGCGGCGGGCGGCGGACCAGCACGACCGGCAGCCCGAGCCGCCGGGCGGCGACCAGCTTGGCCTCGGTCATGTGCCCGCCGGAGTCCTTGGTCACGACGACGTCGACGCCGTGCTCCCGCAGCAGCGCGACCTCCTCGTCGACCGTGAACGGGCCGCGGGCCAGCAGCAGCACCGCCCCCGCGGGCAGCGGCTCGTCCGGCGGGTCGACCGAGCGCACCAGCACCCGCCCGGGCAGCGCCGCGAACGCGCCGACGCCCTGGCGGCCGGTGGTGAGGAAGACAGTGCCGGCGTCCCGGACCGCCGCGGCCGCGCCGGCCAGGGAGTCCACGTACGTCCACCGGTCCCCCGGGCCGGGCGTCCAGCCCGGCCGCTGCAGCCGCAGCAGCGGGGTGCCGTGCCGCCGCGCCGCGGCCGCCGCGTTCGCGGTGATCCGGGCGGCGAACGGGTGGGTCGCGTCGACGACGGCCCGCGGCCGGTGGGTGGCCAGCCAGTCGGCCAGCCCGTCGGCGCCGCCGAAGCCGCCGACCCGCACGCCGCCCTCGGGCAGCACCGGGTCGGCCACCCGCCCGGCGAGGCTGGACAGGACGTCGACCCCGCGTTCGACGAGCGCCGCGGCCAGCCGCCGCGCCTCCCCGGTGCCGCCGAGCACGAGCACCTGCCCGGTCACGCCACGCCGCCGGGGATCATGGGCCGGTGAGCAGGGACGGCGCCTCCGGGCTGCGGCACGGCTGGACCACCGGCGCGTGCGCGACGGCGGCCACCACCGCGGCCTACACCGCGCTGCTCACGGGCGAGTTCCCGGACCCGGTGACCATCGACCTGCCGAACGACCGGCACCCGGCCTTCGCGCTGGCCCGCGAGTCGCTGGAGCCCGGCGCGGCCACCGTCGGGATCGTCAAGGACGCCGGCGACGACCCCGACGTCACCCACGGCGCCCTGGTCAGCGCGCGGGTGACGCACGGCGAGCCGGGCAGCGGGGTGGTCTTCCGGGCCGGCGAGGGCGTGGGCACGGTGACCAAGCCCGGGCTGCCGCTGGCCGTCGGCGAGCCGGCGATCAACCCGATGCCGCGGCGGTTCATGCGGGAGCACGTCGCGGCGGTGGCGGCGCGGCACGGCGGCAGCGGCGACGTCGTCGTCGAGGTGTCCATCGAGAACGGCGCGGAGCTGGCCCGGAGGACGTGGAACCCGCGGCTGGGCATCCTCGGCGGGCTGTCGGTGCTCGGCACGACCGGCGTCGTCGTGCCCTACTCCTGCTCGTCGTGGATTGACTCGATCCGCCGCGGCATCGACGTCGCCCGCGCCGCCGGGCACGCGCACGTGGCCGGGTGCACCGGGTCGACCAGCGAGAAGACCGTGCAGGAGCTCTACGGCCTGCCCGAGGACGCGCTGCTGGACATGGGCGACTTCGCCGGCGCGGTGCTCAAGTACCTGCGCCGCCACCCGGTGCCGCGGCTGACCGTCGCCGGCGGCATCGGCAAGCTGGCCAAGCTCGCCGACGGCCACCTCGACCTGCACTCGGGCCGCTCGCAGGTGTCCTTCGACTCGCTCGCCGCCCGGGTGGCCGGCGCGGGCGGCTCCCCCGACCTGGTCGCCGGCGTGCGGGGGGCGAACACGGCGCTCGACGCGCTGCGCCAGTGCCAGGCGGCCGGGCTGCCGCTGGGCGACCTGGTGGCCGCCGGCGCCCGGGAGACGGCGCTCGGCGTGCTGCGGGGAGCCCCGGTCGCGGTCGACGTCGTGGTGATCGACCGCGCCGGCGCGGTGGTCGGACGCGCCTAGCCGCGGCATCTCGTCGTCGAGTAGAGGTGGCTGTCGGGGAACTGCCCCGCGGTGAGCACCGGGCCCACGACCACGATCGCGGTCCGCCTCACCCCCGCGGCCTCGACCTGGCCGGCGATGTCGGCGAGCGTGCCGCGCAGCACCAGCTCGTCGTCGCGGCTGGCCCGGGCGACGACGGCGACCGGGCCGTCGTCGCCGTAGTGCTCGGCCAGCTGCGGCGCCAGCTCGGCCATCCGCTGCACGGCCAGGTGCAGCACCAGCGTCGCGCCGGTGGCGGCGTAGGCGGCCAGCTCCTCCCCCGGCGGCATCGGCGTGGACCGGGCGCTGGTGCGGGTCAGGACGACGGTCTGCCCCACCCCGGGCACGGTCAGCTCCCGCTTGAGCGCGGCGGCCGCGGCGGCGAACGCCGGCACCCCCGGGACGACGTCGTAGGGCACGCCCGCGGCGTCGAGCCGGCGCATCTGCTCGGCCATCGCGCTGTAGACCGAGGGGTCGCCGGAGTGCAGCCGGGCGACGTCGTGGCCGGCCTCGTGCGCGGCGACGAGCTCGGCGGTGATCCGGTCGAGGTCGAGGTCGGCGGTGTCGACCAGCCGGGCGCCGGGCGGGGCGGTGTCGAGCAGCTCGCGGGGCACCAGCGCGCCCGCGTACAGGCAGACCGGGGCGCTGGCGATGACCCGCGCCGCCCGCAGCGTGACCAGGTCCGCGGCCCCGGGCCCGGCCCCGATGAAGTAGACGGTCACGGTCCCGCCTCCCGCGCGCGAGAGGCCGAACGGGGACCGGTCACCAGCGGGTCACCGACCAGATCGTCACCGGCATCGCCGGCTTCCAGCCGGTGAACGACCCGACCGGCTCGGCGCGCTGCACCTCCACCCGCACCAGCTCCCCGCCGACCCGGGCGTGCCACTGGGCGAGCACCGCCTCGCTCTCCACCGTGACCGCGTTGGCCACCATGCGGCCGCCCACCGGCAGCGCGTCCCAGCAGGTCTCCACCAGCAGCGGCGTGGTGAGCCCGCCGCCGATGAACACCGCATCCGGGGCGCCCAGCCGGGAGAGGACGTCCGGCGCGTGCCCGTGCACCACCCGCAGGTACGGGACGCCGAGGCGGCCGGCGTTGCGCGCGATCCGCTCGGCCCGCTCGGCGGAGGCCTCGACGGCGACGGCGCGGCAGGTCGGGTGCGCGCGCATCCACTCGATGCCGATCGAGCCGGCGCCGGCCCCGACGTCCCACAGCAGCTGCCCGGGGACGGCGGCCAGCCGGGCGAGGGTGATCGCGCGGACCTCCGACCTGGTCAGCTGCCCGTCGGACTCGTAGGCGCCGTCGGGCAGGCCGGGGGTGGTGGGCAGCGGCATGGTGCCGCGGTCGGCCCGGCACTCGACGGCGGTGACCACCAGCGCCGGCGCCGGCTGCGACCAGGTGGCCGCGGTGCCGGTGCGCACCTCCTCGTCCGGGCCGCCGAGCCCGCCGAGCACGGTGATCAGGCTCTGCCCGTAGCCGCGGCCGGCCAGCAGCGCGGCGACCTGCGCCGGCGTCTCGCCGTCGGAGCCGAGCACCAGCAGCCGCCGGCCGGGCTGCACGTGCGGGTGCAGCAGCTCGATCGGCCGGCCGACCAGGCTGACCACCTCGGTGTCCTCGACCGCCCAGCCCAGCCGCGCGCAGGCCAGCGACACCGACGACGGCGCCGGCAGCACCCGCACCCGCTCGGCGCCCAGCAGCCGGGTCAGCGTGGTGCCGATGCCCGACAGCATCGGGTCGCCGCTGGCCAGCACCACCAGCGCGCGGCCGGCGTGCTGCTCGACCAGCCCGGGCAGCGCCTCGGTGAGCGGCGAGGGCCACGGCACCCGCTCGGCGGGGACCTCCCCCGGGACCAGGTCGAGCTGGCGGGAGCTGCCGAGCAGCACCTCGGCCCGCTCCACCTCCGCCCGCGACGTGGGGGCCAACCCGTCCCAGCCGTCCGCGCCGATCCCGACGACGACGATCGGGGTCGGCGCGGTCTCCTCCACCTGCACCGCCTCCACCTGCTGGGCCTCGCTCATGCCGGCAGCTCGCCCTCGGGCCCGGCGGCCTCGGCGAGCAGCCGCTCGCGCAGCTCCTCGGGCAGCCGGTCCACGTAGACGACGCCGTCGAGGTGGTCGACCTCGTGCTGCAGGCAGCGCGCGGCCATGCCGGTGGCCTCGATGGAGACCGGCTGCCCCTTCACGTCGACGCCGTCCACCCGGGCGCGGAAGGCGCGGGCGAGCTCCGCGTAGGGGCCGGGCACCGACAGGCAGCCCTCCTCGGTGACCTCCTCGGCCGGCTCGCCGCCCGTCGGCTCGAGCAGCGTGAGCCGCGGGTTCACGGCGTAGCCGACGACGTCCTCGCCGTCGGCGTCCGGGCAGTCGATGACGAACACCCGCGCGTCGACGCCGATCTGGTTGGCCGCCAGCCCCACCCCGTCGGCCTCGCGCATCGAGGCGAACATGTCGAGGACCAGCCGGCGCAGCCGCTCGTCGAACTCGGTGACCGGGGCGGTCGGGCGGTGCAGCACCTCGTTGCTGCCGTAGGTGACGATCGGCCGGGCGACGCCGTCGTAACGGCCGGGCAGGCGCATGGCCGCGATCCTAGGAAGCCCGCTCGGCAGGATGGCCGCCGTGCCCGCCCGACCCGACCTGTCCACCGCCCTCGGCCTGGCGCTCGGCGCGGCCGCCGACCTGCTGCTCGCCGATCCCGCGCGGCGTCACCCGGTGGCCGGGTTCGGCACGGTCGCCGCAGCGCTGGAGCGGCGGGTCTGGCGCGACTCCCGCCGGGCGGGCGCGGGGTACGCGGCGGCGCTCGTGGCGGGCGCGGCCGGGCTGGGGGCGGCGGTGGACCGCGCCACCCGCGGCCGGCCGGCGGTGCGCACCGCCGCCGTCGCCGCCGGCACGTGGGCGGTGCTGGGCGGCACGTCGCTGGGCCGGGCGGCGACGGCGATGGCCGGCGCGCTGGAGGCCGGCGACCTGCCCGCGGCCCGGGCGCTGCTGCCCACGCTCGCCGGGCGGGACCCCTCGGCCCTCGACGAGGGTGAGCTGGCCCGGGCCACCGTCGAGTCGGTCGCGGAGAACACCTCCGACGCCGCGGTCGCGCCGCTGGTGTGGGGCGCGCTGGCCGGGCTGCCCGGGCTGCTGGGGTACCGCGCGGTCAACACCCTCGACGCGATGGTCGGCCACCGGTCCCCGCGGTACGCCCGGTTCGGCTGGGCCGCCGCCCGCGCCGACGACGGCGCCAACTGGCTGCCCGCCCGGCTCACCGCGGCGCTGACCGTGGCCTGCGCCCCGCTGGCCGGTGGCTCGGCCCGCGACGCGCTGCGGGTGTGGCGCCGCGACGGCGCCGCCCACCCCAGCCCCAACGCCGGCCGCTGCGAGGCCGCGGCGGCCGGCGCGCTGGGACTGCGGCTGGGCGGGCGCAACGTCTACGGCAGCCGGGTGGAGGACCGGCCGGTGCTCGGCGACGGAGCGGCACCGGCCAGCAGGGACGTCGCGCGCGCGGTGCGGCTGTCGCGCGCGGTGTGGCTGGCCGCCGCGGCCCTCGCGGCCGCGGCGAGGGCCGCCCGCGGCCGCTGAGGGGACCGGGTCCGCGGCCCGCGCCCGTGCAGGGCGCCGCGCGGCGCCGGCGGCACGGGGAAGCCGGACGGGTCGACCCGGAGGTGGCTGGCCGGCGGGTCGGCCGGGCCGCGGCCGCCGCGGACGGCGACCACCAGCGTGGTCACGGCCAGGGCGGCGAGGCCCAGCAGGAACAGCAGGACGAGGACGGCACCAGGAGTCATGCACAGGACAGTGGCACCATCCGGCCTGGACGGAATCGATCCAATCCGGCATGGTGGCCTGCATGCCACCGAGCGTTGAGCAGTCCACTGCCCCCGAACTGGCCGGGCTGGTCGGGCCACTCGGCGACCTGCCGGGCCCGCGGTACGCCGCGCTGGCGCGGCGCATCCGCGAGCTGGCGGCCCTCGGACAGCTCGCGCCGGGCACCCGGCTGCCGGCCGAGCGCGACCTCGCGGCGGCGCTCGCGGTCAGCCGGGTGACCGTCGCCTCGGCCTACCGGCTGCTGCGCGAGGAGGGGCACGCGAGCACCCGGCACGGCGCGGGCACCGTCGTCGAGGCGCCCGCGGCCGACCCGGTGTGGACCGCCCCGACCACCGACCCGGCCGTGCTCGACCTCGCGCACGCCGCACCGGAGGCGGCGCCGCAACTGCTGCCCGCCTACCGGGAGGCGCTGGAGCGGCTGCCCGCCGTCGCCGCCGGCCACGGCTACGCGCCGGGCGGGCTGCCCGAGCTGCGCGCGGCGATCGCCGACCGGTACACCGCCCGCGGCCTGCCCACCGACCCCGAGCAGGTGGTGGTCACCGCGGGCACCGGGGACGCGACCGCGCTGGTGTTCGAGACGCTGCTGCAGCCCGGCGACCGCGTCCTGGTGGAGCACCCCACCTACCCGGGGGCGCTGGGCCTGGTCACCGCGGCCGGCGGGCGCTGCGTGCCGGTGGCCGTGGACGCCGCCGAGCCCGACGCGGTCGTCGGCGCCGCGCACATCGCCGTCCGGCAGAGCAGCCCGCGGATGGCGTTCCTCATGCCGGACTTCTCCAACCCCAGCGGCGCCCGGCTGTCGGCCGCCGGGCGCCGCCGCCTGGCCGCGACGCTGTGGCAGCAGGGCGTGCTGACCGTCGTCGACGAGGTCACCGCGGAGCTGCACCTCGACGACGGGCCGCTGCCGCCGTACGCCGCGGGCCTGCCCGACGCCGCGACGATCACCGTCGGCGGGCTGTCCAAGACGGTGTGGGGCGGACTGCGGGTCGGCTGGCTGCGGACCGACGCCGCCCTCGCCGGCTCGCTCGGCGCCGCGCTCGGCCGCCGCCAGCTCTCCGTGGGCCTGCTCGACCAGCTCGCCGCGGCGACCCTGGTGCGGGACCTCGACGCGGTCCTCGACCAGCGGCGGGCGCTGCTGCGCGGGCGCCGGGAGGTGCTGCTGGCCGAGCTGGCGGCCCGCCTGCCGGCGTGGACCGCGACGCCCCCGCGCGGCGGCCTGTCGGTCTGGTGCGCGCTCCCGCCGGGCACCGGCTCCGCCGCGCTGGCGGCCGCGGCCGCCCCGCTCGGGCTGCTGCTGGCCGAGGGCCGCGCGTTCGGCACCGGCACCGCCTTCGACGAGCACCTGCGGGTGCCGTTCACCCTCCCCGCGGCGGACCTGCGCAGCGCCGTCGCCACCCTCGCCGCCGTCGACGCCGCCCTGCGCCGCGATCCGGTGGTGCGACACCCGGCGCGAGCCCTCACGGTCGTGTGACACCTACCGGGACCGGGGCCGTCCGATGGCCGTGCGCCCCCGGTCCCGGGGGACTAACGTCATGGAGGTCCCCGAGCGGCCGGGAACTCCCCCGGCGATCCGCAGATGGTCGAACAGCCGGCTGCGCGGCGCTCTCGCCGGGCCCCGGTCCGGCGCGCGTTCACTCGGAGCCCGCCATGACGTCGACCCAGTCGCGTGTCGCCTCCAGACACCACCCGCCGGCCGGGCGGGCGACCGCCCCGTCCCTCCCCCGTCCCCCCACCGCGACGCCGCTGCCCGTGCGGCGCGCCACCGTGGCCGGCCGCTGGCGCTACGACCGCGCCAGCGGGGACTGGTGGTGGTCGGCGGAGATGGCCGCCCTGCACGGCCTCGCCGACGACGGCCCCGGCCCCTCCACCGAGGTGCTCGTGGGCGCCCAGCACCCCGACGACCGGGCGCGGACCATCGACGCCCTCTCCGCGGCGGTGACCGGGGGGCAGGCGTTCTGCCTGGAGGTCCGGCTGCGGTCCGGCGAGGGCCACCGGCCCGTCGTGTTCCTCGGCGAGCCGCGGGCGGACGACGACGGCCGGGTGGTCGCGGTCGAGGGCCTGATGGTCGAGGCCCCGCGGCCGGCGGTGCCGTCGGCCGAGGACCGCGTCGCGGCCCTGGAGACCGAGGTGGCCCAGATGCGCACGGCGATGGCCAGCCGGGCGCCGATCGAGCAGGCCAAGGGCGTGCTGATGCTGCTGACCGGGTGCGGCGACCAGGTGGCCTTCGACCTGCTGGCGCACATCTCCAGCCACGTGCACCGCAAGGTCCGCGACGTCGCCCTCGACCTCGTCGCCTCCGCCTCGGGGGCCCGGCCCCTGGCACCCGAGGTGCGCGCCATCCTGCGCGACGCCTGCCCGCCGACGGGACACGTCGAGCGCTGACCCCCACCCCGCCCGCGCGGCCCTGCCTCCCGGACCGCGCGGGCGTCGGGGGAGGATGCCCGGGGTCCGGGCCGGCGGGCAGACGCCGGCCCCGGTCCCTGGGAGGGGGCGGACGGCGTGTTCTACCTGCTCGCGCGGTTCCTGCTGCGGCCGCTGTTCCGGGTCGTGTTCCGGCCGCGGGTCACCGGGCGGCAGCACGTGCCGGCCACCGGCGCGTTCATCATCGCCAGCAACCACCTGTCGTTCATCGACAGCATGGTCATCCCCCTGTCGGCGCCACGCCGCGTCCGGTACCTGGCCAAGGACGAGTACTTCACCGGCCGCGGCCCGGGCGGCTGGTTCACCCGCACCCTGTTCACCGCGCTGGGCGCCATGCCCGTGGAGCGGAAGGCCTCCCGCGCGGCGCAGGAGGCGCTGGACACCGCGCTCGGCGTGCTGCGCACCGGTGAGGGCTTCGGCATCTACCCCGAGGGCACCCGCTCCCGCGACGGCCGGCTCGCGCGCGGCAAGACCGGTGTCGCGTGGCTGGCGCTCACCGCCGGCTGCCCCGTCGTGCCGGTGGCCGTCACCGGCACCGACCGGGTGCAGCCGGTCGGCGCCCGCTGGCCGCGGCCGCACCGGTTCTCCATCGAGTTCGGCGAGCCGATGACCTTCCCCGAGCACGCCGGCCAGGCGCGCAACGGCCGGGCCCGCCGCGAGGTCACCGACCGGATCATGGAGACCATCGCCGGGATGTCCGGGCAGGAGAAGGCGGGCTGGGGCAGCCCGCGCCCGGCCGCGTGAGCGGGGCGCTGCTGGTCGCCGGGACGACGTCGGACGCCGGCAAGTCCGTCGTCACGGCGGGCCTCTGCCGCTGGCTGGCCCGCCAGGGCGTGCGGGTCGCGCCGTTCAAGGCGCAGAACATGAGCAACAACTCGGTGGTCACCGCCGACGGCGCCGAGATCGGGCGGGCGCAGGTCATGCAGGCCGCGGCGGCGCGGGTCGAGCCCGAGGCGGCGATGAACCCGGTGCTGCTCAAGCCCGGCGGCGAGGACGCCAGCCAGGTGGTGGTGCTCGGCCGGCCGGTCGCCGACGTCACCGCGCTGTCCTACCGGCCGATGAAGGCGGCGCTGCTGGAGCAGGCGCTGGCCTGCCTGGCCGACCTGCGGTCGCGCTTCGACGTCGTCGTCTGCGAGGGCGCCGGCTCCCCCACCGAGATCAACCTGCGCGCCGACGACATCGCCAACATGGGCCTGGCCACCGCCGCGGGGCTGCCGGTGGTCGTCGTCGGCGACATCGACCGCGGCGGGGTCTTCCCCGCCCTCCACGGCACCGTCGCGCTCATGCCGCCGGCCGACCAGCGGCTGGTCGCCGGGTTCCTGGTCAACAAGTTCCGCGGCGACGTCCGGCTGCTGCGGCCCGGCCTCGAGCAGCTCACCGCGCTCACCGGCCGGCCGACGCTCGGCGTCCTGCCCTGGCTGCCCGGCGCGGCGCTCGACGTCGAGGACTCCCTCGGCATCCCCACCGGCGTCCTCCCCGCCGGGCCGCCGCACGGCGAGGAGGTGCTGCGGGTCGCCGTCGCCCGGCTGCCCCGGCTGTCCAACTCCACCGACGTCGACGCGCTGGCCGCCGAGCCCGGCGTCCTGGTCCGGTTCGTCACCCGCCCCGAGGAGGCCGCCGACGCCGACCTGCTGGTGCTGCCCGGCAGCCGGGCGACGGTGTCCGACCTCGCCTGGCTGCGCGCGACCGGCCTGGCCGACGCGGTGGCCCGCCGCGCCGCCGAGGGCCGGCCGGTGCTCGGCATCTGCGGCGGGCACCAGATGCTCGCCCGCACCATCACCGACGACGTCGAGTCGCGGGCGGGCACCGTGCCCGGGCTGGGGCTGCTGCCGGCCGACGTCCGGTTCGCGCGGGAGAAGACGCTGGGCCGCCCGTCCGGGGAGGCCCTGGGCCACCCGGTGCGCGGCTACGAGATCCACCACGGCGTCGTCACCTACGGGGACGGGGCCGAGCCGTTCCTGGACGGCGGCCGGGCCGGGTCGGTGTGGGGCACCACCTGGCACGGGGCGCTGGAGAACGACGGGTTCCGCCGCGCCTTCCTCGCCGAGGTCGCCCGGGCCACCGGCCGCCGGTTCACGCCGGCGCCGGGGACGTCCTTCGCCGCGGTCCGCGAGCAGCGCCTGGACGCGCTCGGCGACCTGGTGGCCGAGCACGCCGACACCGGCGCGCTGTGGCGGCTGCTGGAGGAGGGCCCGCCGGCGGACCTGCCGCTGCTGCCGCCCGGCGACGCGCTCGGCCCGCGCTGAGCCCGGCAGCGAGGTGCGGAGGGTGGGGACCGGTCACCCGCCCCGCCCGGGAGGCTGCAGCCGGCGAGCGCTGCGACCGGCCGCTCGGAGTGCGGTCACCAGGACGGCGGGGTGAGGCCGTAGCGCCGGATCACGTCGGCCTGCCAGTCGGGCTCGGCCACCTGGAGGCCGTACTCGTCCGCGAGCGCGAGGAACGTCGCGGCGTCGGTCTCGCCGGCATCCGCGAGGTCGGCGACGTCGCGGAAGAAGCGCTCGAACCCGGCCGGGCTGATGATCTCGATCATCCGCGCGGGCGCCGAGCCGGCGTTCCACATGGCGTGCAGCTCCCCGCGGGGCTTGGTGACGTAGCCCCCGGGGCCCAGCACCACCTCGCGGTCTCCCGAGCGGAAGCCGATCTCTCCCTCGACGACGATCGAGTACTCGTCCTCGCGCGTGTGCAGGTGGGCGGACACGTACGCACCGATGGCGAACGGGTGCTCGACCACCGCGATCGACCCGTGGGTGTCCTCCCCCCACAGCTTGAACGCGACGCCCACGCCGTCCGGGGTGTCCACCACCCGCCCCTCGCCCGGTCGCACGATCGTCAGCGGCGGCGGGGTGCTCTCGTCCATGCCGTCCTCGCTCTGGCCCTCCGGGCGTGCATGGTCCCGCTCCCGGCGCCGGGAGTCGAGAGGCGCCGTGCCCCGTGCCCCGGAGCCCGGCACGCGCTCCGGCGGGCGTGCCCGGTGGAGGCCGCTCCCGAGACCCGTTCCCCGGCTCAGCCCGCGCCGAGCGCGGCCTCCAGCCGCTCCCGGACGTCGTCGGGCCACGGCACGGCCTGCCCGCCGGCGCGCGCGACGTAGGTGTTGCGGACGACGCAGCAGACCCGCTCCCCCACGCGCACGGTGAACCGCACGGTCACGCTGGTGCGCCCCAGCCGCTCGGCCTGCGCGTCGACGTCGACCGTGTCGCCCCAGCCGGCCGACGACGACCACTCGAGCGTGCTGGCCTTGACCACCGGGTCCACCCGCGGCGCCAGCTCGTCCCACGGCAGCCCGATCGACGCCCACCACGCGGTGGAGGCCTCGTCGGCCCAGACGAGGTAGTGCGCGTTGAAGACGACGCCCTGCTGGTCGCACTCGACGAAACGGACCGGGGAGCTCCACGTGACCGGCACGGCGCGACGCTAGCGGGGGCTACCGTCGTCGCGTGCAGCCCGACCCGGTCCTCGCCTCCTACCGCCCGCCCTCGCAGCTGGTGCTGGACAAGGAGATCGACCACCTCGACGTCCACTGCCGGGCCCTGATCGGGCTGTCCCCGTTCCTCACCCTCTCGACGGCCGACGCCGACGGCTGGCCGGAGGTCTCCCCGCGCGGCGGGGACCCGGGCTTCGTCAAGGTGCTCGACGAGCACCGGCTGGTGCTGCCCGACCGGCAGGGCAACAACCGGCTCGACAGCCTGCGCAAGGTGGCGGTCAACCCGCGGGTGGCGCTGCTGTTCTTCGTGCCCGGCCTCGAGGAGACGCTCAAGGTCTTCGGCACCGCCGAGCTGCTGCCCGCCGACGCCCTCGACCTCGACCTCACCGAGTTCGGCCGGGAGCCGCGCTCGGTCATGGTGGTGACCGTGCAGCGGGCCTACCTGCACTGCGCCAAGGCGGTCATGCGCTCGGGGCTGTGGGACCCGGCGAGCCGGATCGACCGCGGTGCCCTCCCGCCGTTCGGCACGATGATCCGCGACCACTGCGGGCTGGAGACCCCGTTGCCCGACGACGCCACCATCCGCGCGGACCTCGCCCTGGAGCTGTGAGCGTCCTGTCACCGCGCCCTGCCAGGCTGCGGCCATGGCGACCGAGTTCCAGGTGACGATCGACGCCGCCGAGCCGCACGTGCTCGCCGACTGGTGGGCCGAGGCGCTGGGCTGGCGGGTGGAGCCGCAGGACGAGGCGGTCATCCGGCGCGCGGTGGAGGCCGGGCACGCGAGCGAGGACCAGACGACGACGCACCGCGGCGCGCTGGTGTGGGCCGCCGGCGCGGCGATCACCTCACCGGACCCCGGCCGGCCGCGCGTGCTCTTCCAGGCCGTGCCCGAGGCGAAGACGGTCAAGAACCGCGTGCACCTGGACCTGCGGGTCGGCGACGAGCGGCGCGAGACCGAGGTGGCGCGGCTGCTCGGGATGGGCGCCACCGAGCTGTGGCGGGCGTCGCAGGGCCCGTTCTCCTGGGTGACGATGGCCGACCCGGAGGGCAACGAGTTCTGCGTGACCTGAGGGCCTAGACCGGCAGGTCGCGGGCGAGGCGCCGGGTGGCGACCGTGCGCCGGGCCACGCGGCGGACCCGGTTGCGCCGGGGTCTGCGCTCGGTGCCGAGGTACCGGGCGTCCTCGACGAGCTGGAACGCGGCGAGCACGCTGGCGCGCGGTTCCCGCGTCAGTGGGACGGCGGGGATCACGGGCTGGGCCGAGGTCATGGGAGCCCCCTCTCCCGGGACGCGGTGCTGGCGTCCCGTGACGCAATGGTGCCCGCGATCGACGCGTCGTAACCGGAACCGGGCCGGATTGGTACCGGTGTGACGAACGAGGCAGATGGGACGGCGTGTCCGCTGGCGCCTCCGTACGGTTCCTGTCCATGGACCGCCCGCGCCGCCTCGTGGCCGCCGTCCGCTCGCTCGTGCGCGCCGTCGCCGCGCCGTCCGCCCGCCGCGCCGCGCGCCGCCCGGCCCCGGCGCCGCCGGCCGCCGCCCGGCCGGCGGCGGTCGACGTCGGCTACCGGCCGCGGGCCGACGGCCGGCCCGACCCGGGCGAGGTCGTCTGGGCCTGGGTGCCCTTCGACGAGGGCGACGGGCGCGGCAAGGACCGCCCGGTGCTGGTCATCGGCCGCCGCGGCGAGGACCTGCTCGGCCTGATGCTCACCAGCAAGGACCACGACCGCGACGCCGCCGACGAGGCCCGGTACGGGCGCAGCTGGATGGACGTCGGCACCGGTGCGTGGGACGGCCGGGGCCGGCCGAGCGAGGTGCGGCTGGACCGGCTGCTGACCCTGGACCCCGCGCGGGTGCGGCGGGAGGGCGCGGCGCTGGACCGGGCGCTGTTCGACCGGGTGGTCGACGCCGCCCGGCGCACGCAGGGCTGGTGAGCGCGGGTCAGTCGCCGCGGCGCGGCCGGGGCTCGCGCTGCCGCAGGTGGTAGACGCCGGCCCGGCCGGGCAGCGACTGCAGGTCGTAGCGCGAGACGACCTTCGGCCCGCCGTGCAGGTGCACGTGCGTGACGGTGGGCAGCGGCGCGCCGTGCCGGGCGGCGCGGACCTCCACCCGCCCGTCGAGGGGGCCGCCCACGAACAGCAGGACGGCGTCCTGCTCGTCGGCGGTGGCGTCCACGATGGCAGTCTCCACGTCGGACAGCTCGGTCTCCTCCTCCGGCGCACGGCTCACCCGGTCGAGGGTAGGCGCGCGGCGCCACCGCTCAGGACGGCCGGCGGCGCAGCCGACGGGCGATGAGCGGCGCCGCGAGCAGCATCACGAACAGCCGCAGCACCTGGACGGCGAGCACGAAGGTCGCGTCCGCGCCGGTGCCGGTGGCCGTGGCGAGGACGGCGTAGAGGCCGCCGGGCGTCGTCGCGAGGTAGGCGTCGAGCTCGCTGACGCCGGTGGCCGCCGAGAGGACGACGCCCAGCCCGGCGCACGCGACGACGAGGCCGACGATCACCGCCAGCGCCGGCAGCAGCGCCCGGCCCACGGTGCGCAGGCTCGCGACGGTGAACCGCAGCCCCACCTGCAGCCCGATGAGCACGAACGCCGCCGCCTCGACCGGACCGGGCACGGTGGCGCCGCCGGAGAGCCCGCCGAGGTCGGCCGCGGCGGCCACCAGCAGCGGCCCGAGCAGTGCCGGCACCGGCAGGTGCACCAGCCGGGCCAGCACCGCGCCCACGACGCCGCAGGCGGCGGTGAACAGCAGCCCGGCGGGCCAGCCGGGCCCGGCCGCCACCGGGAGAGCGCCTCCGGCGCCGGGGTCCGCGCCGTACACCGTCGTCGCCACGACCGGCATCGCGACGACGATGAGCAATACGCGCAGGTACTGCAGGACGGCGACCATCCGGTCGTCGGCGCCGAGGTCGCGGGCCATCGCGGTGATGCCCGACGCGCCGCCGGCGATCATCGCGAACGCGCCGGTCACCGGGCTGATCCCCGGCTGGCGGCGCAGCAGCAGCCCTGCGCCGACGGTGAGCAGCAGCGTGGCGACGGTGACCAGGAGGACCGGCGCCCAGTCCTCGCCGATCGCGGCCAGGGTGTCGGGGTCGACCAGCGCGCCGATCGAGATGCCGACGACCGCCTGCGCCGCGGCCGCTGCGGGCCGCGGCACGTCGAGCGGCGCCCGCCCGGCCAGGCCGCGCACCAGGCCGGCGAGCAGCCCGCCGAACAGCGCGGCCGACGGGACGTCCACGAGGGCGAGCAGCCACCCGGCCGCGGCGGCGCCGGCGAGGACGAGGGCGGCGTCGGCGAGCCGGCGCGGGTCGGGGCGGCGTGCCCTCACAGACCGGCGATGCGGCGCAGCTCGGCCACGTGCGCGTCGAAGGCGCGGCGCCCGGTCCGGGTCAGCGACAGGCTGGTGCGCTGGCGGGACGCGACGGTCGCCTTGCTGACCTGCACGTACCCGGCCTCCTCCAGCTGCTTGACGTGCTTGGACAGCACCGAGTCGCTCACGCCGACCCGGTCGCGCACGGTCGCGAACTCCATCGTGTCGACGGCGGCCAGCAGCCCGCAGATCTGCAGCCGCGGCGGCGGGTGGATGACGGCGTCGAAGTGCGGCGCGACCGCGGTCACAGCCCGCTCCGCAGCCCGGCCACCCAGCGGCGGCCCCACACCCGGCTGAGCACGCCGGCCGCGACGCCGAGCACCGCGCCGGCCACCACCATCGCCCAGTGCCGGTCGTACCCCTCCGCCAGCACGAACGCCGGCACGAGGACGACCAGCACGACCGCCCCCCAGGCGGCCGCCACCCGCGGCGGGGTGTTCACCCAGACCCCGGTGATCCGCCGGTAGGCCGTCACCAGCGCGCCCAGGCCGGCGGCGAACAGGGCCAGCGCCGGGAAGGTCACCCACGGCGAGTCGAGGGCGTAGCTGGCGAGGAAGGCGAACAGCAGCAGGCCGAGCGCGACGTCGTACCACCACGGCTGCAGGACGCGGTCGGCCAGCGCCTCCCGGTCGGCCTGCAGCGCGGCGAGCTGCGCGGCGGCGGTGTCGCGGTCGATCGCGTCGTTTTCCATGCCGGAAAGCGTGGACCGTCTCTTTCCGATCCGTCAAGTTCCCGCCCGGCCTCCCGGTCCGCCGGATCGCGTGGTTCCATGACCGGGCCACAGCGACGGCAGTGGAGGAAGCCCGGTGCGACTCCGGCGCGGTCCCGCCACTGTGACCCGGAGGCCTCGACCGCGAGGTGCCGGGGAGTCAGGAACTCCCGCCGTCGCCTCCTGCCACCTCCGGGCGTGGACACCCGGGGAGAGGACCCGTGCACCCGCATGACGTATCCCTTCGGCGCCGTCGTCGGCATGGACGACATGCGGCTGGCCCTGCTGCTCAACGCCGTCTCCCCCGCCATCGGCGGCGTGCTCGTGCGCGGGGAGAAGGGCACGGCCAAGTCGACGACGGTGCGCGCGCTGGCCGCCGTCCTCCCGCCGGTCGCCGTCGTGCCCGGCTGCCGGTTCGCCTGCGCCCCCGCCGCCCCCGACCCGGCCTGTCCCGACGGGCCGCACGACACCGGCGGGCCCGCGCAGACCCGGCCCGCGCGGCTGGTGGAGCTGCCGGTGGGCGCGTCGGAGGACCGCGTCGTCGGGTCGCTGGACCTCGAGCGGGCGCTCACCGAGGGCGTGAAGGCCTTCGAGCCCGGCCTGCTCGCCGCCGCGCACCGGGGCGTGCTCTACGTCGACGAGGTCAACCTGCTGCACGACCACCTCGTCGACCTGCTCCTCGACGCCGCCGCGATGGGCACCGCCTACGTCGAGCGCGAGGGCGTCTCGGTGCGGCACGCGGCGCGCTTCCTGCTGGTCGGGACGATGAACCCCGAGGAGGGCGAGCTGCGCCCGCAGCTGCTCGACCGGTTCGGGCTCACCGTGGAGGTCGCCGCCCCGCGGGACCCGGCCGAGCGCGCCGAGGTGGTCCGCCGCCGGTTCGCCTACGACGCCGACCCCGCCGGGTTCGCCGCGGCGTGGGAGGCCGAGGAGGCGGAGCTGGCCGCCCGGATCGCCGGCGCCCGCGCCCGCCTGCCGCACGTCGTCCTCTCCGACGACGCGCTGCGCCAGGTCACCGCCGTGTGCGCCGCCTTCGACGTCGACGGGCTGCGCGCCGACCTGGTCACCGCGCGCACCGCGATCGCGCACGCCGCCTGGTCCGGCCGCGGCGCCGTCACCGAGGACGACGTCCGGGTCGCCGCCCGGCTGGCCCTCCCCCACCGCCGGCGCCGCAACCCCTTCGACGCGCCCGGCCTCGACGACGACACGCTCGAGCAGGCGCTCGAGGACAGCCGCCCCGACGACGGCCCGGACGAGGACCCGCCGCCTCCCCCGGACGGCCCCGGCGACGGCGGCGCTCCCCCACCTCCCCCCTCCGGCGCCGGCTCCGACGGCGGCGAGGACAGCCGTTCGCGCGCGGATGGCGAGAGCAGCGGCGGCGCGCCGGCCTCCGAGCGGGCCGCGGTCGCGCCGTCGGACCCGTTCCGCACCCGCCGGCTCGAGGTGCCCGGCGTCGGGGCGGGCGCGGCCGGGCGGCGGTCCAAGGCGCGCGCCGAGCGCGGGCGGGTCGTGGGCTCCACCCGCCCGTCCGGGCCGGTGACCCGGCTGCACCTGGTCGACACCGTGCTCGCCGCCGCGCCGCACCAGGTGGCCCGCGGGCGCACCGGCCCCGGCCTGCGCGTGCAGCGGGGCGACCTGCGCCAGGCCGCGCTCGAGGGCCGCGAGGGCAACCTCGTGCTGTTCGTCGTCGACGCCAGCGGCTCCATGGGCTCCCGGGCGCGGATGGGCGCGGTCAAGGGCGCGGTGCTGTCCCTGCTGCTCGACGCCTACCAGCGCCGCGACAAGGTCGGCCTGGTCACCTTCCGCGGCACCGACGCCGCCCTCGCGCTGCCGCCCACCTGGTCGGTCGAGGCCGCCGCGGCGCGGCTGCGCGAGCTGCCCACCGGCGGGCGCACGCCGCTGGCCGCGGGGCTGCTGCGCGCGGAGGAGACGCTGCGGGTGGAGCGGGTGCGCGACCCGCAGCGGCGCCCGCTGCTGGTCGTGGTCACCGACGGCCGGGCCACCGGCGCGCGCGGCTCGGACGCGCTGGGCGCCGCCCACACTGCCGCCCGGCGGCTGGGCGGGGCGGGCACGGCGGCGGTCGTCGTCGACTGCGAGTCCGGGCCGGTGCGCCTGGGCCTGGCCGGCGTCCTCGGCACCCACCTCGGGGCGCAGACCCTCCGGCTGGAGGAGCTCGCCGCCGACTCGCTCGCGGCCACCGTCCGCTCCGTGCGACAGGCGGCCTGACGATGCCGAAGGGGCAGGTCACCGTCGTACCGCAGGACGGCCTGACGACCCGGCAGCGCCGCAACCGGCCGCTGCTGGTCGTGCACACCGGCGAGATGAAGGGCAAGTCCACCGCCGCGTTCGGCATGGCGATGCGGGCGTGGAACCAGGGCTGGCCGGTCGCGGTCTACCAGTTCGTCAAGAGCGCGAAGTGGCGGGTCGGCGAGGAGAACGCGCTGACCGCGCTGGGCCGGCTGCACGAGCAGACCGGCGAGGGCGGGCCGGTGGCCTGGCACAAGATGGGCTCGGGCTGGAGCTGGTCGCGCCGGCAGGGCACCGAGGTCGACCACGCCGCCGACGCCGCCGAGGGCTGGGCGCAGATCAAGCGCGACCTGGCCGCCGAGGCGCACCGCTTCTACGTCCTCGACGAGTTCACCTACCCGATGAAGTGGGGCTGGGTGGACGTCGACGACGTCGTCGAGACCCTCACGGACCGGCCCGGCACCCAGCACGTGGTGATCACGGGGCGGGACGCGCCGCAGGCGCTGGTCGACGCCGCCGACCTCGTGGTCGAGATGACCAAGGTCAAGCACCCGATGGACGCCGGCCAGAAGGGCCAGCGGGGGATCGAGTGGTGAGGGGGGCAGAGATGGCCATTCCTGCCACGTCCGGGGGGACGGCGTGGTGAGCGTCCCGCGCGTGGTGGTCGCCGCCCCGAGCAGCAACGCGGGCAAGACGTCGATCGCCACCGGGCTGGTCGCCGCGCTGACCGCCCGCGGGCTGGCGGTCTCCCCGCACAAGGTCGGCCCCGACTACATCGACCCCGGCTACACCGGCCTCGCCGCCGGCCGCCCGGGCCGCAACCTGGACCCGGTGCTGCAGGGCGAGGAGCGGGTCGTCCCGCTGTTCCTGCACGGCGCGCGCGGGGCCGGCGTCGCCGTCGTCGAGGGCGTGATGGGCCTGTTCGACGGCGCCACCTCCCCCGACGTCGAGCCCGGCTTCGCCTCGACCGCCCACGTCGCGCGGCTGCTGCGGGCGCCGGTGGTGCTGGTCGTCGACGTGGGCGCGCAGGCGCAGAGCGTGGCCGCGCTGGTGCACGGCTTCGCCACCTTCGACCCGCGGGTGCGCCTGGGCGGCGTGGTGCTCAACCGCGTCGGCAGCGACCGGCACGAGACGATCCTGCGCGAGGCGCTGGACGCGGCCGGGGTGCCGGTGCTCGGCGCGGTCCGGCGGCTGGACGCCCTCGGCACGCCGTCGCGGCACCTGGGGCTGGTGCCTGCCGCCGAGCGCTCGGCCGAGGCGCTGGCCACCGTGCGCCGCCTCGGCGAGGTCGTCGGCACCGCGGTCGACCTCGACGCCGTCCTGCGGCTGGCCCGGTCCGCACCCGACCTCGACGGGACGCCGTGGGACCCGGCCGCCGAGGTCGCCGCGGTCGCCGGGCGGCCGCGGATCGCCGTCGCGGGCGGGCCGGCGTTCACCTTCGGCTACGCGGAGAACGCCGAGCTGCTCGCCGCGGCCGGCGCCGAGGTGGTGACCGTCGACCCGCTGCGCGACGAGGCGCTGCCCGCGGGGACCGCGGGGCTGGTCGTCGGCGGCGGGTTCCCCGAGGTCTACGCCGACCAGCTGTCGGCCAACACCCCGCTGCGGGACGCCATCGCGGCCCTCGCCGCCCGCGGTGGCCCGGTGGCCGCCGAGTGCGCCGGGCTGCTCTACCTCTCCCGCGAGCTCGACGGCGCGCCGATGTGCGGCGTCCTCGACGTCGCGACGGCGATGACGCCGCGGCTGACCCTCGGCTACCGCGCCGCGGTCGCCCTGTCCGACAGCGTGCTGGCGCCGGCCGGCACCCGGGTGCGCGGGCACGAGTTCCACCGCACCCACGCGCTGCCCGGCGCCGGCCCCACCCCGGCCTGGCGGTGGCCCGGGGGCGCGCCCGAGGGGTTCGTCGCCGGCTCGGTGCACGCCTCCTACCTGCACCTGCACTGGGCCGGCTCCCCGGCCCTGGCCGAACGGTTCGTGGCCGCCTGCGCGGCCGCCGTCCCGGAGGGGGCGCGCCATGCACATCGCTGAGGGGTTCCTGCCGGCGCCGCACGCGGTCGGCTGGACCGTCGCCGCCGCGCCGTTCGTCGTCCACGGCGCCCGGGCGGTGGTGACCGAGGTGCGCGAGCACCCGGAGTCCACGCTGCTGCTCGGCGCGGCCGGGGCGTTCACCTTCGTGCTCAGCGCGATCAAGCTGCCCTCGGTCACCGGCAGCTCGAGCCACCCGACCGGCACCGGCGCGGGGGCGGTGCTGTTCCGGCCGCCGGTGATGGCGCTGCTCGGCACGGTCGTGCTGCTGTTCCAGGCGCTGCTGCTGGCCCACGGCGGGCTCACCACGCTCGGCGCCAACGCGTTCTCCTTCGCCGTCGTCGGGCCGTGGGCCGGCTACGGCGCCTACCGGCTGGCGCGGGCACTGGGCGCCGGCCTGCTGCCCGGCGTCTTCGCCGCTCTCGCCCTGGCCGACCTCGCCACCTACGTCACGACGTCGCTGCAGCTCGCGCTGGCCTTCCCCGACGCCGACGGCGGCCTCCTCGCCGCGGCGGTCAAGTTCCTCGGCGTCTTCGCGGTCACCCAGGTGCCGCTGGCGGTCGGCGAGGGCCTGCTCGGCGTGCTGCTGTTCCGGGTGCTCACCGTCAACGCCCGGCCGGAGCTCGAGCGCCTCGGCCTGCTGCGCCCGGCGACCACTCCGGAGGGGGCCCGGTGACCCGCCGCCGCCTGGTCACCGCCCTGCTCGTGCTCGCGGTGGTGGCGCTGTTCGCCCTCCCGCTGGCCCTCGACGGCGGCGCCTCCGACTACGCCGGCAGCGACAGCCGGGCCACCGAGGTCATCGAGGAGTCCGGCTACACGCCGTGGTTCGAGTCGGTGTTCAGCCCGTCGTCGGCGGAGGTCGAGTCGGGGCTGTTCGCGCTGCAGGCCGCGCTCGGCGGCGGCGTGCTCGGCTACGTGCTCGGCCGGCTGCGCGGCCGGCGTCAGGCGCGGGAGCAGCAGGCCGCCCCGCCCCCCGAGGCGCCGTGACGGGCCTGGCGGTCGACGACGCCGCCTGGGCCAGCGCCTGGCGGACCCGCTCGCCGGTGGACAAGCTGCTGCTCACCGGCGGCCTGGTCGTCTGCGCGCTGGTGCTGCCGGTGTGGCCGGGCGGCGTGCTGGTCGCGGTCACCGCCGCCGTGCTCGCGCTGGGCCCGGCGCGGGTGCCGGCGCGCACCTTCGGCCGCGCGGTGCGCTGGCCGCTGGCCTTCGTCGCCGTCGGGGCACTGACCGCCGTCGTCTCCGTGGACGACGGCGGGCTCGGCTGGGCACCGGACGCCGCGGAGCGGGCCGGCGCGCTGGTCGGCCACTCGGTCGCCGGGGGCGCGGCGGTGCTGCTGCTGGCCACCACCACCCCGATGACCGACCTGCTGGCCGCGCTGCGCCGGCTGCGGGTCCCGGCGGCCGTCGTCGAGGTGGCCGGGGTGACCTACCGGCTGCTGTTCGTGCTGCTGGCGAGCCTGCGCACGATCCGCGAGGCGCAGACCGCCCGCATGGGGCACTCGACCTGGCGCCGCTCCTACCGCTCCTCGGGGGCGCTGGCGGCCGCGGTGCTCACCCGTTCCTTCGACCGCGCCCGCCGGCTGCAGGAGGGCCTGGCCGGCCGCGGGATGGAGACCGGGCTGCGGGTGCTGCCGGAGTACCGGCCCTCGTCGCCCGGCTTCCTGGCCGCCACCGCCGCGGGGCTCGCCGCGCTGGTCGCCGTGGGCGTCCTGGCATGAGCCACCGCACGCTGACCGCGGAGGGGCTGGTCGTCGGCTACGAACGCGGGCGCCGGGTGCTGGAGGGCGCCTCGCTCACCGTCCCGGCCGGGCGCCGGCTGGCGGTGCTCGGCGCCAACGGCTCGGGCAAGACGACGCTGCTGCGCTGCCTGTCCGGCGCGCTGCGCCCGGACGCCGGCGGGGTCGCCGTCGACGGCGCGCTGCTGCACCACACCCGCCGCGGCCTGCGCGCGCACCGGCAGGAGGTGCAGCTGGTCCTGCAGGACCCCGACGACCAGCTGTTCAGCGCCTCCGTGGCCCAGGACGTCTCCTTCGGCCCGCTCAACCTCGGCCTGCCCGAGGAGGAGGTGCGCACCCGGGTGGCCGAGGCGCTGGCGCTGCTCGCCGTCGACGGCCTGGCCGGGCGGCCCACCCACCAGCTGTCCTACGGCGAGCGCAAGCGCGTGGCGATCGCCGGCGCGGTCGCCATGCGCCCCTGCGTGCTGCTGCTCGACGAGCCCACCGCCGGCCTCGACCCCTCCGCCGTCGCCGAGGCGCTGGCCGCGCTGGACCGGCTGCAGGCGTCGGGCTCCACGGTCGTGATGAGCACGCACGACGTCGACCTGGCGCTGGCCTGGGCCGACGAGGTGGCCGTCGTCGTCGACCGGCGGGTGGTGCAGGGCCCGCCCGAGGAGCTCCTCGCCGACGACGACCTGCTCGCCCGCGCCCGCCTCGACCGGCCCTGGGCGCTCACCGTCGGCGCCCGGCTGCGCGAGCTCGGCCTGCTGCCCGGCGGGCCGCTCCCCCGTGACGCCGCCGCGCTGCTCGCCGCGCTCCCCGACCGGCCGGGCGTGACCCCGTGGAGGTGACCGTCGGCGTCGGCGCGGTCCCCGGGGTGAGCGCGCACGAGGTGCTCACCGCCGTCGACGCGGTGCTGCCGCCGGGGGCGCACGTGACCGGCCTGGCCACCCTCGACGTGCGCGCCGCCGAGCCCGGCCTGGTCGCCGCCGCGGCCGCCCGCGGCTGGCCGCTGGCCGGCCACCCCGCCGCGGCGCTGGCCGCGGTCGCCGTCCCCTCGCCGTCGGCGCGGGTGGCCGCCGCGGTGGGCACCGCGTCGGTGGCCGAGGCCGCGGCCCTGCTCGGCGGCGCCCGGCTGGTGGTGGGCAAGACCGTGCACGGGCGGGTGACCGTGGCGGTGGCCGCGTGAGCGGGCCCGACCTCGACCACCACGGCGACCTCGAGCTCGCCCCGGGACTGGTCGACCTCGCGGTCAACGTGCGCGCCGGCACCCCGCCGCCGTGGCTGCGGGCGGTGCTGCGGCGGGCCCTCGACGACGTCGCCGCCTACCCCGACGCCCGCCCGGCCCGCGCCGCGGTGGCCGCCGCGCACGGCCGCGACCCCGCCGAGGTGCTGCTCACCGCCGGCGCCGCCGAGGCGTTCGTGCTGCTGGCCCGGGCGGTCCGGCCGCGGCGGGCGGTGGTGGTGCACCCCTCGTTCACCGAGCCGGAGGCGGCGCTGCGCGCGGCCGGGCACCCGGTGGAGCGGCTGCTGCTCGAGCCGCCGTCCTACCGGCTGCGGGACGTGCCCGACGACGCCGACCTCGTGGTCCTGGGCAACCCGACCAACCCGACGTCGGTGCTGCACCCGGCCGCCGCCGTCGCCGCGCTGGCCCGCCCCGGCCGGGTGCTGCTGGTCGACGAGGCCTTCGCCGACACCGTGCCCGGCGAGCCCGGGTCGCTGGCCGGCCGCACCGACCTGCCCGGCCTGCTCGTCGTGCGCAGCCTGACCAAGACGTGGGGGCTGGCCGGACTGCGGGTCGGCTACGCGCTGGGCCCGGCCGACCTGGTCGCCGCGATGGCCGCCGCCCAGCCGCACTGGCCGCTGTCCACGCCCGCGCTGGCCGCGGCGGTCGCCTGCACCACGCCCGCCGCCCGCGCCGAGGCCGACGCGGCCGCCCGCGAGCTGGAGGCCCACCGCGCCGCGCTGCTGGCCGCGCTCCCGGCCGGCGTGACCGTCCTCGGCGAGCCGCGGTCGTCGTTCGTGCTGCTGCGGGTGCCCGGCGGCGGGCGGGTGCGCGCGGCGCTGCGGGAGCGCGGTTGGGCGGTGCGCCGCGGCGACAGCTTCCCCGGCCTGTCCCCCGACCACCTCCGCGTCGCCGTGCGCGACCCGGCGACCTCGCGTGCGTTCGCCGCCGACCTCGCTGCGATCCTTGGAGCCGAGACCCCCGACGCCGACGACGTCGTCGCGACCGGCCGCCGTCCCGGAGGAGCACCGCTGAGCACCCACCCGACCCCGTCCGCGGGCCGCGGACAGGTCCCGTGAACGCGACGCCCGTCGACCCCGGGTCCGGGGTCGTCTACCCCGTCGGCCTGCGCCTGCTCGACCGCCGCGTCGTCGTGGTCGGCGGCGGGCAGGTGGCGCACCGCCGGGTGGCCGGGCTGCTCGAGGCCCGCGCGCGGGTGACCGTCGTCAGCCCGGAGGTCACCCCGGCGCTGGAGGCGCTGGTCGCGCCCGGCTCGCTGACCTGGGTGCGCCGCGGCTGGCGGCCCGGCGACCTCGACGGCGCCTGGTACGCGGTGGCCGCCACCGACGACCCCGCCGTCAACGCCGCGGTCGCCGGGGAGGCCGAGCGGCTGCGGGTGTTCTGCGCCCGCGCCGACGACCGGTCGGCCTCCAGCGTGTGGACGCCGGCCGTCGGCCGGCAGGGCGACCTGGTGATCGGCGTGCACGGCGGCGGCGACCCGCAGCGGGCGGTCGGCGTGCGCGACGCCGTCGTCGCGGGGCTGGCCGACGGCAGCATCCGCGACCGCGCCGCCCGCGAGCCGGAGGGCGGACGGGCCGGCAGCGTGGTGCTCGTCGGCGGCGGGCCGGGCGACCCCGGGCTCATCACCGTGCGCGGGCAGCAGGCGGTCGCGCAGGCCGACGTCGTGCTGGCCGACCACCTGGCGCCGCAGTCGCTGCTGGCCTCGCTGCCCCCGGAGGTCGAGGTCATCGACGCCTCGAAGCTGCCCCGCGGCCGGTACATGGCGCAGGAGCAGATCAACGCGCTGCTGGTCGAGCACGCGCTGGCCGGGAAGCGGGTGGTGCGGCTCAAGGGCGGCGACCCGTTCGTCTTCGGCCGTGGCATGGAGGAGCTCGAGGCGTGCGTCGCCGCGGGCGTGCCGGTCGAGGTGGTGCCCGGCGTGACCAGCGCGACCGCGGTGCCCGCGCTGGCCGGCATCCCGGTCACCCACCGCGGGCTGACCCACGAGTTCGTCGTCGTCTCCGGGCACGTGCCGCCGGGGCACCCGCAGTCGCTGGTGGACTGGGCGGCGCTCGGGCGGCTGCGTGGCACGGTCGTCGTGCTCATGGGCGTGGACACCGCCGGGGCGATCGCCGCGGCGCTGGTCGAGCACGGCCGGGCGCCGGACACGCCGGTCGCCGTGGTCGCCGACGGGTCCACGGCCACCCAGCGTGCGGTCCGGACCACGCTGGCCGGGCTGGCGGGGACGCTGGCCGACGAGGGCATCCGCCCGCCGGCCGTGTGGGTCGTGGGGGAGGTCGTCGCCCTGGGGACGCGGCTGTAGCCCGTGCGCGCGCTCGCGGCCGCCCTGGCGCCGGTGCTGCTGGTGCAGGGCGCGGGCGTCCGCCGCCGCACGCCGGTGCTGCCGGAGGCGCCCGGGCCGCGCGCCGGCGTCGTCCCGGGCGACGGGCCGCCGCTGACCGTGGCGGTCGTCGGGGAGTCGCCGGCCGCGGGCGTCGGGGTCGCCACGCAGGAGGACGGGCTCGCCGCCCAGTTCGCCGCCGCGCTGGCCGGGCGCAGCGGCCGGGAGGTGCGCTGGCGGCTGTCGGCGCGCACCGGGACGACGGTCGCGCAGGCGCCCGGGCTGCTGGTCCCCGGGCTGGCCGGCCCGCCCGCCGACGTCGTCCTGGTCGCGTTCGGCGTCAACGACACGCTGCGGCTGCGCTCGCGGTCCGCCTGGCGCCGCGACGTGACCGCGCTGCTCCGCGCCCTGGCACCGCTCACCGCACCCGGCGGCGTCGTCGTGCTGGCCGGCCTGCCGGACCTGGGCCGCTTCCCCACCCTGCCGCAGCCGCTGCGCGGGGTCCTCGGCCGCCAGGCCCGGGCCCTCGACGCCGAACTGGGGCGCCTGGCCCGGCCGGGCATCCGGCACGCCCCCGCGCCGCCGCTGGACGGCCCCGGGCTGTTCGCCGAGGACGGCTTCCACCCGGGCGCGACGGCCTGCTCGACCTGGGCCGAGGCGCTGGCCACCACAGCACTTCCGCTGCGGATGTAGCAGACCTACTATCGCGGGACACCCCGGCTCCCCTCCCGCGGAGGCCCCCGTGCCCCTTCCCCCAGCGACCGATCCCGTCGTCGAGGTGCGCGGCCTGCGCATGGCCTACGGCCCGAACGAGGTGCTGACGAGGGTCGACCTCACCGTCTCCGCCGGCGAGGTGGTCTGCCTGCTCGGCCCCAACGGCGCCGGCAAGACGACGACGATCGAGATCCTGGAGGGCTTCCGGGTGCCCTCGGCCGGGGAGGTGCGCGTGCTGGGCGAGGACCCGGTCCGCGCCGGGGACGCCTGGCGGGCGCGGGTGGGCGTGGTCCTGCAGTCCTGGCGCGACCACGCCCGGTGGACGCCCCGCCGGCTGCTGACCCAGCTCGGCGGCTACTACACGCCGTACTCCACGCCCGAGCGCCCGCGCCCTTACGAGGTCGACTGGCTCCTGGACACCGTCGGGCTGACCGGGCACGCCGACCACAAGATCGTCGGCCTCTCCGGCGGCCAGCGGCGGCGGCTGGACGTGGCGGTGGGCATCATCGGCCGCCCCGAGCTGCTCTTCCTCGACGAGCCGACCGCCGGGTTCGACCCGCAGGCCCGCCGCGACTTCCACGACCTGGTGCACCGGCTGTCCGACCTCGAGGGCACCAGCATCCTGCTGACCACGCACGACCTCGCCGAGGCCGAGAAGCTGGCCGACCGCATCCTGATCCTGGCCGGCGGCCGGATCGTCGCCGACGGCAGCGCGGAGGAGCTGAGCCGGCAGGTCGCCGGCACCGCGGAGGTGCGCTGGGCGTGCGGCGCCGAGCGCTTCGTGCACCCCACCACCGACGTCGTCGCCTTCGTCCGCCGGCTCTTCGAGGAGCACGGCGACGACCTGACCGACCTCGAGGTCCGGCGGGCCAGCCTCGAGGACACCTACCTGGCCATGGTGCAGCGGTTCGAGTCCGGCGCCCGGACCGAGCCGGTGCTGGAGGAGGTCGCCCCGTGAACCCGACCCGGCACGCCGTCGCCCTCGGCCTGCGCCGCGGCTGGACGGAGTTCCTCAACAGCGTGCGCAGTCCGCAGGACCAGGGCTTCTACCTGTTCACCGCCGTCGGCACACTGCTGCTGCTGTGGTTCAACCGGGACAACGAGATCGGCGACAGCGGGATCTCCTACCCGACGTACGCGCTGCCGAGCATCCTCGGCGGGCTGCTCGCCTTCGGCGTCGTGATCGGCCCGGCCTTCGCCCTCGCCATGGAGCGCGAGGACGGCACCCTGCTGCGGCACAAGGCGCTGCCGCACGGCATGCAGGGCTACGTGACCGGGCAGCTCACCTACCACTCGCTGAGCCTGGCGCCCTCGCTGCTGACGATCCTCGTGCCGAGCCTGCTGCTCTTCGACGGGCTGATGCAGGGCGGGGTCGCCGGCTGGCTCACGGTGGCGTGGGTCCTCGTCCTCGGCCTGCTGGCGACGCTCCCGCTCGGGATGGTCCTCGGCTCGGTCGTGCCCAGCACGCAGAAGGTGGGCACCTGGGGCATGCTGCCCGTCCTCGTCCTCACCGCCATCTCGGGGATCTTCTTCCCGCTGCAGGCGCTGTGGGGCTGGGTGCAGGTGGTCGCCCAGGTCTTCCCCGTCTACTGGATCGGCCTCGGCCTCCGGTCGGCCTTCCTGCCCGAGGCCGCGGTGACCCTCGAGGTCGGCGACTCCTGGCGCACCGGGGCGACGGTGCTGGTGCTCGCCGCCTGGGCGGCGGCCGGGGCGCTGGTCACCCCGCGGGTGCTGCGCCGGATGGCCCGCCGGCAGTCCGGCTCGCAGGTCGAGGCCGCCCGCGAGGCCTCGCTGCAGTGGGTGCGGTGACCGCGGACCGGGGCCCGGACGCGGTCTACAACCGGATCGCCCTGCTGCGGGCCGAGCAGGGCGTGACCCGGCGCGAGCTGGCCGACGCCCTCGGCGTGCACTACCAGACGGTGGGCTACCTGGAGCGCGGCGAGTACAACCCCAGCCTGCACCTGGCGCTGCGTATCGCCGAGTTCTTCGGGCTCCCGGTCGAGGTCGTCTTCTCCACCCGGCCGTTCCCGCGGATCAGCGACGCCGCCCGCCCGGCCGAGGGCGGCCCCCACGCGGCGACCGGCTAGACGACCCGGGCGAAAACGACGGTGTTGTCCTCGCTGGCGCCGGCGGACTCGTCGAACTCCCCGCCGCAGGTGACCAGCGCGAGGTCGGCGCCGGCCGGGTGCCCGTTGAGCGTGTCCGCGAGCGCCGAGGTGGCCTTGTCCAGTCCGGTCACGGGCTCGCCGAGCACCTCCAGCCGCAGGTAGGCCCCGCCGGCGTCGACGAGCAGCACCTCGTCGCCCGGGGACAGCTCGGGCAGCCGGTCGAACACCGCGCCGCCCTCCGCGCCGGCGTGGCCGAGCAGGACGGCCATCCGCCCGGACCCGGGCGCGGGCCCGTCGGACCACCACGCCGTCGTCCGCATCGACTGCGGCACCCCGTAGCCGTCGACGGCCTCGCCGGTGAACGGGTTCTCGTACCGCACCGTCCCACGGGACTCGACCGCGGTGTCGACGCCGATCGCCGGGACGGCGATCCGCGCCGGCACGACCGGGCCCCCGGCCGGGGTGACGGCGGCCGGCAGGGCGGGCACCTCACCGGTCGCCGGCACCGCCACCAGCGAGGTGGCGGGGGGCGCCGCGGCGGCGTCGGCCGCCGGGCGCCCCGTCCACACGAACACGCCGGCCCCGGCGAGGACGACGACCAGGAAGACCAGCAGCGGCAGGCGCTGGCCCGACAGCTCCCTAGCGACCGACCGCACGGGACCGCGCCCGGGAGACGGCGGCACCGGCGCCGCCGGCGACCAGGAGGCCGCCCAGGGCGGCCAGCGGGACGACGGCGCCCGGACCGTCGGACTCCACGCCCTCGTCCCCGCCGGTCGGCGCGTAGCCCAGGTACTGCACGGGCTGCTCGGCCACGGGCGCGGCGACCGGCGCGGCGTGCGGCGCCCCGGGGGTGGGCTCCGGCGCCGGCGCGGGGGGCTCGGGCGCCTCCGGGAGGGCCGGCAGGCAGGCCTGGAACGCCGCGAGCAGGGCCTCGACGTCGGCCGCGACGTCCGCGGCGCCGCTCCCGAGCACGGCCGGGTCCAGCGCGGGCGGCTGCCCGGAGGCCAGGCCGGTCAGCGCTCCCTGCAGCCCGGCGGCCAGCTCCTGCACGGCCGCCGCGGGGTCCTGGGACAGCACGCCGTTCAGCAGGTCCTGCACGCCGTCGGCCACCCCCTGCACGCAGTGCTCCGGCACGCCGAGCGGGGTGAGCGCGGACTGCAGGCCCTGCACGAGCGCCTCCGGCAGCGGCGGGACCGGACCCTCCTCCGCGGGGGCCGGCCCGGCGGGCGCCTCCTGGCCGGCGCCCGGCAGCGGGAGCGCACCGGTGCCGGGCGGCGCCGGGGGCTCGGTGGCGTCCCCGCCCTGCCCGGTCACGGCCTGCTCGAGCGTCGTGACGACGTCCTCCAGCGGGTCGGTGGGGGCGTCGCCCGGAGCGGCGGCGGCCACCCCGGGCGTCGCGACCGCCGCGGCGACCAGGCCGGCGACGAGCAGCGCCCGGCGGCCACGGGGCCTGCGGGACGGGGAACGGCGAGCGGACGACAACGGGACCCCCCGGGGATGTCAGGACAGGAGCGGCGTCACTGTCCGGGGGGAACGACCGTGACATCGAACGGTGACGGACCCCTCCGTCGCGTCGGCTCGCCGTCACGCTCCGGAGTGAACCGGTCACCGCTCCGGCGGGGGTCAGATGTTGGCGCCGTCCGGCGGGGGCCCCTCGGGCAGCGGCGCCGCGAAGCCGCCGCCCTCGGCACCGGGCGCGGGCATGCCGACGGTGTAGGAGGTCATCGACAGCGACCCGTAGGCGTAGCCGTCGACCAGCACGTCCGCCGTCGTCCCGGTGGCCCCGGCCATGCCGGCGACGTACAGCAGCGGCAGGAAGTGGTCGGGCGTGGGGACGGCGAGGTCGAAGTCCCGGTGCCCGTCCAGGCGGCCCACCGCGCCCGGGTCGGTGAGCATGGCCTCGCGCGCGGCCTGGTCGAAGCGCTGCGCCCAGTCGAAGCCGGCGTCGGGCAGGGCGCGGCTGACCCCACCGAGGTTGTGCACCACGTTGCCGCTGCCGATCACCAGGACGCCGTCCTCGCGCAGCGGCGCCAGGGCCGCGCCCATCTGCAGGTGGTAGTCGGGGCCCTTGAGCGCGTTGATCGACAGCTGCACCACCGGGACGTCCGCGTCGGGGAAGGCGTGCACCAGCACCGACCAGGCGCCGTGGTCGATCCCCCAGCTGTCGAGGTCGGCGCCCACCCAGGTCGGGGACACGACGTCGGACACCTGCTCGTGCAGCTCGGGCAGCCCGGGGGCGTCGTAGGAGACGTCGAAGAGCCGGTCCGGGAAGCCGAAGAAGTCGTGGATGGTGCGCGGGCGCGGCATCGCCGTCACCGCGGTGGCGTGCACGTACCAGTGCGCGGAGACGACGAGGATCGCCCGCGGCCGGGGCACCGCGCGGCCGAAGGCCCGCCAGGCGTCGGTGTAGCGGTTGCGCTCCAGGGCGTTCATCGGGTTGCCGTGGCCGATGAAGGCGGCGGGCATGAGGGTCATGCGGCTGTCCTCCCCGGCGGCGTCCCGCGACGCGCTCCCGTCCGGATCATGCCCGCCCCCGGCGGGTGCCGCGAGGCGCTCAGCCCGGGCGGCCGGCCGGCGGCACCCGGCGCAGCAGCGGGGACAGCCGCCGGGCGCCGGGGCCCTCCGCCGCCGCGGCGTCGCCCGGGTTGGACAGCGCGCAGGACGTCAGCGACAGGCAGCCGCAGCCGATGCACGAGCTCAGCCCGTCGCGCAACTGCTCGAGCGCGGCGATCTGCGCGTCGAGCCGCTCCCGCCAGCCGCGGGACAGCCGCGCCCAGTCGCGCGCCGACGGCGTGCGCCCGTCGGGCAGCGTGGCCAGCGCCGCGCGGACCTCCGGCAGCGACAGCCCGACGTTCTGCGCCGCGCGGACGAACGCCAGCCGGCGCAGCACCGAGCGGGGGTAGCGCCGCGCGCCGCCGGGGGTGCGGCTCGCGGTGATGAGCCCCTCGGCCTCGTAGTGGCGCAGGGCCGACGGCGCGAGACCGGACCGGGCGGCCACCTCCCCGATCGCGAGCAGCTCCACGGCGCCCCCTTGACCTCAAGTCGACTTCAGGTCCCACGGTAGCCGCATGACACCCACCGCACTGGTCACCGGGGCCTCCCGCGGCCTCGGGCTCGCCCTCGCCACCGAGCTGTCCCGCCGCGGCTGGCGGCTCGTCGTCGACGCCCGGGACGCCGGCCGGCTGGCCGCCGCCGTCGCCGGGCTCCCCCGCCCCGACCTGGTCACAGCCGTGCCGGGCGACGTCGCCGACCCGGCCCACCGCACCGCGCTGGCCACCGCCGCCGGCGACCGCCTCGACCTGCTGGTCAACAACGCCTCCGCGCTCGGCCCCGTCCCGCTGCCGCGGCTGGCCGACCTCCCGCCGGCGGCGCTGGAGGACCTGCTGCGGACCAACGCCGTCGCGCCGGTCGCGCTGGTGCAGGCGGTGCTGCCCGCCCTGGAGCGCGCCCGCGGGACGGTCGTGTCGGTCAGCAGCGACGCCGCCGTCGAGGCCTACGCCGGCTGGGGCGGCTACGGGGCGGGCAAGGCCGCGCTCGACCTGCTCACCGCGGTGCTCGCCGTCGAGCACCCGGCGCTGCGCGTCGTCGCCGTCGACCCGGGCGACATGGCCACCGACATGCACGCCGCCGCGGACCCCGGCGCCGACCCGGCCGACCTCGCCGACCCCGCCGACGTCGCCCCGGCGCTGCTGACGCTGCTCGAGGGGGCCCTGCCCGGCCCGCGCGTGCGCCTGGCCTCCGCGCAGGGGTCCGCCGCGAGCTCGCGAGCGGTGGGGGGCGGGGAGGTCCTCCCGCTGACGGCGGTGGACCGGTGACCGCCGTCGCCGTGCCGATGGGGGCGGAGGCCGGCGAGCCGCCGGAGCGCCGCGGGCTCGCCCGGGACGGCGTGCGGCTGATGGCCGTCCGCCCGGGCAGCCTCACCCACGCCCGGTTCCGCGACCTGCCCGGCCTGCTCGAGCCCGGCGACCTGGTCGTGGTCAACACCTCGGCGACGCTGCCGGCCCGCCTGCCCGCCCGCCGCGCCGACGGCTCCCGCACGCCGGTGCACGTCTCGGCCACGCTCGACGACGGCACGTGGGTGGTCGAGGTGCGCCGACCCGCCGACGACGGCCCCGAGACCGGGCTCGAGCCCGGCGCCGCGCTCCTGCTGCCCGGCGGGGTCCGGCTGGTCCTGCGCGCCGGGTTCCCCGATCCCGCGCGCCCCGGCCGGCTGTGGCGGGCGGTCGCCGGGCCGGCCGTCGACGTCCCCGCTTACCTGGCCCGGCACGGCGAGCCGGTCCGCTACCGCCACCTGCGCGGGCCGGTGGCGCTCGACGACGTCCGGAACGTGTACGCCACCGAGCCGGGCAGCGCGGAGAACGCCAGCGCCGGCCGCCCGTTCACCGACCACCTGCTGGTCCGCCTGATGACCCGCGGCGTGCCGGTGGTGCCGCTGGTGCTGCACGCGGGCGTCTCCAGCCCCGAGCTGCACGAGCCGCCGGCGCCGGAGCGCTACCGCGTGCCCGAGGTCACCGCGCGTCTGGTCACCGCGACCCGGGCGGCCGGGCGGCGGGTGGTCGCCGTCGGCACCACCGTCACCCGGGCGCTGGAGACGGTCACCGGCGAGGACGGCGTCACCCGGCCCGGCGAGGGCTGGACCGACCTCGTGCTCGGCCCGGACCGGCCGGCCCGCGCGGTGACCGGGCTGGTCACCGGGCTGCACGCGCCCGAGGCCAGCCACCTGCTGCTGCTGGAGGCGGTGGCCGGCCGGGAGCTGGTCGCGCGCGCCTACGAGGCGGCCGCGGCCGGCGGCTACCTGTGGCACGAGTTCGGTGACTCCATGCTCTTCCTGCCCTGAGGGAGGCCACCTCCCGCGTGCCGGGTCGGGGGCCCGACGAGCCCGGCCTCGTGGGCGAGGACGACCAGCCGGATCCGGTCACGGGCACCGAGCTTCTCCAGCAGCCTCGCCACGTGGGTCTTGACCGTCGCCTCGCTGATCCCGAGCTCGACGGCGATCTCGGCGTTCGTGGCACCTCCGGCGACCACCCCGAGCACCTCGGCCTCCCGCCGGGTGAGCCGGTCCAGGAGCCGCCGGGCGGCCGGGGTGGCCGGTCCCCGCAGGTGGTGGTGCACCAGGCGGCGGGTGATCCCGGGGTCGAGGAGGACGTCCCCCTCCGCGACCGCACGGACCGCCGCGAGCAGGGACTGACGCGGCGTGTCCTTGAGCAGGTAGCCGCTCGCACCGGCCGCCAGCGCGTCGAGGACGTGCTCGTCGAGGTCGTAGGTGGTCAGCACGAGGACGCGGCAGCCCGGCACCGCGTCCTGGATCCGCCGGGTGGCCTGGATGCCGTCGAGCCGGGGCATCCGCACGTCCATCAGGACGACGTCCGGGACGAGCCGCCGGCACAGGGTGACCGCCTCGACGCCGTCGGAGGCGGTCCCGACGACGGCGACGTCGGGCTGGGCGCCGAGGATGAGGGCCAGCCCCTCGCGCACCAGCTCCTGGTCGTCAGCGATCAGGACGCGGATCACCCGGCACCACCCGCCTCACCGCGCAGGGGCAGCTCCGCCGCGACGGTGAACCCGCCCGTGGGGTCCGGCCCCGCGGAGAACACGCCCCCGACGGCCGCGACCCGCTCCCGCATCCCGCGCAGGCCGTGCCCACGGCCGCCGGAGCGGTGCCGCGCCGGTCCGGGACCGGGGTCGTTGTGCACCTGAACGGCGAGCCGGCCGTCGGCCACGACCAGCCGGACCTGCGTCGGAGGCCGGCCGGCGTGCCGCAGGACGTTGGTGAGCGCCTCCTGCACCACCCGGAGGGCGACGGCGCCGGTCGCCGGGTCCACCGTCCCCGGCTCGCCGCTCACCACGAGGGAGAGCGGCACGCCCGCCGCACGCACGGCGCCGACGACCGCCTCGATCTGCTCGACGACCGGCTCGACCTGCTCGACGACCGGCTCGGCCCGCTCGACGACCGGCCGCCGCGGTCCCCCGCCGCCCGGGCCAGCCGGTCCGCGCAGGGCCTCCAGCACCGCACGGACGTCCCGCATCGCCGAGCGGCCCGTGTCCTGGACGTGGGCGAGCGCCCGGTGGGCACGGTCCGGGTCGGACTCGAGCAGTTCGTCGGCGACGCCGGCCTGGACGAGCATGACGACCAGGTCGTGGGCGAGCACGTCGTGCACCTCGCGCGCGATGCGCACCCGGTGCTCCGCGGCGGCCGCGGCGGCTCGCGCCTCGGCCTCCGCCCGCGTCCGCTCGACGGCGCCGGCCTGCTGGCGCACCCACGCCCCGAGGGCGTAGATCCAGATCGGGTTGAGCGCCCACGCCCAGGACGAGGCCACGGTGGCGAGCGGGTCCCAGGCGAGCTGGAGCAGCACGGCGGCGGATCCGACGGGGATCCCGAGCAGGGCCCGGGGCTCGCGCCCGTGGCGGCCGCACGAGTAGACGCCGACGGCGATCACCGCCGCCTGGGCGGCCGACTGGGAGGCGCCGTCGAGGGCGGCCGGGAGCAGGAGCAGGCCGCAGGCGACGACCAGGACGAGGACCGGTGCCCGGCGGCGGGTCGCGAGCGTGAGCGCGGCGACGCCTCCGGCGGCCGCGTCCGCGACCGGGTGGCGGGAGGCCGACCCGAGGAGGGCCTCGGCGACGCACAGCCCGGCCAGCACCACGGCGGGGACCCACTCTCCGGGGGACGTCCCGGGCAGCCCCGTCCCCGCCGGCCGGCGGTCCAGCACCCGCTGCCGGGTCACGGGGGAACGGTAGCCGCCCGCGCTCCCCGGCTGATCCGTCCGCGGAGTGATGGGGATCGGCCGGGGGACGGAGGCGGACCCACCGCCCGTCCGATGTGCCGGCCCATCCCCACCGGGAGGCTCGGCCCGTCCGCCCACTCACCCGTGGAGGTCCCGATGACCACCCGTTCCCAGCTCTCGCGTCCTGGACCGGCGGCCTCCGACCGGACCGGTGCCGAGCGGTCCCGTCGCCCCGCGCGCCCTCACCGCGGACGCGTCGCACTCGTGGCCGGGTTCACCGCGGCCGGGATGGCGGTCCCCTCCGCCGCCTGGGCGGCGCCGCGGTCCACCGACTACGTCGTGACGATCCCCGTCCGGGAGACCCACGAGGCCACCGGCGCGGAGGGGGACACCGGGGTGTGCACACCGCAGGAGACCGCCGTCTACACCGGCACCCGGACGATCCGGCTCCGGTCGACGGTCGCCGGCCTGACCGACGCGCAGGTGATCGCCCTGACCGAGAGCGACGAGGTCGACCCCACCGTGCTGGACGCGCGTGCCGAGTCGCGAGGGACCCTGGTGGTCCACTCCGGCGCGCACACGTACACCACCCGGTACACCGACCGGTGGGCCGTGCGACCGCGCGACGGCGTCGTCACCACGACCAGCAGGTTCCTCGCCGTCGGCCGGTCCGAGCAGGGGACCCCGTTCACCATCTCGGCCACGGGACTGGTCGTCCAGGCCGGCGACCGGACCCTGGCCGACGAGGACCAGCTCTCCGTCCAGGGGTGCCTGCCCTGAGCGGCCACGCTCCCGGTGGCGACCGGGCGTCCCGGCGGGAACGCTGGACCGGCCGGGACGACCGGGCCAGGACGGCCCACCTCCCCGGCCGCACGCCGGGGAGGCCGGGATGCCAGGCACGTGGCTGCTCGGGGCGCAGCAGGAGGGGACGGCGGCCGGGGACGGCGCGGAGCCACCCCGGGCGGTGCTCCTGGGACTGCACGCCGACCACGAGGACGCGGTCGACCCGCTCGACGAGCTGGAGCGGCTCGCCGACACCGACGGCGTGGCCGTGGTCGGCCGGATGGTGCAACCGCGCCAGCACCCCGACCCGGCGACCTACCTCGGGTCGGGGAAGGTCACCGAGCTCGCCGACCTGGTCCGCGACCGCCGAGCCGGGCTGGTCATCGCCGACGGCGACCTGTCCCCGGCGCAGGTGCGCAACCTCGAGGACCGGGTCGGCGCGCGCGTGGTGGACCGGACTGCGCTGATCCTCGACGTCTTCGCCCAGCACGCGCGCAGCAGCGAGGGCCGCGCCCAGGTGGAACTCGCCCAGCTCGCCTACCAGCTCCCGCGACTGCGGGGGCAGGGGACGGAGCTCTCGCGGATCGGCGGCGGCCGGAGCGCCGGTGCTGCGGGGACCGGGGTGCGCGGCCCGGGCGAGCAGCGGCTGGAGTCCCAGCGGCGCCACCTGCGCCGGCGCATGACCCTGCTGCGGCGTCAGGTGGAGCAGACCGCCGCCCGGCGGCAGCGCACCCGCAGCCGCCGCCGCGACAACCGGGTGCCCTCGGTGGCGCTCACCGGCTACACCAACGCCGGGAAGTCCGCGCTGCTCAACCGGCTGACCGGGGCCGAGGTCCTCGTGCAGGACGCGCTGTTCGCCACGCTGGACCCGACCGTCCGCCGAACCGTCACCCCCGATGGCCGGCCCTACACGCTCACCGACACCGTCGGCTTCGTCCGCCACCTCCCCCACCAGCTGGTCGACGCCTTCCGCGCCACGCTCGAGGAGGTCGCCGAGGCCGACCTGGTGCTGCACGTCGTCGACGCCTCGGCGCCCGACGCCATGTGCCAGGTGACGGCGGTGCGCGGCGTCCTCTACGAGATCGGCGCGCGCGACCACCCGGAGCTGCTCGCGCTCAACAAGGCCGACGTCGCCCCGCCCGCGTGGATGGCGGCCCTGTGCACCGCGTACCCCGACGCGGTGCCGGTCTCGGCCCTGACCGGGGAGGGCGTCGACGACCTGCGCTCCGCGATCGCCCGCGCGCTGGAGCGCTGACCCGACGCGTCCGGACGCGACCCGGCGTGAGCTGGAGCACACCCCGTGTGAACCCGTGCAACAGGGGCGCCTACTGTTCCCGCACCGTCACCGATGCCGGGAGGCCCTCCGTGAGACGACCGCTCCGCCTGCTCCTGCTCCCCGTCGCCACGGCGCTGGCCGTGACCGCGACCGCCGCGCCCGCGGCGGCCGCACCCCCGCCGCGCTACCCCGTGCCCGCGCCGGTCGAGTACTTCGTCGACGAGGCGAAGCTGCCGTTCACCGCCCTGCCCGGGACCACGACGACCCGCGAGTGGGGCGTGCTGGACGACGGCGCCGGCTACCGCATCGAGGTCCCGGCGAACTGGAACGGCGACCTGGTCGTCTACGCGCACGGCTACCGCGGCACCGGCGCCGAGCTCACGGTCAGCAATCCCCCCGAGCGCGACTTCCTCGTCGGCCAGGGCTACGCCTGGGCGGCCTCCAGCTACAGCGAGAACGGCTACGACCCGGTGTCCGGCGTGAAGAGCACCCACCGCCTGGCGCAGTACTTCGACGCCACCTACGGCGCCCCCGAGCACCGGTACATCACCGGCGACTCGATGGGCGGGCACGTCATCGGCGTCACCATCGAGCAGTACCGCAACCAGTACGACGGCGCCCTGCCCCGCTGCGGCGTCATGGGCGACCGCCGGCTGTTCGACTTCTTCCTCGACTACAACCTGGCCGCCCAGTCGCTGGCGGACGTCCCGCAGGTGTTCCCCGCGCCCGCGGACTACGTGGCGACGGTGACGCCGACCCTGCGCACGGAGCTGGGCATCAGCGCGGCGCCCACCCCGTCCGCGCTGACCGAGGCGGGGCAGCAGCTCCGGGCGCTGACCGAGCTGCGCTCCGGGGGTGAGCGCCCGCTGGCCGAGGCCGGCTTCGCCTCCTTCGACGAGTTCCTGCTGACCGTCCACCCGCAGTACCCGGGCTACGGCGAGGAGCCGGCCCCCGAGTCGGTGCCCGGCAACGCCGATCGCGTCTACCAGCTCGACGCCGACCCGGCGCTGAGCGCGGCCGAGCGGGAGCTCAACGCGGAGGTCCTGCGCGTGCAGGCCTCGCCGGGCGGCAACGGGCTGTCGGGCGTCCCGACCATCAGCGGCACCTTCGACGTCCCGGTGCTCTCGCTGCACGGCCTGGGCGACCTGTTCGTGCCGTTCAGCATGGAGCAGCTGTACGCGCAGGACGCCGCCGCCCACGGCAACTCCGACCTGCTCGTGCAGCGCGCCATCCGCTCGGTCGGGCACTGCGACTTCACCGCCGCCGAGCGCAACCAGGCCTTCACCGACCTGGTGAACTGGGTGGAGAACGGCGTCCGCCCGGCCGGGGACGACGTCCTCGACCCCGCCGTCGTGGCCGACCGCGCCTACGGATGCCGGTTCACCAGCGGCCCGCACGCCGGTGACGCCGACTACGCGCGGGCCTGCGCCGCCGGCTGAGGCAGGTCCCCGACGGGGCGTCCGGACTCCGGTCCGGGCGCCCCGTCGCCGTCCCGG
Organism: Geodermatophilus sp. SYSU D01180; assembly: GCF_054050415.1. Lineage (NCBI taxonomy): Bacteria > Bacillati > Actinomycetota > Actinomycetes > Geodermatophilales > Geodermatophilaceae > Geodermatophilus > Geodermatophilus sp. SYSU D01180. The sequence goes on along the minus strand of NZ_JBJGZH010000010.1, from coordinate 74,874 downwards.
CCCGGGGGCTCACCACAGCCCGGCGGCTCACCACAGCCCGGCGGCGGCCTCCAGCAGCACCTGCCGGTCCGCCGGCGGCCGGCCGGGGCAGGCGCTGCACAGGGCCTCGCCGGGCAGCCGGTGGAGCAGGCAGCAGGAGGCGCGGCGGACGAACCGGACGCCGCCGACGTCGGTGTACCGGGGTGCGGGCATCGGGTCGCCGACGGCCGCGGCGAGGGGCGCGGCCAGCGCGGTGACCGTCTCCACCTCGCCGAGCGCCCGCCCGACGGCGAGCAGCCGGCCGGCCAGCGAGTCGGTGGCCACCGCCCACAGCGGCCGCTCGCGGACCCCGCCGGCCGCGGCCACCGCGGCGATCGCCGACCCCAGCGCCTCCCGCAGCTCCCCCGCCGGGTCCGGGCCCGCGGGCGCGCGCGAGACCGCGGCCAGCACCGTGCCGCCGGCGACCTCGTACAGGGTCGTGTCGGCCGGCCGCGCGGACAGCGGCCGGCCGGTGGCCAGCCCCGCGGCCACCGGCGTCAGCAGCACGGCCGACGCCGAGTACCACCACACCGTGGCCAGCACCCGCCGGTCGGTGCTGCGGTACCGGCGGCCCAGCGCGGCGACCCGCTCCGCCGTCCAGTCCGGATCGGCCAGCAGCGTGGCCGGGAACGGGCGCGCCGACGGCGGGGCGAGCAGGCCGAGGCCGGCGGCCCCGGGCACCCGGGCCGCCACGACCGCCTGCGGTCCGCCGTCCACGGCCCCAGTCTGCTGCAACGACGTTGCGGCCCCCGGCCCCGCGCGCCGCCCGGGCCCCTACGGTGTGTGCTGGGACACGCCGCCGGCACGGCGTGCGCAGCGACGAGACGGAGGGAGTGCACGTGAGCGAGTCGACCGGGTCGGAGGGCCGCCGGTTCCCGGCGCCGGAGCAGCTGGCCGCGTCCGCCAACGTGGGCCCGGACGTGTACGAGCAGGCCGAGGCCGACCGGCTGGCGTTCTGGGAGACCCAGGCGCGCCGGCTGAGCTGGGCGCAGGAGTGGGACGAGGTCCTCGACTGGACCAACCCGCCGTTCGCCAAGTGGTTCGTCGGCGGGAAGCTCAACGTCGCCTACAACTGCCTGGACCGGCACGTCGAGGCCGGCCACGGCGACCGGGTCGCCTACCACTGGGAGGGCGAGCCGGGCGACACCCGCACGATCACCTACGCCCAGCTCACCGAGGACGTCTGCCGCGCGGCCAACGCGCTGCTCGAGCTCGGCGTGCAGGCCGGCGACCGGGTCGCCATCTACATGCCGATGATCCCCGAGACGATCGTCGCGATGCTCGCCTGCGCCCGCATCGGCGCCGTCCACATGGTCGTCTTCGGCGGCTTCTCCGCCGACGCGCTGGCCAGCCGGATCACCGACGCCGGCGCCGTCCTGGTGATCACCGCCGACGGCGGCTACCGGCGGGGGGCGCCCAGCGCGCTCAAGCCCGCGGTCGACGACGCCGTCGGCCGCACCGAGGGCGTCCGCAACGTGCTGGTGGTCCGGCGGACCGAGCAGGACGTCGAGTGGACCGAGGGCCGCGACCTGTGGTGGCACGACGTCGTCGACCGGCAGTCGCCCGAGCACACGCCCGAGGCCTTCGACGCCGAGCACCCGCTCTACATCATGTACACGTCCGGGACGACGGCGAAGCCGAAGGGCATCCTGCACACCTCCGGCGGCTACCTCACCCAGGTCGCCTACACGCACTGGGCGACCTTCGACCTCAAGCCGGACACCGACGTCTACTGGACCGCCGCCGACGTCGGCTGGGTCACCGGCCACAGCTACATCGTGTACGGGCCGCTGGCCAACCGGGCGACGTCGGTGATGTACGAGGGCACCCCGGAGACCCCGCACCGCGGCCGCTGGTTCGAGCTGATCGAGAAGTACCGCGTCTCGATCCTCTACACCGCGCCGACGGTGATCCGGACCTTCATGAAGTGGGGCGAGGACATCCCCGCCGGCTTCGACCTCACCTCCCTGCGGGTGCTCGGCTCGGTCGGTGAGCCGATCAACCCCGAGGCGTGGCTCTGGTACCACCAGAACATCGGCGGCGGCCGCTGCCCGATCGTCGACACCTGGTGGCAGACCGAGACCGGAGCGCACATGATCACGCCGCTGCCCGGCGTCACCGACCTCAAGCCCGGCTCGGCGCAGACGCCGTTCCCCGGCATCTCGGCCAAGGTCGTCGACGACGAGGGCAACGAGCTCGGCGACGACACCACCGGCCTGCTGGTGCTCACCCAGCCCTGGCCGTCGATGCTGCGCACCATCTGGGGCGACGACGACCGCTACGTCGACACCTACTGGTCGCGGTTCGGCAAGGAGGTCTACTTCGCCGGCGACGGGGCCAAGAAGGACGCCGACGGCGACATCTGGCTGCTCGGCCGGGTCGACGACGTCATGAACGTGTCGGGCCACCGGATCTCCACCACGGAGGTCGAGTCCTCGCTGGTCGCCCACCCCGCCGTCGCCGAGGCCGCGGTCGTCGGGGCGTCGGACCCGACCACCGGGCAGGGCATCGTCGCGTTCGTCATCCTCCGCGGGTCGGCCCAGGACTCGGGTGAGGACCTGGTGCAGCAGCTGCGGACCCACGTGTCCAAGGACATCGGCCCGATCGCCAAGCCGCGCCAGATCATGGTCGTGCAGGAGCTGCCCAAGACCCGCTCGGGCAAGATCATGCGGCGGCTGCTGCGCGACGTGGCCGAGAACCGCGAGCTCGGCGACGTCACCACGCTCACCGACTCCTCGGTGATGAACCTGATCAAGGACAAGCTGCCGGCCACCAGCGGCTCCGAGGACTGAGACACCGGAGGTCCGCCCCGCGCCACGGCGCGGGGCGGACCTCCGGCGTCCCGGCCGCCCGATCGGGTTCCGGGTGCGTGATCCGGGCGGTCACGGGGCAAGATCCTCCCCAGGCCGTCCGCGGCCGTCCGCCAGTCCGACCAGGGAGGAGCCCCCGTGGCCCACAGCGCGTCGACCACCCAGCCCGCCGGGCGGCATGCCGTCAGCGCCGACCCCTCCGTGGGCGTGCTGGTGCAGAGCGCCATGGCCGACGTCTCCACGCTGATCCGCGGGGAGATCGAGCTGGCCAAGACCGAGATCGGCCGCTCGGCGAAGAAGGCCGGCATCAGCGGCGGGCTGTTCGCCGCCGCCGGCGTGCTCGTGGCCTTCGCCGGCATCTTCCTGTTCATCATGCTCGCCGAGCTCTTCACCTGGCTGGGCCTGCCCCGCTGGGTCTCCTACCTCATCGTCACGGCGGGCCTGCTGCTGATCGCCGGCCTCGTCGCGTTCATCGGCATGCGCATGATCAAGCGGATCGACAAGCCGGAGCGGACCCTGGAGTCGCTGCGCGAGCTGCCCGACGTCATGCACCGCGAGCAGCCGGGCCAGCGGCGCCGCGCGCTGCCGACGGTGAGCAACGGGCGCGTCGAGCGGCGCTCCCCCGACAGCTACCTGGTCTGAGCGTCGCGAGGTCCGGGGGCGCTCCTGCCGACGAGCGCCCCGACGCCACCAGCGTCCTGCTGCCCGGCTCCTGGATCCACCGCGACGTCTCCGCCAACGGCGTCCGGCTGCACCTGGCCGAGGCCGGCGAGGGCCCGCTGGTGCTCCTGCTGCACGGCTTCCCGCAGTTCTGGTGGACCTGGCGCGCGCAGCTGCCGGTCCTCGCCGCCGCCGGCTTCCGGGCGGTCGCGCCGGACCTGCGCGGCTACGGCGCCAGCGACAAGCCGCCGCGCGGCTACGACCTGCCGACGGCGGCCGGCGACGTCGCGGCGCTGGTCCGCGCGCTCGGCGAGCGGGACGCCGTCGTCGTCGGGCACGACTGGGGAGGGCTGGTCGCCTGGACGATGGCCGCCCTGCACCCGCGCAGCGTGCGCCGCCTCGTCGTCGTCTCGATGGCCCACCCGCGGCTGCTGCGCGCCGGTCTGCGCGACCCCGCCCAGCGGCGGGCGCTGCGGCACGTGCTGGGCTTCCAGGTGCCGCGGCTGCCCGAGCGGCGGCTGACCCGCACCGACGACGACCCGGTCGCCGAGTTCCTGCGCAACTGGGCCGGGCGGGACTGGACGCACACCGCCGACTTCGCCGAGGCCGTCGAGCGGTACCGGTCGGCGGCGCGGATCCCGCAGGCGGCCTACGGCTCGATGGAGTACTTCCGCTGGGCCGGTCGCTCCCAGCTGCGGCCCGACGGGCTGCGCTACGCCCGCCGCATGGCCGCGCCGGTCACCGCGCCGACCCTGCAGCTGCACGGCGACGCCGACCCGCTGGTGCTGCCGCGGACCGCCCGCGGCTCGGGCCGCTACGTGGCCGGCGCCTACGAGTGGCGCGAGCTCCCCGGCATCGGCCACTTCCCGCCCGAGGAGGCCGCCCCCGAGGTCACGACGGCGATCACCGACTGGGCCACGTGACGTCCTGGAACGGCCTCCGGTGACGTGCTGGAACGGCCTCCCCGCAGGGACCCGCCACGAGCGGAGCGAGTGGTGGGGGGCGGGGAGGTCCTTCTACTCGCAGGGGCCGGTGTCCACCTCGGCGGTGGCGGTGGCGCCGGCGGTGGCGGCGGGCGCGACCTGCTGGGCGGTGAGCGCGTAGCCGGTGGCGGGGTCGTCGATCGCCGAGGCGAACACGACGCCGAGGACCTGCCCGGCCGGGTCGAACAGCGGACCGCCGGAGTTGCCGGCGCGCACCTCGCCGTAGAGCGCGTAGACGTCGCGCTGCACGGTGCGGGTGTTGCGGAAGTCCGGGCCGCTGATCGGGCCCTCGTCGCGCACCCGGGCCGGGCCGATGAACAGCTCCCCGCCGCCCGGGTAGCCCATGATGATCGCGTCGTCCCCGGTGCCCGCGACCTCCGGGGCGAAGGCCAGCGGCACCTGCGGGAGGTCCGGGACGGCGAGCACCGCGACGTCGACCTCCTCGTCGACGTACACCGGCGTCGCCTCGTACTCCTCGCCCTCGGCCTCGACGACGGGGGCGTCCACGCCGGCGAGCACGTGCGCGTTGGTCATCACCCGGCCGGGCGCGTAGACGAACCCGGAGCCGTCGATCTGCCGAGAGCACGACGGCGCGATGCCGCTGATCTTCACGACCGACCCCTGCACCTGCCCGACGACCGGGCTCGCGGCCAGCGTCGCGTCCGGCGCCTCGACCTCGCGCGCCTGGGTGGGCGTGAGCGGGTCCAGGACGTCGGGCAGCCCGCGCCGGTCGATCGCCTCGCGCAGCGAGTCGTACACCGCCCGGACGCCGTCGGGCACCGCCCGGTCCACCGCCTGCACCAGCGCCGACTTGCGCACCTGCCCGGCCAGCCCCGGGAACGGCGCGGTGGCCAGCGGGGTGGCGACCATCCACGCCACGAGCAGCACCGCGATCGCCGACACCACGGCCCCGGCGACCGAGTCGAGCACCTCCGCCGGCTCCCAGGTGACCCGGCGGCGCACCGCCCGCCCGATCGCGCCGGCCAGCACCTGCCCGAGCAGCGCCCCCGCCAGGACGACGACGAGCGCGGCGAACACCCGGGTGACCGGTGAGCCGTCGAGCCGGTCGGCGACCGGCCCGGACAGCTGGGCGCCGAGCACGGCGCCGCCGAGGAAGCCGAGGAACGAGGTGGCCGACACCAGCAGCCCCTGCCGGAAGCCGGAGAAGGCGAAGACCAGGGCCAGCGCGATGAGGACGAGGTCGACCAGCGACATGGGTCAGCCGCGCACCGTCATGACGCCGGTCTGGCCCAGCTGGACGTGGAAGCTGCACTCGAACGGGTGGTCGCCGGGGGCGGTGACCTCGAACTCGATGGTCTCCGTCGCCCCCGCGGCCAGCAGCGGGATCTCCTCGGGGATCTCCTCGACGCCGGCGCCGGGCGTGAAGCGGAAGTTGTGGGTGGCCTGGGTGGCGGTGCTCTGCACGGTCAGCCGGACCCGGCCGGGCGCCACGGTGAAGGTGTCGGGGACGAACACGTAGTCGTCCGGCGTCTGGATGGTGACCTCCTGGACGCCGTCCTCGGCCGTGGTGACCGTGCCGAGCGACGCGTCGGGGTTCGGCTGCGCCGTGGCACCGCCACCGCCACCGCCGCCGTCGTCGCCGGAGCCGCAGCCGGTCAGCACCCCGGCCGCCAGCGCCGCGCCGGTCAGCGCCGCGGGGAGGCGGCGCGTCCAGATCCTGCTCATCGCCGCGGAACCGTACTTGTCGCGGCGTCCCCGGTGGCGCCGTCGGCCACCGTCGGCGCGGCGGCGTCCTCGGCGCCGCCCTCCCCCAGCGACCCGGGCGCGGCCGCCGGCCGTGCACCGGCCGCCGCCAGCGGGCGCACGTCGTGGGCGTCCCACGGCCGCGCGAGGCCCGCGGCCTCGAGGACGGCGTCGAGCAGCGCCGCGGTGAAGCCCCACACGACCATCCCGGCGACGCCGAACGCCGGGCCGACGTACCCCGCCGGGTGCCGCACGCGGAACCGGTTGGCCGGGTCGGTGAGGTCGGCCAGCGGCACCCGGGCCACCCGGGCCACCTCCCGCGGGTCGCCGACCGCGACGTCGCGGGGGTCGTCCCACCAGGCCACGACCGGGACGACGAGGTTGTCCGACGGCCCGAGGAACAGCTCGGGCAGCGTGGCGAGCACCCGGACGCCGGCCGGGTCGACGCCGGCCTCCTCGTGCGCCTCCCGCAGCGCGGTGGCCACCGGGTAGTCCTCCCCCGGGTCGGCGCCGCCTCCGGGGAAGGCCGGCTGCCCGGCGTGTGTGCGCAGCCGCGCGGACTTCTCGATGAGCAGGACGTCGGCGCCGCGCGGGCCCTCGCCGAAGAGGATGAGCACCGCCGACCGGCGCGCGGTGTCGGTGGCCGCCTGCATCCGGTGCCGCAGCGGGAGGTCGGCCGCCGCGGTCACCAGCCGCAGCAGGTAGTCCGGCAGGCCGGAGGTGTCGGCGCCGGGCAGGAGCCCGGTCACAGCTGCACCCCGAGGTGCTCGGCGACCAGGCCGCGCAGCTCGTCGAGGGACTCGACGGCGCCGGTCCGGACGAAGGCCACCGACCCGTCGGCGGCGAGGAACACCGTGTGCGGGAGGCCCCGCAGCCCGAGCGCCGCGGCGACGTCGCCGTGCCCGTCGAACGCGCCGGGGACGGTCACACCGGCGTCCTCCGCGAAGGACGCCGCCTGCGGGACGCCGTCCTGGCTGATCACGCCGACGACCCGGACGCGGTCGCCGGCGGCGTCGGCGAGCTGCTGCACCAGCGGCAGCTCCTCCCGGCACGGGCCGCACCAGCTGGCCCACAGGTTGAGCACGGTGGGCACGCCCGGGGCGCGGCCGAGGTCGAGGGTGCCGCCGCTGAAGCACTCGATGGGCGCGACGCCCGACAGGTCGCTGCCGGCGGCCGGCTCGTCGGGCTGCTCCGGGCAGGCCGCCAGGTCCGTCCGCGTCCCCGCGACGGTGGCCCGCTCGGGCGCCTCGGGCTCGTCGGCCGAGGCGGTGCAGGACGACAGCAGCAGCCCGAGGCCGAGCAGCAGCGCGGCCGCACGCCGCCCGGCGCTCACTCGGTGTCCGACGCCGCGGGCGTCTTGACCAGCTTCGTCGCCGCCTCGGGGTCGGTGGGGCCGATGCCGTAGGACGGGCACCAGCGGGCCAGCCCGCACGCCCCGCAGGCGGCCTTCTTGGCGTGGCAGACGCGCCGGCCGTGGAAGATCACGCGGTGGCTGAACATGGTCCAGTCGCGCTTGGGGACCAGCTCGGCGATCTCGGCCTCGACCTTGACGGGGTCCTCCTCGGCGGTCCAGCCGAAGCGGCGGACCAGCCGGCCGAAGTGGGTGTCGACGGTCAGCCCCGGGACGCCGAAGGCGTTGCCGAGGACGACGTTCGCCGTCTTGCGGCCCACGCCGGGCAGCGTGACCAGGTCGGCCATGCGGCCGGGCACCTCGCCGTCGAAGCGCTCGACCAGCGCCTGCGCGAGGCCCAGCACCGAGTTGGCCTTGGCGCGGAAGAAGCCGGTGGGCTTGAGGATCGCCTCGAGGTCGGCCCGGTCGGCCCCGGCGAGCGCCACGGCGTCGGGGTACGCCGCGAACAGCGCCGGCGTGACCTTGTTCACGGTCTTGTCGGTGGTCTGCGCCGAGAGCACGGTGGCCACGAGGAGCTCGAAGGCGTTGGTGAAGTCGAGCTCGCAGTGCGCGTCGGGGTGGATGACGGCCAGCTCACGGGCCATCCGGCGGGCGCGGCGGGTGCGGGCCAGCGGCGTCTCGTCCGGGTCGAAGGGCACGGCGGCCGGACGGCGGGCGGGAGCACGGCGCGCGGCGGGGCGCGCGTAGGCCGGCGTGGACACGCGGTCGAGGGTAGGCGTCACCGGCGACACCCTCCGGGCCGTGCCACCATGGCTGCACTGGCCCGCTCAGCAGCGACCGGACCCGGGAGGTGACGTGGTCGCGCTCATCGTCATCCTCTTCCCCCCGATGGTCATCGCGTTCCTGCTGGTCATGGAGCGCGTGGAGGAGCCCCTGCGCCGCCCGACGTCGCCGCGCGAGGTGGCCGAGTTCCTCGAGTCGGCGACCCCCGGCGAGGTGGACACGCTGGCCGCCTCGGGCATCCGCCGGGCGATGGCCCGCTGGCGCCGCCGTCGCCGGTCGCGGGTCCGCCAGAGCACCGAGACGCTGGTCTGACGAAGGCCCCCACGCCTCGCGAGCCCGGCGCGGGCCCCTGCAGGGTGGCCGCCGCGAGGGGCCGACTCACCCCGCGGGGGCACCCCGTGCGTCTCCGAACGGGTGACCGTGCGCACAGCCGCCTAGACTCCGTGTGGATGCGGGGCCCACGCCCCGCAGGTCGAACGCGGAACGGTGGGGTGGAGAGAAATCGTGGTGGACGAGGTGCTGGCCCAGTCGGGGCTCTTCCAGGGACTCTCGGAGGACGCCGTCGACCCCGTCGCCAGCCGTCTGGAGACGATCACCCTGCCCCGCGGTCGGGTCGTGTTCAACGAGGGTGAGCCGGGCGACAGCCTCTACATCGTGCTGAGCGGCAAGATCAAGCTGTCCCGGCGCTCCCCCGACGGCCGCGAGAACGTGCTGGCCGTCATGGGCCCCTCCGACCAGTTCGGCGAGCTGTCGGTGTTCGACCCCGGCCCGCGCACGGCCACGGCCACCGCGGTCACCGACGTCAAGCTGGCCAAGATGCCGCAGTCGGTGCTGCGCCCGTGGATCGAGGCGCACCCCGAGGTCGGCGAGCGGCTGCTGCACGTGCTCGCCCGCCGGCTGCGCCGCACCAACGACTCGGTGGCCGACCTGATCTTCACCGACGTCCCCGGCCGGGTGGCCAAGGCGCTGCTGCAGATGGCCGACCGGTTCGGCAGCCGCGAGTCCGACGGCCTGCGGGTCAAGCACGACCTCACGCAGGAGGAGCTGGCCCAGCTGGTCGGCGCCTCGCGCGAGACGGTCAACAAGGCGCTGGCCGACTTCGTGCACCGCGGCTGGATCCAGCTGCAGGGCAAGTCGGTCGTCGTCCTCGACGAGGACCGCCTCCGCCGCCGCGCGCGCTGACGCGTCCGAACGCGAGAGGCCCAGGACCCGGCGGGTCCTGGGCCTCTCGCGTTCACCGCCTCACGAGGGGAGCGGCACCACGAGGCCGATGCGGGTGCCGTCGGGGAGCTCGGCGAAGCGCCCCTCGGGCGTGGTCCGCAGCTCGGGCATGATCGGGTGCAGCGGCTCCGGCGGGGACCCGGCCAGCGCGGCGGCCACGTCCGGGAAGGCCGACAGCTGGCGCAGCGTGTGGATCGTCGGCGGCAGCATCGGCCGGGTGCCGGCCCGCATCTCGGTCAGCGCGGCCTCCGGCGTCAGCCAGCTGGCCTCGTCGGCCTCGCCGGAGACGTCGCGGGCCTCCTGCCCCACCGGCAGCGCCGCGACGAAGAAGCGGGTGTCGTAGCGGCGGGTCTCCTGCGGCGGGGTGATCCAGTGCGCGAACGGCCGCAGCAGGTCCGCCCGCAGCGCCAGCCCGCGCTCGGCCAGCAGCCCGGCCAGCGACAGCTCGCGGGTGAGCAGCGCCTGCCGCTGGGCCTCCCAGTCGTCCCCGGACACGTCCGGCACGACGTCGCTGCCGTCGGGCGAGCCGGCCAGCAGGACGCCGGCCTCCTCGAAGGTCTCGCGGACGGCGGCGCACACCAGCTCCCGCGCCACCCGCTCGTCGCAGCCGAGCGCCTGAGCCCACTCGGCGGGCGGCGGCCCGGCCCAGGCGACGGCGGTGTCGCCGTCGCGCGGGTCCACCCCGCCGCCGGGGTAGGCGGTCATCCCCCCGGCGAAGGGCATCCCGCGGGTGCGGCGCAGCAGGTGGACCTCGAGCCCCTCCGCGCCGTCGCGGAGCAGCAGGACCGTCGCCGCCGGGCGGATCGCCGTCATCCGCGCAGTTCGACCGTCAGCTCGATCTCCACCGGCGCGCCCAGCGGCAGCTCGGCCACGCCGACCGCGCTGCGGGCGTGCCGGCCGGCGTCGCCGAAGACCTTCCCGAGCAGCTCGCTGGCGCCGTTGACCACCCGCGGCTGGCCGCTGAAGCCCTCCGCGCTGGCCACGTAGCCGACGACGCGCACGATCCGGGCCACCTGGTCCAGGCCGACCAGCTCGTCGACGGCGGCCAGCGCGTTGAGGGCGCACAGCTTGGCGTCGGCGGCGGCGTCCTCGGGGTCGACCGAGCCGCCCACCTTGCCGGTGCGCCGCAGCCCGCCGTCGACGAACGGCAGCTGACCGGAGGTGAACACCAGGGCCCCGGTGCGCACGGCCGGCACGTAGGAGGCGACCGGCGCGGCCACCGGGGGCAGCCGGATGCCCAGTTCGCGCAGCCGCGCGTGCCAGCTCTGGGCCTGCATCCCCTGCGTCATGGCCGCCGCCTCAGTCCAGCGGGCGCTTGAGGTAGGCGACCGGCTGCTCGGGGCCGGTCGGGCCGGGCAGCACCGTCACCAGCTCCCACCCGTCGGTCCCCCACGAGTCGAGGATCGCCTTGGTGTTGTGGATGAGCAGCGGGATGGTGGCGTACTCCCACCTGCGGCGGGCCGGGTCACTCATGAGGGACGACGCTAGCGCAGCGCCGGCGGCCCGGCGGCGGGTGCGCTGCGGCCGCGGCGGGCCGCGATCCCCGGAGTGCTCCTAGGCTGGTCAGGGTGAGCCCCGACTTCCCCGTGCGCTGCCACGTCGTCACCGGGAAGGGCGGGACCGGCAAGACCACCGTCGCCGCCGCCCTGGCCCTGGCCCTGGCGTCCGAGGGCCGCACCGTCCTGCTCGTCGAGTGCGAGGGCCGCCAGGGCATCGCCCAGCTCTTCGACACCCCACCGCTGCCCTACGAGGAGCGCCGGGTCGCGGTCACCCGCCACGGCGGGGAGGTGCGGGCCCTCGCGATCGACGTCGAGGAGGCCCTGCTCGAGTACCTCGAGATGTTCTACAACCTCCGCCGCGCGGGCCGGGCGCTGCGCAAGATGGGCGCCGTCGACTTCGCGACGACGATCGCCCCGGGCCTGCGCGACGTCCTGATCACCGGCAAGATCAAGGAGGCGGTGACCCGGCGCAAGGACGGCCGGCGGGTCTACGACGCGGTCGTCGTCGACGCCCCGCCGACCGGGCGGATCACCAAGTTCCTCAACGTGACCAACGAGATGGCGGGCCTGGCGCGCTCCGGCCCGATCAAGACCCAGAGCGACGGCGTCATGGCGGTGCTGCGCTCTCCGCAGACGGCGGTGCACCTGGTGACCCTGCTCGAGGACATGCCGGTGCAGGAGACCGCCGACGCCATCGCCGAGCTCACCGAGGCCAAGCTGCCCGTCGGCTCGGTGATCGTGAACATGGCCACCGAGCCGGTGCTGCCCGAGCCGGCGCTGGTGCGGGCCGCCGAGGGCGCGGTCACCGGCGCCGACCTGGTGCCCGGGCTGACCGCCGCGGGCCTGCCCGCCGACCCCGCGCTGGCCGACGCGCTGGCCGCGGAGGCGGTCGAGCACGCGCAGCGGTGGGCGGCGCAGGACGCGCTGCGCGCCCGGGTGGAGTCCTTCGACCGGCCGACGGTCGAGCTGCCGCTGCTGCCCGGCCCGATGGACCTCGGCTGCCTGTTCGAGCTGGCCGACCGGCTCGAGGAGCACCTCGGCGCGGAGGTGGCGGCGTGAGCGCCGCGCGCGCCGCCGCGTCGCCGGCGGCCGACCGGCACGCGCCCCCGATGGACCTCGCCGCCCTCATCGAGGACCGCCGGACCCGGATCGTCGTCTGCTGCGGCTCCGGCGGGGTCGGCAAGACGACGACGTCGGCCGCGCTCGGCCTGGCCGCCGCGGAGGCCGGCCGCCGCGTCGTCGTCCTGACCATCGACCCGGCCCGCCGGCTGGCGCAGTCGCTGGGCCTGGTGGAGCTGGACAACGAGCCGCGGCGGGTCGACGTCCCGGGGGCCGCGGGCGAGCTCCACGCGATGATGCTGGACATGAAGCGGACGTTCGACGACATCGTGTCCGCGCACTCGACGCCCGAGCGGGCCGAGCAGATCCTGGCCAACCCCTTCTACCAGACCCTGTCCTCGTCGTTCTCCGGGACGCAGGAGTACATGGCGATGGAGAAGCTGGGCCAGCTGCGGGCGGCCGACACCTGGGACCTGATCGTCGTCGACACACCGCCGTCCCGGTCGGCGCTGGACTTCCTCGACGCGCCCAACAAGATGAGCCGGTTCCTCGACGGCACGATGATCCGGCTGCTCACCGCGCCGGCCCGCGCCGGCGGCCGGGCCGGGCTGCGGGTCGCCGGCGCCGGACTGATGTTCTTCAGCCGGATCATCAGCAAGGTCCTCGGCGGCCAGCTGCTGCGCGACATCTCCGCGTTCGTCACCGCGCTGGACACCATGTTCGGCGGCTTCCGCGAGCGGGCCACCGCCACCTACGAGCTGCTGCGCCGCCCGGGCACGTGGTTCGTCGTCGTCGCGACCCCGGAGCCGGACGCGCTGCGCGAGGCCTCCTACTTCGTCGACCGGCTCTCGGCCGAGGGGATGCCGCTGGCCGGGCTGGTGCTCAACCGCACCCACCCGCCGGCGAGCACGCGGCTGTCGGCCACCCGCGCCGAGGCGGCCGCCGAGGCCGCCGCGGAGAACGGGGACGGCGACCCGGCCGCGGCGCTGGCCGCCGGCGCCCTGCGGGTGCACGCCGAGCGGATGACCGTGGCCGCGCGCGAGCAGCGGCTGGCCGACCGGTTCACCAGTGCCCACCCGGAGGTGGCGATGCGGGCGGTCCCGGCGGCCGCCGGCGACGTCCACGACCTCGACGGGCTGCGCAGCATGGCCGAGGCGCTGACCGGTCCCGACGACGACACGCCGACGGGCGTACCGCGCACCCGCGTGCTGCCCGCGCGCCGCGCCTGATCACCCGTCCGGGCGACGCCGGGCCCGTACATTGGCAGCGATGTCTGCTGCCTCCCGCGCCCGAGTCCTGGGCAAGCTCGTCGCGATGATCGTCGTGGCCGGCGCGCTCGTCGCCGGCCTGCTCTTCCCGCTCGTCGGCGGCAGCGGGCTGGTCGCGCGCAACTCCGCGTCCCTGCTCGACGCGCTGCCGGTGGAGCTCACCGACGCGACCCCCGCGGGCAACTCCCGCGTGCTCGCCGCCGACGGCTCGCTGATCACCAACTTCTACGCCCACAACCGCACGGTGGTGGCGTCCGACCAGATCGCCGACGTGATGAAGCAGGCGCTGGTCGACATCGAGGACTCGCGCTTCTACGACCACAACGGCCTGGACGTGCAGGGCACGCTGCGTGCCGCGGTGACCAACGTGGCCGCGGGCTCGGTGCAGGAGGGCGGCTCGACGATCACCCAGCAGCTGGTCAAGCAGACCCTGCTGGAGACCGCCGACAGCGCCGAGGAGCGGCAGGAGGCCATCGAGCAGGACGGCGTCGAGGGCCTGTCCCGCAAGCTGCGCGAGGCCCGGCTGGCCCTGGCGCTGGAGGAGACCTACTCCAAGGACGAGATCCTCACCCGCTACCTCAACATCGTGTACTTCGGGCAGGGCGCCTACGGCATCCAGGCCGCCGCCCAGAAGTACTTCAGCGTCAACGCCGCCGACCTGACCCTCCCCCAGGCGGCGATGCTCGCCGGGCTGGTGCAGAGCCCCACCAACGACGACCCGATCACCCAGCCGGAGAACGGCCAGACCCGCCGCAACCAGGTCCTGCAGCGGATGTTCGACCTCGGCCACCTCGACGGGACGACCGAGGAGCAGCTCGCCGCGCTCATGGCCGAGCCGGTGCAGGTGGCGCCGGGCATCAGCCCGCCCAACGGCTGCATCGACGCCGCGATCGGCGGGTTCTTCTGCGCCTTCATGCAGCAGTACCTGACCCAGGTGCTCGGCATCAGCCAGGAGCAGCTGGACAACGGCGGCCTGACCATCCAGACGACGCTGAACCCGCAGCTGCAGACCCTCGGCGACCAGGCGGTCCTCAACACGCTGCCGATGGGCGCCCAGCTCGCCGGCATGTTCACCGCCGTGCAGCCGGGCACCGGCGCCGTCCTGGCGATGAGCGTCAACCGGCAGTACGGCTGCGCGGACCCGCAGTGCGAGTCCGTCGTCCTGCACACGGCGGCCAGCAAGGGCTCCGGCTCGACCTACAAGGTGTTCACCGCCGCCGCGGCGCTGGAGGCCGGCATCCCGGCCAGCACCGTGATCAGCACGCCGGGCAACCAGTACACCTCGCGGGTCTTCCGCGGCCCCTCCTGCGGCGGCGACCGGTCCCGGTCGACCGGCATGTACTGCGTCGAGAACGCCGGCAACTACCCCGACACCCTCGACATGGTCGGCGCGCTGGTCCGCTCGTCGAACACCTACTTCCTCGCGCTGGAGGACCGGCTGGGCAGCGTCGAGGGCCCGGTGCGCATGGCCGAGCGGATGGGCATGAGCTTCGACCAGCCCACCCAGAACTCCGCCGACGAGATCATCGACGGCAACTTCGGCTCGTTCACGCTCGGCGCCGAGGCCACCAGCCCGCTGGACCTGGTCACCGCCTACTCCACGCTGGCCGCGCAGGGCACCCAGTGCGACCCGATCCCGGTGGTCCAGGTGTTCGACCGCGCCGGCCAGCCGCTCACCGGCGACGACGGCCGGCCCGTGGTCCGCGGCGACCAGTGCACGCCGAACGCGATCCCGGCGAACATCGCCAACACGCTGGCCAACATCCTGGTCGGCGACACCGCCAACCCCGAGGGCACCGGCACCCGGGCCGCCATCCCGGGTCACGCGATCGCCGGCAAGACCGGTACCGCGCAGGGCCGGGACTCGGTGGCCTTCGTCGGCGTCATGCCCGAGTACGCGGCCAGCGTCATGGTGTTCAACCCCAAGGAGCAGCAGGACGTCGGCGGCTACGGCGGCAACATGCCGGCCACCATCTGGCACGACGCCTTCGCGCCCTTCCTCGCCGACAAGCCCACCTCGGCGTTCCCGCCGGCCGACCCGGCGCTGCTGCAGGGGCAGCCGGCGCCCGCCCCGCCGGCGCCGAGCACCCCCGCGCCCACCCCCGACCAGGGGACGACGCCGGACCAGGGCGACGCCGGCCAGGGCAACGGCGACCAGGGCAACGCGAACGGCTGGCCCGGCGGCGGCAACTGGGGCGGCGGCAACGGAGGCCCGGGGGGCAACTGAGCCCTCGCCGGGCGGGCCCGCTCCCCGGAGCGGGCCCGGGTCAGCCGAGCTGGCGGCGGACCTCCGCGGCCACCCGGGAGCCCTCGGCCCGGCCGGCGACGGCCGCGTTGGCGGCGCCCATGACCCGGCCCATGTCCTTCATGCCGCTCGCGCCGGTGCGGGTGATCGCGTCGGCGACGATCGCGGCGAGGTCGGCGTCGTCGAGCTGGGCGGGCAGGTAGGCGGCCACCACCTCGCCCTCCGCGCGCTCGCGGCCGGCCTGCTCGGCGCGGCCGGCCCCGTCGAACGCCTCGGCCGCCTCGCGGCGCCTCTTGGCCTCGCGCCGCAGCACCGCGAGCACCTCGTCGTCGGACAGCTCCCGGGCCTCCTTGCCCGCGACCTCCTCCGCGCTGACCGCCGCGAGCACCATCCGCAGCGTCGCGGTGCGCAGCTCGTCGCGGCTCTTCATGGCGGTGGTGAGGTCGGCGCGCAGCCGGTCCTTGAGGTCAGACACGCCGCCCAGCCTGGCACGACGACCTCCCGTTCCCGGCCGGTGGGGCCGCGGGCCGGCCCGTAGGCTCGGGCACCGTGCGCTGGTACACCGCCCTGCCCACGGCCATCGTCGCCGCGGGCGCCTCGTCCGTCGCCTACGCGTCGCTGTACGAGCGCAACCGCTGGACGCTGCGCCGCTTCGACGTCCCGGTGCTGGCCCCCGGCTCGGCGCCGCTGACCGTGCTGCACCTGTCGGACCTGCACATGACCGCCGGGCAGCGGTCCAAGCGCGACTGGGTGGCGGCGCTGGACGGCCTCGAGCCCGACCTCGTCGTCGACACCGGGGACAACCTGGCCGGGACCGACGCCGTCCCGACGGTGCTCCAGGCGCTGGACCCGCTGCTGGACCGGCCCGGGGCGTTCGTCACCTCGTCCAACGACTACTTCGCGCCGCGGCCCAAGAACCCGCTCAGCTACCTGACCCGGCCCGACAAGCGGGTGCACGGCACCGAGCTGCCCTGGCGCGACCTGCGCGACGGGCTGACCGGCCGCGGCTGGCTGGACCTCACCAACGCCCGCGGCGAGCTGACCGTCGCCGGCCGGCGGGTCGTGTTCGCCGGCTGCGACGACCCGCACATCCGGCGGGACGACTACGACGCCGTCGCCGGGCCGGCCGACCCGACGGCGGACCTGCGCATCGGCGTCGTCCACTCCCCCGAGCCGCGGGTGCTCGACCGCTTCGCCGCCGACGGCTACGACCTGCTGCTGTGCGGCCACACCCACGGCGGGCAGCTGCGGGTGCCGTTCTACGGGGCGCTGGTCACCAACTGCGGCATCGACCGGGACCGGGTCCGCTGGCTGCACCGCTGGGCCGAGCCCGCGCCGGGGCGCCCGAACGGCACCTGGCTGCACGTCTCGGCGGGCCTGGGCACCAGCCCCTACGCGCCCGCCCGGTTCGCCTGCCCGCCCGAGGCGACGCTGCTCACGCTGACCGCGCGGCCCGCCTGAGGAAGGACCCCTCTGCCCCCGCCACTCGCGGGCTCGCGGCGGGACCCTGCAGAGGGGCCACGGGAACGGGACGGTACAGTGGTCCAGGCACCGGGGTGTGGCGCAGCTTGGTAGCGCGCGTCGTTCGGGACGACGAGGCCGCAGGTTCAAATCCTGTCACCCCGACTCCAGCTCAGGGGCCGCCTCCGGGCGGCCCCTGAGTCGTTCCCGGGGTTGGCCGGGTGCCGATGCGGGCACCGGGGACCCGATGACCGAGTGGCTGCTCCTCCTCGCCGCCGTGCTGCTGACGGCACTGACCGGCTTCTTCGTCGCGGCCGAGTTCTCCCTGACCACGGTCGACCGCGGCCGCGTCGAGGAGGCCGCCCGCGCCGGGGACGCCCGGGCCGGCGGCGTGGCGACCGCGCTGCGGACCCTGTCGACCCAGCTCTCGGCCGCCCAGCTCGGCATCACGCTGACGACGCTCGTCGTCGGCTACCTGGCCGAGCCCGCGATCGGTCAGCTGCTGCACGGCCCGCTCGAGGCGCTCGGCCTGTCGCAGGCGGCGGCCACCGGCGTCTCCTACGGCCTGGCGCTGGCCCTGGCGACGACGCTGCAGATGCTGCTCGGCGAGCTCGGGCCGAAGAACCTGGCGATCGCCGACCCGCTGGGCATCGCGAAGGTCGTGGCGCCGGGGATGCGGGCGTTCACCGCGGTCGCGGGCGTCGTCGTCAACGCGCTGCAGCGGCTGGCCAACGCGATCGTGCGCCGGCTGGGCTTCGAACCCCGCGAGGAGCTGGACTCCGCCCGCGGCGCCGAGGAGCTGGCCGCGGTGGCCCGCCGGTCGGCGGCCGAGGGCGACCTCTCCCCCGTCGCCGCCCGCCTGCTCGAGCGCTCGCTGGGCCTGCGCGCCAAGTACGCCACCGACGTCATGACGCCGCGGACCCGGCTGTGGACGCTGCGGGCCAGCGCCACCGCCGCCGACGTCATCGCCGCGGCCACCGAGTCGGGCAACTCGCGCTTCCCGGTCTACGGCTCCGACCTCGACGAGGTCACCGGGGTCGTGCACGTCAAGCGCGCGGTCGCCGTCCCGGAGGCCGAGCGGGGCCGCCGCACCGCCGGCGAGCTGGCCGACCCGGTGCTCGCCGTCCCCTCGTCCCTGCGGCTGGAGCGGCTGCTGGACCTGCTGCGCGAGCAGGGCCTGCAGATCGCGCTGGTGGTCGACGAGTGGGGTGCCACGCACGGCGTGGTGACGCTGGAGGACATCGTGGAGGAGCTGGTCGGGGAGATCACCGACGAGACCGACCGGCCGCTGCGCACCATGCGCCGGGTCGACGACGTGCGGTGGGCGCTGTCCGGGCTGCTGCGCCCCGACGAGGTGCTCGAGCGGACCGGGATCGCGGTGCCCGAGGGCCGGTACGAGACGCTGGCCGGGTTCCTCGCCGAGCGGCTGCAGCAGCTGCCCGAGGTCGGCGACTGCGTCGAGTTCGACGGCGCGCGGCTGACCGTGCAGAGCCTCGACGGCCGCCGGGTCGCCCGGATCCTGGCCGAGCGGACGGTGGTGCTGCCGCCGGGCGCCACGGCCTCGCGGGCACGGGCGCGGCAGGAGGCGACGGCGTGAGCGACGTCGTCAGCCTGCTGATCCTGGTCGGCCTGCTGCTGGGCAACGCGTTCTTCGTGGCCGCCGAGTTCGCGCTGGTGTCCGCGCGGGTCGACCAGATCGAGCCGCGCGTCGCGCAGGGCTCCGCGCGGGCGGCCAGGACCCTGGCCGCGATGCGCAACGTGTCGCAGAACATGGCGGGCGCCCAGCTGGGCATCACGCTGTGCTCGCTGGGCCTGGGCGCCGTCGGCGAGCCCGCCGTCGCCCACCTCATCGAGGCCCCGCTGCACGCGCTCCACGTGCCGGACGCCCTCCTGCACCCGATCGCGCTGGTCGTCGCGCTGGCGCTGGTGACCGTGCTGCACATGGTGCTCGGCGAGATGGTGCCCAAGAACATCACCATCGCCGGCCCGGACCGCGCGGCGATCGCGCTCGGTCCGCCGCTGGCCGCCTTCACCCGGCTGCTCAAGCCGGTCATCTGGTTCTTCAACACCACGGCGAACGGCTTCGTGCGGGCGTTCGGCGCCACGCCCACCGACGAGGTGGCGGCCAGCTTCGACGAGGCCGAGATCCGCTCGATGATCACCCAGTCGCGGCGCGAGGGGCTGCTGGGCACCGAGGTCAGCGAGCTGGCGGCCGGCGCGCTCACCTTCGAGCAGCACACCGTCGAGGACGTGCTGCTGCCGATGGACACCGTCGTCACCGTGCCGCGCTCCACCACGCCGCGGCAGCTCGAGGCCGTCGTCGCCGAGCACGGCTTCAGCCGCTACCCGGTCCAGGCCGACGACGGGGCGCTGACCGGCTTCGTGCACGTCAAGGACGTGCTGGGCATCGGGGCCGAGGGCCGGGACCGGCCGATCCCGGAGGAGCACGTCAACCGGCTGGTGCCGATCGCGCCCGGCACGGGGCTGCCCGAGGTGCTCTCGGAGATGCGCGCGCAGGGCGCCCACCTCGGCGGCGTGGTGGACGTCCGCGGCGGGGAGCGGCACACCGTCGGCCTGGTGGCGCTGGAGGACGTGCTCGAGCTGCTCATCGGCGACGTCCGCGATGCCGCCGCCGACGCCGCGGCCGAACAGGCCCGGGCGATCGCCGCCCGGGGCGGCCGGAGGGCCGGGGCGGGCGCCGGGGGAAGATGAGCGGGTGAGCGCCCCCGTCCTGTCCCCGGAGGTCACCGCCCGCTGGCAGGCCCGCTTCCGCGCGCCCCGTGTCAGCCTGCCCGACTGGGCGCTGCGCGCGCCGCAGCGCTGCCTGTACGCCTCGGACGTCAGCGGCGTCGTCGAGCAGTACGCGTGGGACCGCACCACCGACGCGCACCGCCAGGCCACCGACCGGCCCAACGGCACGCTGATCGGCACGCTGTCCCCCGACGGCGAGACGATCTGGTGGTTCGCCGACACCGACGGGGACGAGTTCGGCGTCTGGATGGTGCAGCCGTTCGCGGGCGGCGACGACCGGGTCGCCGTCCCGGAGGTCGGGCCGGCCTACCCGGCCGGGCTGGAGATCGGCTCCTCGCTCGTGGCGATCGGCCGCTCCACCGACGACGGCAGCGAGCTGTGGCTGGCGCCCACCGGCGGGACGCCGCGGGTGGTCTACCGGCACGAGGACCCGGCCTCGGTGGACGCCCTCACCCTCGACGACGAGCTGCTGGTCATGTCGCACTCCGAGCACGGCGACCCGCGCTACCCGGCGCTTCGGGTGCTGCGGACCGCCGACGACGCGGTCGTGGCCGAGAAGTGGGACGGCGAGGGCCGCGGCCTGCACGCGCTGGAGTTCGCCCCGCTGCCCGGCGACCGGCGGCTGCTGGTCGGCCACGAGCGGCGCGGCCGGGAGGAGCTGCTGGTCTGGGACGTCGCGGCCGACACCGAGACCGAGATCGTGCTCGACCTGCCCGGCGACGTGACCGCCGGCTGGTACCCGGACGGGTCGGCGCTGCTCGTCGGCCACGACCACGCCGCCCGCAGCGAGCTGTACCGCTACGACCTCGCCACGGGCGCGCTGGAGCGGCTGGACACCCCGCCCGGCGTCGTCCGCGGGGCCACCGCCCGCCCGGACGGGACCGTGGAGCTGGCCTGGTCGTCGTCGGAGCGCCCGCCGGTGATCCGCCGCGCCGACGGGCCCGTGGTGCTCGCCGCGCCCGGCGAGGAGCCGCCGGCCGCGCACCCGGTCGAGGACCGCTGGGTGCCCGGCCCGGGCGGGGACGTGCACGCGCTCGTCGTCCGGCCGGCCGGGGAGCCGCCGTACGCGACGGCGTTCCTGGTGCACGGCGGCCCCGAGTCCGCCGACGACGACTCCTACCGCGCCCGCCGCGCCGCCTACGTCGACGCCGGCTACGCGGTCGTGCACGTCAACTACCGCGGCTCCACCGGCTACGGCAGCGCCTGGCGCGACGCGCTGACCGGCCGGCCCGGGCTCACCGAGCTCGAGGACGTCGGCGCGGTCTACGACGCGCTGGCCGCCGAGGGCTTCCTCGACCCGGCGCGGGCGGTGCTCACCGGCGGCTCGTGGGGGGGCTTCCTCACCCTGCTGGGCCTCGGCACCCAGCCCGAGCGCTGGGCCGCGGGCATCGCCGAGGTGCCCGTGGCCGACTACCTGGCCGCCTACGAGGACGAGATGGAGGGCCTGCGGGCCTACGACCGGGCGCTGTTCGGCGGCTCCCCCGACGAGGTGCACGAGCGCTACGTGCGGTCCTCGCCGATCACCTACGTCGAGCAGGTGCGGGCGCCGGTGCTCGTCGTCGCCGGCGCCAACGACCCCCGCTGCCCGATCCGGCAGATCGAGAACTACCTCGCCGAGCTGGACCGGCTGGGCCGCCCGCACGAGGTGTACCGCTTCGACGCCGGCCACGGCTCGCTGGTCATCGAGGAGACGATCCGGCAGGTCGAGACGGCGCTGTCGTTCGCGCTGCGGCACGTCACACCGTGACGTGTGGTCTCGGGAGCGGGGGCCGGAGGCTCCCCGACCGGGACCACGGAGCGGCTCAACGGCGGTCGGGGACGGCACGTGGCCGCGGTGTCGGCCGGTAGGCCGACGGTGTCATCGCCCTCGAGGGGAGCAGGGCGACGACGGCGAGCGTCGTCAGCAGGTAGAGGTCCTCGACCACGAGCCCCGGGACGCCGAGGTCGTGGTGGTGGCCGGGGTCGGCCTCGGCGAACCAGATCGACGACGACGCCAGCACCAGCCCGGTGACGACGGCGAGCGCCGCGGCGGGCCGGCGCCCGGACGGCCACCCGGGTGCCGCCGGGCTGCCCGCGGCGACGTCCACGAGGACGATCAGCGCGGGCACCAGCCAGACGAAGTGGTGCGACCAGGCGATCGGGCTGACCAGGCAGGCGGCCAGGCCGGTGAGCGCCACGCCGGCCAGGTCGTCCCCGGCGCGGGCGGCCCGCACCGCGCGGGTGAGCACCAGGGCGAGGACGGCGACGGCGAGGACCAGCCACACCGCCCGCGGCGGCTCAGCGGGGTCGGTGAGCCGCGCCAGCCCGCCGAGGATCGACTGGTTGGACGTCTTGTCCAGCCGGCCCACCCGCTCGGTCTGCCACAGGGTCTCGGTGAAGAACCGCCACGAGGTCGCCGGCGCGACGGCGAACGCCAGCCCGGTCACGACCGCCGCGGTGCCGACCGCCACGGCTGCCGCCCGCCAGCGCCGCGTCAGCAGCAGGTACACGACGAACAGCCCGGGCGTGATCTTGAAGGCCGCGGCCAGGCCGATGCCGACGCCGGCCCACCGCCACCCGCGGCGCAGCGCGGCGACGTCGGCCAGCACCAGCGCGAGCAGCAGCAGGTTGACCTGGCCGAAGCCGATCGTCTCCCGCACCGGCTCGAGCACGAACACCACCGGCAGTGCGGCCGCCACGGCGAAGACCACCGGCCACCCGTGCCGGCGGGCCGGCGGGGCGACCAGCCACGCGGTGGTCCCGGCCAGCACCAGCAGGTTGAGCCCGGCGTGCACGGCCGCGACCGCCTCGATGGACAGCAGCGTCATGGGCAGCACCGCCAGCGCCGCGAACGGCGGGTAGGTGAAGCCGTAGTCGGTGCGGCCGAACGTGTAGTCGTAGAGCGGCCGGCCCGAGCGCCACCACTCGACCGCGCCGTCGTAGACGCGCAGGTCGAACCAGTTGTGCCAGGGGTCGTTGGGCCCCAGCGCCGAGACCAGGCCGGCGAGCACCGCCAGCGCGAGGACGACGGCGACCTGCGCGGCGACCCGCCACCCGGCCCCCGGACGGCCGACGGGTGCCCTGTCCCTCAGCGCGGCCCGCTCAGCGCCGGAGCAGCAGCTCGGCGATCTGCACGGTGTTGAGCGCCGCGCCCTTGCGCAGGTTGTCGTTGCTGACGAACAGCACCAGCCCGCGGTCGTCGTCGACGCTCTGGTCCTGCCGGATGCGCCCGACGTAGCTGGGGTCCTGCCCGGCGGCCTGCAGCGGCGTCGGGACGTCGGTGAGCTGCACGCCCGGCGCCCCGGTGAGCAGCTCGGTGGCGCGGGCGACGGTCAGCGGCCGGGCGAACTCGACGTTGAGCGACAGCGAGTGCCCGGTGAAGACCGGCACCCGCACGCAGGTGCCCGCGACCCGCAGGTCGGGGATGCCGAGGATCTTGCGGCTCTCGTTGCGGAGCTTCTGCTCCTCGTCGGTCTCGAACGAGCCGTCGTCGACGACGCTGCCGGCCAGCGGCAGCACGTTGAACGCGATCGGGCGCACGTACTTCTGCGGCTCGGGGAAGGCCACCGCCGCGCCGTCGTGGGTGAGCTCGGCGGCCTTGTCGCCGACGGCCCGGACCTGCCCGTCGAGCTCCTCGACGCCGGCCAACCCGCTGCCGGAGACCGCCTGGTAGGTGCTGGCGACCAGCCGGACCAGCTGCGCCTCGTCGTGCAGCGGCTTGAGCACCGGCATCGCGGCCATCGTGGTGCAGTTCGGGTTGGCGACGATGCCCTTGGGGATGTCGGCCAGGGCGTGCGGGTTGACCTCGGCGACGACCAGGGGGACGTCGGGGTCCCGGCGCCACGCGGAGCTGTTGTCGACGACGGTCACGCCGGCCTCGGCGAACCGCGGCGCCTGCGCCCGCGAGGTGCTCGCGCCCGCGGAGAACAGCGCGACGTCGAGCCCGGTCGGGTCGGCGGTGGCGGCGTCCTCGACGGTGATCTCGCCGTCCGCCCAGGGCAGGGTGCTGCCGGCGCTGCGGGCGCTGGCGAAGAACCGCAGCTCGCTGAGCGGGAACTGCCGCTCGGCGAGGATCCGGCGCATGACGGCGCCGACCTGGCCGGTGGCGCCGACGACACCGACCCGCAGGCCGTCGCGCTTGGAGATGCTCATCGTCCGGTCCCTCCGTAGACCACGGCCTCCTCCTCGTCGCTGCCGAGGTCGAAGGCGTCGTGCACCGCGCGGACCGCGAGGTCCACGTCGCTGTCGCGGCAGACCACGGAGATGCGGATCTCCGAGGTGCTGATGAGCTCGAGGTTGACGCCGGCGTCGGCCAGGGCGCCGAAGAAGCGCGCCGAGACGCCGGGGTGGCTGCGCATGCCGGCGCCGACCAGGCTCACCTTGCCGATGTGCTGGTCGAACCGGACGTCGCTGTAGCCGACGGTGTGCTTGACCTTCTCCAGCGCGGCGATGGCGGCCGGGCCGTCGCTCTTGGGCAGCGTGAAGGAGATGTCGGCGAGCTTGCTGGCCTCGGCCGACACGTTCTGCACGATCATGTCGATGTTGATCTCGGCGTCGGCCAGCACGCGGAAGATCTGCGCGGCCTCACCCGGCCGGTCCGGGACGCCGTAGACGGTGATCTTGCCCTCGCTGCGGTCGTGCGCGACGCCGGTGATGATCGCCTGTTCCACGCTGAGGTCCTCCATCGAGCCGGTCACCACGGTGCCGGGGAGCTGTGAGTAGGAGCTGCGGACGTGCACCGGGATGCCGTAGCGGCGGGCGTACTCGACGCAGCGGAGCATGAGCACCTTCGCGCCGGAGGCCGCGAGCTCGAGCATCTCCTCGTAGGTGACCGTCTCCAGCCGCCGGGCGTTGGGGACGATCCGCGGGTCGGCGGTGAAGACGCCGTCGACGTCGGTGTAGATCTCGCAGACGTCGGCCTGCAGCGCCGCGGCGACGGCGACCGCGGTGGTGTCCGACCCGCCGCGGCCGAGCGTGGTGACGTCCTTGGTGTCCTGGCTGACGCCCTGGAACCCCGCGACGATGACGACCGAGCCCTCGTCCAGCGCCGAGCGCAGCCGGCCGGGCGTGACGTCGATGATCCGCGCCTTGCCGTGGCTGGAGGTCGTGATCACGCCGGCCTGCGAGCCGGTGAAGGACCGGGCCTCGTAGCCGTGCGTGCTGATCGCGATGGCCAGCAGCGCCATGGAGATGCGCTCGCCCGCGGTGAGGAGCATGTCCAGCTCGCGGCCGGGCGGCTCGTCGGTGATCTGCGCGGCCTGGTCGAGCAGCTCGTCGGTGGTGTCGCCCATCGCCGAGACCACGACGACGACGTCGTTGCCGGCCTTCTTCTCCGCGACGATGCGCTCCGCGACGCGCTTGATGTGGGCGGCGGAGGCCACGGAGGAGCCACCGTACTTCTGCACGACGAGGGCCACGGGTCCACAGGCTACCGATGCCGGCCTCCTCCCCCGTGAATCAGCCCGGCGCGGTCCCGTTGCGCCCCGCCGCCGCGGGCGATGTGATCACCGGGTGACCGCTCCCGAGCACTGGCTGCTCAGCGCCGAGGAGCGCGGCAACGCGGCCACGGAGCTGCCGGCCTGGACCGAGGGCAACCTCGCCGTGCCGCTGGTGCACGGCGCCACCTACTTCGACCGGCTGGTCGAGTGCGTCGAGGGGCTCGACGAGGGCGACCACCTGTTCTTCACCGACTGGCGCGGCGACCCCGACGAGGAGCTGCGCCCGGGCGGGCCGACCGTCGCCCAGCTGTTCACCGAGGCGGTGCGCCGCGGGGTGACCGTGCGCGGGCTGGTGTGGCGCTCGCACGTGGACTGGCTGTCGTTCAGCGCCCGCGAGAACCGGGCCCTGGACCGGGAGGTCGAGGACGGTGGCGGCCTGGTGGTGCTCGACCAGCGGGTGCGCCGTGGGGGCAGCCACCACCAGAAGCTCGTCGTCTGCCGGCACGACCAGGACCCGACGAAGGACACCGCCTTCGTCGGCGGGATCGACCTGTGCCACAGCCGCCGCGACGACGCCGAGCACCGCGGCGACCCGCAGACGCTGCCGATGGCCGCGGCGTACGGCCCCACCCCGCCCTGGCACGACGTGCAGCTGATGATCCGGGGCCCGGCCGTCGCGGCCCTGGACACGGTGTTCCGCGAGCGGTGGGACGACCCCACCGACCCCGACGAGGGCAACCCGATCGCGCACGTCGTCGACCGGTTCCGCCGGGGCCGCATGTTCGCCGACCCGCTGCCGCCGCAGCTGCCGCCCCCGCCGCCGATGGGGCCGCACCTGGTGCAGAACCTGCGGACCTACCCGGCGATCCGGCCGCGCTACGACTTCGCCCCCGACGGCGAGCGGTCGGTGGCCCGCGGCTACTCGAAGGCCATCCGGCGGGCGCGGCGGCTGATCTACCTCGAGGACCAGTACATGTGGTCGGCGGAGGTGGCGGAGCTGTTCGCCGACGCGCTGCGCGAGCACCCCGACCTGCACCTGGTCGTCGTCGTGCCGCGGGTGCCCGACCAGGACGGTGCGGTCGCCCAGCGGCCGCAGTACGTGGGGCGCTGGCAGGCGATCGAGATGTGCCGCCGGGCCGGTCGGGACCGGGTGCACGTGTACGACGTCGAGAACCACGAGGGGACGCCGGTCTACGTGCACGCGAAGGTGTGCGTGGTCGACGACGTATGGGCCAGCGTGGGCAGCGACAACTTCAACCGCCGCTCCTGGACCCACGACAGCGAGCTGTCCTCGGCCGTCCTCGACACCACCCTCGACCCCCGCGAGCCGCGCGACCCGGCCGGCACCGGCGACGGTGCGCGCCCCTTCGCCCGCGACCTGCGGCTGGTGCTCGCCCGCGAGCACACCGACCGGGCCGAGGACGGCAGCGAGGACGCCGACCTGCTCGACCCGGCCACGTTCGTCGCGACCCTCGACGCCGCGGCCGACGCGCTCGACGCCTGGTACGACGGGGGCCGCCGTGGCCCCCGCCCGCGCGGCCGGCTGCGCCACCACAGGGCCGAGCGGCTGACGCTGCCCACCCGCCTCTGGGCGACGCCGCTGTACCGCCTGGTCGACGACCCCGACGGCCGTCCCCTCCGCCTCCGCCGCCGCCGCGAGTTCTGACCCGCGGGACGCCTCACCGCACCACCCGCCGGCGGCGGCCGCTCCCACCCCGCCTCCGCCCCACCGGTCCGACCGGCCGGTCCCGGCGCACCCGCCCCGCCCGTGCCGGCCCGGGCAGTGCCACCTCCCGAGCGAACTCGTGCTCTGCCCACACCTGTGTGCAGAGCACGAGCGTCCGCAGACCCATAACAGGACCGGCCTTCGTGCACTGCCTACACCTGTGTGCAGAGCACGAGCTTCCACAGGAGGACATCCGGCAGCTCTCGCGCGAGTCCCGGCAGCGACGCTGGCCGGGTGTCCGACTTCTCCCTGTCCGGACTGCTCCGACGCATCCGTCGCGTCGCGGACCTGTCGCAGCGGGAACTGGCCCAGGCCGGAGGGCTGCCCAGCTCGACGGTGGCGGCCGCAGAGGCCGGGACGCGCGGGCTCGACGCCCGCGCGCTGGCCCGCCTGGCGGCCGTCGCGGGCTTGCGGCTGGCGCTGCTGGACGACGAGGGGCGGGAGGTGGCGCCGATGGACGGCGCGGCCGTGCGGGACGAGGGCGACCGGCACTTCCCCGCGCACCTCGACACCCGGCACGGCGACGACGGCTGGTGGCACGGGCCGCACCGGTACGACCGCACGCCGGTCACCTACACGTTCACCCGCGACCGGAGGAGCAGGGACGACCGCCGCCGGGTGCGCGGGACCCCGGAGGACCACCAGCTCCCCCGGCCGGGGGACGCCCTGGCCGACCGGGCCGCGGCCCGGCGGGCCGATGCGGCGAGGGCCCGCGCGGGGGAGCTGGAGCGCCGGCGGGCGGCCGGGCTGCTCCCGCCGCCCGCGCCGGAGTTCCGCTGCGTGTGCCCGCCGGCCTGCGACGACCTGCTGCTCGACGAGCCCCCGCCGGCGCCGGGCCGGCCCGCACCGCCCGCCCCGCACGCGCCGGACTGCGCGTGTGGCTGCGACCTGAGCTGACCCGCTGCTACCGTGGGCTCCGTGCGCGGCAGCCTCCTGCTTACCCGCCGCGGCGAGGCCTCCTCCTAGGTCGGCTCCCTCGCCGCGGAGATCCTGCCGTGGTCGATGACGTCCCGGTGCCCGCTGACCGCCCCCCAGGAGCGACAGTCCAGCCCGCACCAGAGGAGTCATCCCACCGTGACCAGCCCCCAGCACCCGCACGCCCGCAACCCCCAGCGCCCGTCGGGGATGCCGATCTCCCGCTACGCCCCGTTCCAGCCGGTCGACCTGTCCGACCGCACCTGGCCGCAGAAGGTCACCACGGTGGCCCCGCGCTGGTGCGCCGTCGACCTGCGCGACGGGAACCAGGCCCTGATCGACCCCATGAGCCCCGACCGCAAGCGCCGGATGTTCGAGCTGCTGGTGCGGATGGGCTACAAGGAGATCGAGGTCGGCTTCCCGGCGGCCAGCCAGACCGACTACGACTTCGTGCGCCAGCTCGTCGAGGACGACCTGGTACCCGACGACGTCACCATCCAGGTCCTCACCCAGGCCCGTGACGAGCTGATCGAGCGCACCTTCGAGTCGCTGCGCGGCGCGAAGCAGGCGATCGTCCACCTCTACAACTCGACCAGCACGCTGCAGCGCCGCGTCGTCTTCGCCAGCGACCGCGCCGGCATCGTCGACATCGCCGTCCACGGCGCCCAGCTGGTCCGCAAGCTGGCCGAGCAGGCCGGCGACACCGAGATCCGGTTCGAGTACAGCCCCGAGTCCTTCACCGGCACCGAGCTGGACTTCGCCGTCGAGATCTGCAACGCGGTCACCGACGTCTGGGAGCCGACCCCCGACCGGCCGACCATCCTCAACCTGCCGGCGACCGTCGAGATGGCCGAGCCGACCGTCTACGCCGACCAGGTCGAGTGGATGCACCGCAACCTGGGCCGCCGCGACGCCGTCGTGCTGAGCCTGCACCCGCACAACGACCGCGGCACCGCCGTCGCCGCCGCCGAGCTGGGCTACCGCGCCGGCGCCGACCGCATCGAGGGCTGTCTGTTCGGCAACGGCGAGCGCACCGGCAACGTCGACCTGGTCACCCTGGGCCTGAACCTGTTCAGCCAGGGCATCGACCCGCAGATCGACTTCTCCGACATCGACGAGATCCGCCGCACGGTCGAGTACTGCAACCAGCTCGGCGTGCACGAGCGGCACCCCTACGGCGGGGACCTGGTCTACACCGCCTTCTCCGGCTCCCACCAGGACGCCATCAACAAGGGCTTCAAGGCCCTCGAGGCCGACGCGGCCGCCGCCGGGAAGCCGGTCGAGCAGATGCCGTGGGCGGTGCCGTACCTGCCGATCGACCCCAAGGACGTCGGCCGGAGCTACGAGGCGGTCATCCGGGTCAACAGCCAGTCCGGCAAGGGCGGCGTCGCCTACATCATGAAGACCGAGAACCACCTCGACCTGCCCCGGCGGCTGCAGATCGAGTTCAGCGGGGTCGTCCAGCGGCACACGGACGACGAGGGCGGGGAGGTCACCGCCCAGCAGATGTGGGCCGCGTTCACCAGCGAGTACCTGCCCGACCCCGACGCCCCGTGGGGCCGGTTCGCCCTCAGCGGCCACCGGCACACCGCCCACGGCGAGCAGCTCGACGAGATGGTGGTCGAGCTGACCGCCGACGGCGTCCCGGTCACCGTGCAGGGCCGTGGCAACGGCCCTATCGCCGCGTTCGTCGACGCGCTGAAGACCCTCGACGTCGACGTCCGGGTCCTGGACTACGCCGAGCACGCGCTGTCCGCCGGTGGCGACGCCCGCGCCGCCGCCTACGTCGAGTGCGCGGTCGGCGAGCGGGTGCTGTGGGGCGTGGGCATCGACCCGAACATCGTCAGCGCCTCGCTGCGCGCCGTCGTCTCGGCGGTCAACCGGGCCCTGCGCTGAGGACGCGGACCCGGGGCTCCGCGGTGTCAGTCGCCGCGGAGCCCCGGGTCCGCGTCCCGGCCGGCGTGCTCGGCCACCTCGTCGACGACCAGCAGGTCCCGGCGCACGTGCCGGCGGCGGTAGGCGATCCGGCTGACCATGTGCGCCGACAGCGGCGCGGTGAGCACCTGCAGCATCGCCACCAGCAGCAGCACCCACATCGCGGGCGTCCCGGCCAGCCGGATCGCCCCGCCGACCAGCACCAGCAGCAGCCCGGTGACCTGCGGCTTCGTGGCCGCGTGCAGGCGGGTCAGCACGTCGGGGAAGTGCAGCAGCCCGAGCCCCGCGGTGAACGCGAGGAACGACCCGAGCAGCAGGCAGACGGTCGCGACGACGTCGAGGACCGCGCTCACGGCCGCTCCTGCCCCGCCGGGTCCTCGCCGGAGGGCCGGTCGAGCACCATGCCGCCGACGTAGCGGACCACCGCGATCGCGCCGATGTAGCCCAGCAGCGACACGACGACGAGCACCGGCACCGCGGACGCGTCGCGGGACAGCGCCACGTGCACACCGAGCCCGCCGGCCGTGATCACCAGCATCGCGTCCCCGGCCACGACCCGGTCCAGCAGCGACGGCCCGCGGGCCAGCCGCACCAGCGCGAGCAGTGCCCCCGCCCCGATCAGGCCGAACGCGACGACGCCCACCCAGTTCACCGCGCCACCTCCGCGGGCTCCCGGTCCAGCGCGGCGCGCTCGCGGGACCGGCCGAACGCCCGCACCACCCGGTCCTCCATGGCCAGCACCCCGGCGCGCTGGCGCTCGAGGTCGTCGCGGTCGCGGACCTCGAGCAGGTGGACGGCCAGCACCCGGTGCTCGCGGTCCAGGTCGAGCACCACCGAGCCGGGGACCAGGCTGAGCGCCTCGCTGATGACGGCGAGCAGCAGGTCGGAGTCGGTGCGCAGCTGCACCCGGATGACGGCGCTGCGCAGCGGCGGGCCCGGCCGCAGCGCGCGCCAGGCCACCTGGGCGCTGGAGACGACGAGGTCGACGGCGAACACCGCGAGGAACCGCAGCAGCGCGAGCGGCCGGATGCGGATGTTCTCCACCACTGCCGGGAGCGGCACCACGCGGGTGACGAGGACGGCGACCAGCACGCCGCCCAGCACGTTCGCCCACGACCAGGTGCCCCACAGCAACACCCAGACCAGCACCAGCCAGACCAGCGCGGGCAGCTGGCGCAGCAGGTGGCGGGCGCGGTCGCTCACCGCTCCCCCTCCACGGCCGTGCGGTAGGGGCCGCGGTCGAGCAGGTCGGTGGCGGCGCGGCCGGCCAGGCCGTAGAGCGGGCCGGCCAGGGCGGTGAGGGCGACGGTCAGCGCCACCAGCGCCGCCGTCGCGCCGACCAGCAGGCGCGGCAGCCGCTCCGCGGGCTCGCCCGGGTACTCGTCGGCCTCCTCGGGCCCCTCGGACGCCGTCGCCACCGCCACCTGCCGCTGCCACGCCGCCGACGGCCGGGCAGCGCCGTTCCCCGACGGGCGGGCCCCGGCGCGCGGCCCCGCGTCGGCCGCCGCCGCGGCCGCGGTGTCGGCGCCGGGCTCCTGCGCCCGCGGCCGCCAGAACGCGCGGGTCCACACCCGGGCCACCGCCAGCAGGGTGAGCAGGCTGGTCACCAGCCCGGCGCCGACCAGCACCAGCGCCAGCGGGCGGCCGTCGGCGACCCCGGCCTGCAGCAGGCCCAGCTTGCCGAGGAACCCGGACAGCGGCGGGATGCCGGCCAGGTTCAGCGCCGGCAGCAGGTACAGCACCGCGAGCAGCGGGGAGGCGGCGGCCAGCCCGCCCAGCCGGCGGATCGACGTCGACCCGCCGGTGCGCTCGACCAGCCCGGCGACCAGGAACAGCGTGGTCTGGACGACGATGTGGTGGACGACGTAGAACACCGCGGCGGTCAGCCCCGCGACGCTGCCCAGCGCGATGCCGAACACCAGGTAGCCGATGTGGCTGACCAGCGTGAAGGACAGGATCCGCCGCAGGTCGGTCTGCGCGACCGCGCCGAGGATGCCGACCACGAGCGTGGCCAGCGCCGCCGCCATCAGCAGGGTGTCGAGCGCGCCGTCGGGGAACAGCAGCGTCTGCGTGCGGATGATCGCGTAGACGCCGACCTTGGTGAGCAGCCCGGCGAACACCGCGGTCACCGGCGCCGGCGCGGTCGGGTAGCTGTCGGGCAGCCAGGCCGAGAGCGGGAAGACGGCGGCCTTGATGCCGAAGGCGATGAGCAGCAGCGCGTGCAGCAGCGTGCGGGTGCCCTCGGGGAGCTCGGCGAGCCGCACCGACAGGTCGGCCATGTCCACGGTGCCGGTGGCCGCGTACACCAGGCCGATCGCGGCGAGGAACAGCAGCGACCCGACCAGGCTGACCACGACGTAGGTGATCCCGCCGCGCACCCTCGGCGCGGACCCGCCGAGGGTGATGAGCACGTAACTGGCGGTCAGCAGCACCTCGAAGCCGACGTAGAGGTTGAACAGGTCGCCGGAGAGGAACGCGAACCCGACGCCGGCCATGAGCACGAGGAACGTCGGGTGGAAGATCGACACCGGCGCCTGCTCGCCGCCGTCGGCGGCGCCCTGGCCGACGGCGAACAGCAGCACGCCGAGGCCCACGGTGTGCGCCACCACCAGCATCAGCGCCGACAGCCGGTCGACCACCAGCGAGATCGCCTGCGGCACCGGCCAGTCGCCGACCGCCACCGCGACCGCCCCCGACCGGTCGGCGAGGGCCAGCAGGGCCACCGACACGCCCAGGACCGCGGCGAGCACCGCGACGCTGAGCGCCCGCTGGGTCCGCGTGTGGCGGCTGAGCAGCAGCGAGACGGCCGCGCCCAGCAGCGGCAGGACCACCGGCAGCGGGGCGAGGACGCGGATCACCGGGACCGCCGTCGGGCCGAGGGCAGGTCGACGTCGTCCGCGGGGGTGCCCGGCGGCGGCTGCCCGCGGCGCCGGGGCGGCTCGGCGTGGAACGGGCGCCGGTCCTCGGCGGCCAGCCGGTCCGGGTCGATCTCGTCGGGGTCCTCGCGGCCGGTGCGGCGGCCCTCCCGGGTGGCCAGCCGGCGGTCCTCCTCGTCGGCCTCCACCGCCTCCTGGCGGGCCAGCCGCCACGAGCGGTGGATCACCGCCAGCAGGAACGCCGAGACGCCGAAGGTGATGACGATGGAGGTGAGCACGAACGCCTGCGGCAGCGGGTCGGCGAGATCGCCGTCGCCGCGGCCGAGCAGCGGCGCGCTCCCCGCCGGGCCGGCGGCGCTGATGAGCAGCAGGTTGGTGGCGTTGCCCAGCAGCAGGAAGCCGAGCAGCACCCGGGTGAGGCTGCGGTCGAGCAGCAGGAAGACCCCGGCGGCGTACAGGCCGCCGATGACCACGGGCAGGACGACGGTCGGCGTCACCGGGCCACCACCTCCCCCGGCGCGACCTCGACCGGGTCGTCCTCGTCCTCCTGGCGGTCGAGCTCGGCGCCGAGGCTGCGCAGCACGTCGAGCACCAGGCCGACGACGACCAGGTAGACGCCGACGTCGAAGAACAGCGGCGAGACGAGCTTGACGTCCCCCAGGACCGGCAGCGTCCACTCCCAGTAGGTGGACTCGAGCACCTGCCCGCCCAGCACGAGCGCGGCGACGCCGGTGCCGCCGGCCAGCAGCAGGCCCGCGCCGAGCAGCCGGCCGGGGTCCAGCGGCGCGGCCTCGCCGAGCTCGTAGCGGCCGCCGGCCAGGTAGCGCAGCACCAGCGCGAGCCCCGCGACCAGGCCGCCGGCGAACCCGCCGCCGGGGGCGTTGTGGCCGGCGAACAGCAGGTACAGCGAGAAGACCAGGACGGTGTGGAACAGCATCCGGACGACGACCTCGAGCACCACCGACCGGCGCCGCGGGTCCAGCGTGCCGCCGGCGGCCAGCCACTCCCCGACCGGCGCGCGCCGGGACCGCCCGGTGGCCTGGTCCTCGCGCTCGGCGCGCTCGATCGCCCCGGTGCGCCGCCGCAGGAAGACCAGGCTGGCCACGCCGGTGGCGGCGACGATGAGCACCGAGATCTCCCCGAAGGTGTCCCAGGCGCGGATGTCGACCAGGGTCACGTTGACGACGTTGTCCCCCTGCGCCTCCTCGGCGAGCCGGGCGTACTCGTCGGACACCGGGGCGGCGTCGCGGGCGGACAGCGCCACGGCGGACACCGCGCCCATGAGCAGGCCCACGCCGACGGCGAGCAGGCCGCGGCCGGTGCGCTCGCGGCGGCGGTGCCGCTCGGACACGTCCTTGGGCAGCTTCCGCAGCACCAGGACGAACGCCACGATGGTCACCGTCTCGACGAGGAACTGGGTGAGCGCGAGGTCCGGCGCGCCGGCGATCACGAAGAACACCGCCAGCCCGTAGCCGGTGACGCCGACGACCAGCGCCGCCGACAGCCGCTGCCGCACCCGCACCGCCATGGCCGCGGCCAGCAGCACGACGACGCCCACCAGCACCTGGACCGGGCTGTCCCAGGCCCGCCACTCCGCCGGCCGCTCCGCGACCGTGGTGAGCAGCGCGCCCGGCAGCAGGACGACCGCGGTCAGGATCGTGCCGAGGTAGGCCGGCAGCGACCCGCGCTGCGTCGTCCCGGTGACCAGGACGGCGAGCCGGTCGACGCCCTGCAGCACGTTCCAGTAGCCCTCGTCGGCCGATGCCCGGACCGTGAGCCGCCGCTGCACCCGGTCCACCGTCGCCCGCCCGGCGAACAGCGCGGCGCCGCCGAGCAGGGTGAGCGCCGACAGCGCCAGGGCCGGCTGGAGCCCGTGCCACAGCGCGAGCTCCTCGGCCTCCGGCGCGTACGTGGGCAGCTCGTCGGCGTAGCGGCCGACGACCGGCTCGAGGCCCTTCGCGAGGACGCCGCCCACGAGGCCGAGGCCGGCGAGGACGACGGGGGCGGCGAGGAACAGCGGCCCCGGCGGGTGCGCCACCTCCGTGGCCGGGCGGCCGGCCTTGGCGGCGAACGCGCCCCACAGGAAGCGCAGCGTGTAGCCGACGGTGAGCACCGACCCGAGCACCAGCCCGGCGAGGACCAGCAGCGCGGCGGTGCGGCCGGGCAGGCCGCCGTCGAGCAGCGCGGTGAAGGCCGCCTCCTTGCCGACGAAGCCGAGCAGCGGCGGCAGCCCGGCCATCGACGCCGCGGCCAGGCCGGCGACGGCGGCGAGCACCGGCATCCGGCGGCCGAGGCCGGACAGCTCGCGCAGGTCGCGGGTCCCGGTGGCGTGGTCGACGACGCCGACGGTGAGGAACAGCGTGGACTTGAACAGCCCGTGCGCGAGCACCATGGCCAGCCCGGCGCGGGCGAGCTCGGCGCTGCCCGCGCCGACCAGCGCGACCAGGAAGCCGAGCTGGCTGACCGTGCCGAAGGCGAGCAGCAGCTTGAGGTCGGACTGGCGCAGCGCCCGGTAGCCGCCGACCAGCATCGTGGCCACGCCCAGGCCGAGCACCAGCGGCCGCCAGCCGGGCAGGTCGGCGGTGCCGGGCGCCAGCCGCGCGACCAGGTAGACGCCGGCCTTCACCATGGCCGCCGCGTGCAGGTAGGCACTCACCGGCGTGGGCGCCTCCATGGCCGCCGGCAGCCAGAAGTGGAACGGCACCAGCGCGGACTTGGTCGCCGCGCCGGCCAGCACGAGCAGCACGCCGGCGACGACGGCCGGCCCGCTGCCGGGGTCGGCGACGATCGCCGACAGCCGCGACGTGCCGGCGGCGTGGGCGAGCACCACGAGCCCGGCCAGCATCGCCAGGCCGCCGGCGGTGGTGAGCACCAGCGCCTGGGCGGCCGCCCGCCGCGCCGCCAGCGCCGTCCCCGACCCGCCGATGAGCAGGAAGGAGAAGACCGTCGTCAGCTCCCAGGCCACGTAGAGCAGGTAGACGTCGTCGGCGAGGACCAGCGCCAGCATGGAGCCGGCGAAGGCGGTCAGGCAGCCGGCCAGCCGGCCGGTGCCCTCGGCGTCGGGCTCCACGTAGCGGCTGCAGTAGAGGAGCACCAGCGCGCCGACGCCGGTGACCAGGCCGGCGAACACGAGGGCGAGCGGGTCCAGCCGCAGCGTCACCGACAGGTCGAGCGCGGGCACCCAGGGCACGGTCTCGCGGACGTCGTCGCCGGACGCGACCGCCGACAGCTGCGCGAGCGTCCAGGCGAACCCGGCCGCGGGCACCAGCGCGAGGGCGAGGAAGGCGTCGCGCCCCCACCACCGCACCAGCACCGGCGCGGCCAGGGCGGCCACCAGGTGCGCGAGCAGCAGTGCGGTCACGGGGCTCCCGGGTCGGCGGCGGAGGGGAGCACGCGACGACGGCGGTGCGGCGGCGTCACCCCCTCGTGGGGGTACCGCCGCTCCGGCGCCGGGAAACCGACGGCGCGGAGAACCGGCTCACCTACCCGGCGTCACCAGGCCCGACTCGTAGGCGAAGGCGACCGCCTGGACCCGGTCGCGCAGGCCCAGCTTGAGCAGCACCCGGCTGACGTGCGTCTTCACCGTCGCCTCGCCGAGGTACAGCCGCGCGGCGACCTCGGCGTTGGACAGCCCGGCGGCGACCAGCGCGAGGACGTCGGTCTCCCGCTCGGTCAGCGCGGCGAGCGCGGCGGCGCGGCCGGGGTCGGGCGCGGGCGCGGCGGCGAAGGACCGGATCACCCGCAGCGTCACGGCCGGGTCGAGCAGCCCCTGCCCGGCGGCGACGGTGCGCACCGCGGCGACCAGGTCCTCGGGCGGGGCCACCTTGAGCAGGAACCCGCTGACCCCGGCGCGCAGCGCGGCGGCCACGTACTCGTCCTCGTCGAAGGTGGTGAGGACGACGACGCGGGTGGGCAGGCCGGCCTCGACGATCCGGCGGGCCGCCTCGAGCCCGTCCGTGCCGGGCATCCGGACGTCGAGCAGCACCACGTCGGGCGCGAGCTCGGTGACCACCCGCACGCCGCCGGCGCCGTCGCCGGCCTCCCCGACCACCTCGATGTCGGGCTCGGCGGCCAGCACCATCCGCAGGCCGGTGCGGATCATCGACTGGTCGTCGACCAGCACCACCCGGATCGTCACGCGCCCACCGCCGCGGGCGCGCTCGCCGGCGCGGGCACCGGGAAGCCGGCGCGGACCCGGTAACCGCCGCCGCGGACCGGCCCCACGGAGAGGTCGCCGCCGGCCACGGCCACCCGCTCGCGCATGTGCAGCTGCCCGTGCCCGCCGGTGCCGGGGACCGGCGGCGGCACGGGGACCCGCGGCCGGCCGTCGTCGGTGACGGTCACCGTCACCCGGCCCGGCGTCCAGGTGACCTCCACGCGCGTGGCCGCGGCACCGGCGTGCCGGACCACGTTGGACAGCGCCTCCTGCGCCACGCGGACGGCCGCGACGTGGACCAGCTGCGGCAGCTCGGCCGGCTCCCCGGTGACGACCAGCTCGACCGGCATCCCGCCGGCGCGCAGCTCGGCGAGGACGGCGTCGAGCCGGGACAGCGACGGCTGCGGCGCCGGGTCGCCGGCGCCGGACTCGCGGAGGATGCCGACCACCCGGCGCATCTCGTCGACCGACTCGCGGCCCAGCCGCTCGAGGCCGAGCAGCACGTCCTGCGCCTCGGGGTGGTCGGGCAGCAGCCGGCGCAGGCCGCCCATCTGCAGCACCATCACGCTCACCGCGTGCGCCACCGAGTCGTGCACCTCGCGGGCGATGCGCGCCCGCTCGGCCACCACCGCGGCGCCGGCCACCGCCTCCTGCTGCTCGGCCAGCCGCACGGCGAGCGCCTGCAGCGCCAGCGAGCGCTGGTGCGACTGCCGCACGAGGACCCCGACCGCCCAGGCGGTGCCGGTGACGACCAGGTAGAAGACGCTCTCCCAGGTGGAGGGGCCGAACACGACCCCGCTGACCACCACGACCAGCGTCGCGACGACGGCCGCGCGCAGCCCCCGCCGCACCGGCAGCACCGCGGCGGCGTGCCCGACGAGCACCGCCATCGCGATCAGCTGGGCGCCGCCGGGACCGGGCGTCCCCAGCGCGTAGTTGCCGAGCACGCTCAGCCCGCCGGCCACCGCGGCCGCCTCGGGCCGGCGGGTGCCCAGGGCCACCACCGCCCCGACGACGACGCCGGGCACCGCGGTGACCAGCGGGAAGCGGAAGGTCTCGTCGATCGCCGTCTCCACGACCGCCAGCACCGCGAGCAGCAGGCCGAGGGCCGGCCAGAACAGGCGGCGGAGGGACGGGGAGGCGGACCAGCGGGGCACGGCGAGCACGGTAGGGGCCCGCGGGGGTGCCCGGGATCCCCCGCGCGGCCGATGGACACCCGCCGTCCCTCCCCCTCGCGGCGGAGGACGGTCGGTCCGCCGGGACGGACGTGCGGAGGGCCGCGCGGCCGGAGGGTCCTCGCCGACGCACCGCAGACGGCGGTGCCTGGACCGACGAGGACCGATGACCACCACCCCGCTCCCCACCCGCACCTCCGCCGCTCCCGAGGCGCGCCCGGCACGCAGCGCCGGCTCGCTGATGCTCCCGCTCGCCGGCGCCGCCCTGGTCGGCGGCTCGCTGCTCTACGTCGCCGGCCTGGCCACCTCCCCGCCCCAGGCGTCCCCGGCCGATGCCGACTACATCGCCTCGCTGGCGGCCGACCCCGGCCGGACGGCGCTGTCGGCGCTGCTCCTGCACTACGGCAACATGGCCCTCGGCCTCGCCTGGCTGGCCGCCCCCGCGCTGGTCCGCGGCCGCCGCGGCCGGATCCCGACGGTCGTCGGCGCCCTGCTGTCCGCGATCGGCCTGGTCACCGTGACCGGCATGGTGCTCTACGACTTCTGGACCGGCGGCATCGGCCGGGAGCTGCCCGCCGACACCGCGCTGGCGCTGTTCGAGTCCGTGCAGAGCTCCCCGGCCGTGGCGGTGGTCGGCACCGTGACGCTGTTCGGCCTGCTCGGCCCGCTGGTCGGGTTCGCCGGCCTGGCGCGGGCCGGCGTGATCGGCTGGTGGCTGCTGGTCCCGGCCGTGGCCTGCCTGGTGGCGTCGGCGGTGCTGACCTTCAGCCCGCTGCTGTACGCCGGCTTCGCGCTGGTCGGCGCCGTCCCCGCGTTCGTCGTCGGGGCGCGGATGGTGCAGCGCCGCCGCGCCGAGGCCGCCGTCGCCGCGTGAGCACCCTCCGCCCCCGGACGGCGCCCCGGCCCCTCGACGGGCCGGGGCGCGGTCCCGCGTCAGCCCTCGGCGAGCTCCGCGGCGGCCAGCCAGTCGGTCTCGACCTGGTCCTTCTCGGCCAGCAGGGTCCGCAGCCGGCCGTCGAGCTCCATGACCCGCGCGTGGTCGGTCGCCGCGGCGGCGAGCTCGGTGTGCAGCCGCTCCTCCTCCGCGCCCAGCTTCTCCAGCCGGCGCTCGAGCCGGGCGGCCTCCTTGCGGGCGGCGCGCACCTCGGCCGCCGAGGGCCCGGCCGGGGCGGGCGCCGGGGCCGCGCCGCCGGCGGGCGCGAGACCGGAGCCGGCCGAGGGCAGCGCGGCCTCCCCGGCGGCCCGGCGGGCGAGGTACTCCTCCACCCCGCCGGGCAGCGCGGCCAGCGAGCCGTCGCCCATCAGCGCGACCACCGAGTCGCACACCCGGTCGACGAAGTACCGGTCGTGGCTGACCACCAGCACCGTGCCGGGGAAGGAGTCGAGCAGGTCCTCGAGCTGGGTGAGCGTGTCGATGTCGAGGTCGTTGGTCGGCTCGTCGAGCAGCAGCACGTTGGGCTCGGCCATGAGCAGCCGCAGCAGCTGCAGCCGCCGCCGCTCGCCGCCGGAGAGGTCGCCGACCGGCGTCCACTGCCGCGACGCCGGGAAGCCGAACCGCTCGGCCAGCGACGACGCGGAGATCTCCTGGTTCCCGATCCGGGCGATCCGCGCGACCTCCTGCACCGCCTCGAGCACCCGCAGCCGGCCGGGCAGCTCGGTGACGTGCTGGGACAGGTACGCCGGCGCGACGGTCTGCCCGCGCACCACCCGGCCGCGGTCGGGCTCGGTCTCGCCGACCAGCAGCCGCAGCAGCGAGGTCTTGCCGGCGCCGTTGACGCCGACCACGCCGATCCGGTCGCCCGGGCCGACGTGCCAGGTCAGGTCGCGGAACAGCGTCCGCGGGCCGTCGTCGGAGGGCACCGCGTAGTCGACGTCCTCGACGTCGTAGACGGTCCTGCCGAGCCGCCGGGCGGCGAAGCCCTTGAGCGCCATCGACTCCCGCGGCGGCGGCTCGCCGGCGATGAGCGCCTCGGCCGCCTCGATCCGGAACCGCGGCTTGCTGGTGCGCGCCGGCGCGCCGCGGCGCAGCCAGGCCAGCTCCTTGCGCACCAGGTTCAGCCGCCGCTCCTCGGTCACCGCCGCGACGCGGGCGCGCTCGGCGCGGGCCAGCGTGTAGGCCGCGTAGCCGCCGTCGTAGGCGTGCACCGCGCCGTCGGCGACCTCCCAGGTCTGCGTGCAGACCTCGTCGAGGAACCACCGGTCGTGGGTGACGACGACCAGCGCGCCGACCCGCCGCCTGACGAAGTCGGCCAGCCAGGCGACACCCTCGACGTCGAGGTGGTTGGTCGGCTCGTCGAGCACCAGCAGGTCCAGCGGCCGGATCAGCTGCGCGGCCAGGGCCACCCGCCGGCGCTCGCCGCCGGACATCGGGGCGACGGGTGAGTCCAGGCCGAGCCGGTCGAGCTCCAGGCCGGTCAGCACGCTGCGGACGGCGGGGTCGGCGGCCCACTCGTGCTCGGCGGCGAACAGCGTCTCCGGCAGGACGACGTCGCGGACGGTCGCGCCGGGCGGCAGGGTGCCGGACTGGTCGAGGACGCCGACGGCGAGGTCGCCGCGCCGGGTGACCCGGCCGGAGTCGGGGTCCTCGCGGCCGGTGAGGACGCCGAGCAGCGTGGACTTGCCGCTGCCGTTGCGCCCCACGACGCCGATCCGCTCGCCGACGGCGACGCCGAGCGAGACGTCGTCGAGCAGCACGGTCGTGCCGTGTGCCTTGGAGACCCGCTCGAGGTTGAGCAGGTTCAGCGGGGCGCTCAGGGCCGGGTCCAGGTCATCGGACCCCAGTATCCCCGGCTGTCCGCACGTCCCGGCCGCCTGGGGGCGGTCCGCTAGTGGACCCCAAGGCACCCGCAAGTGACGTCCGGAGAGTCATCGCCAGCACACCCCGGGTGTCCGGGGCGGACGAGCGGAGGACGACATGAGCATGACGGCAGCGGCCCACGACGCGGCGTTCCCGGGCCCGGCGCCGGCGGCACCGCGCCTGCGGGCGGTCCCGCCGCTGGCCGAGCCGGCCCCGGAGACGACGGCGCTGTGGTGGGCCCGGCTGCTCCGCCGCGGCCCCGGTCCCGTCGAGTACTCGCTCGTGGCCGTCAACTCCGATCGCTTCCCCGACGGCACCCCGGTCGACATGACCGCCGTCGACGCCCGCGGCCGCCGCCCCGCCGGCTGGCAGGTCGACGTCCGGCACCGCGCCTCCGACGGCCGGGTGGTGCGCATCGACGTCGCCGAGGAGCTGTCCGGGACCTGCCCGCCCATGTGGTTCGCCGAGGTCACCCACGCGACCAGCGCGGTCCCCGCCGCCTCGCTGCTGGCCTTCCGCGGCAACGCCTTCCGGCCCGGCGCGGTCGTCCGCCCGCACGAGGTCACCGCCGCCGGGGTCCGGATGACCGACCGGATCGCCGAGGTCCGCTGGTGGATCCGCTCCGGCCTGGTCGACGACGTCACCGTGGAGCCGGTGTACCGCGGCCGCGGCGTGGCCCGCACCCTGCTCACCGCTGCCGAGGGGCTGCGCTTCCTGCGCGGCTGGGCGCCGCTGCGCTCCGACGGCCGGCTCACCGACGCCGGCGCCGCGTGGCTGGAGTCGGCGCCGCCGGCGTGGCGGCCGCGGCTGGCCGACCGCAGCGAGGTGCTCCCCGACGCCGACGCCGAGGAGGAGCTCACCGGCGTCGCCCGGCTGCTGCGGGGCTTCTAGACGAGGCGGGACGTCGCGGATGGGCCCACCGGACCTCGTCCGACCTTCTCGCACTGCGGACATGTCGTGCGCCACCTGACGTCGGCCCGGTGCCCCTCCCCGCGGTTCCCTGGTCCGCGGTGGAGCGCCGCGCCGCCACCGTCCCCGGCGGGCCGGTCCGCCGCGCCGGGGGCGCCGACGCCCTGACCGTGCGCGGCCTGGTCACCGACTCCCGCCGGGTGGTCCCCGGCTCGCTGTTCGCCTGCGTCCGCGGGGCGGTCAGCGACGGGCACCGGCACGCCGGAGCCGCCGCGCGGGCCGGTGCCGCGGCGCTGCTGGTGGACCGGCCGGTCGACGTCGCGCTGCGCCAGCTGTGCGTCTCCTCGGTGCGGGCCCAGCTCGGCCCGCTCGGCGCGCTGCTCGCCGGCGACCCGGCCCGCGCGCTGCGCCTGGTCGGGGTGACCGGCAGCAACGGCAAGACGACGACCGGCGCGCTCGTGCGCGGCGTGCTCGAGGCGGCGGGCACCCGCACCGGCGTCGTCGGCACGCTCGGCGCCTCCGTCGGCACCCGCTCGCGCGAGACGTCGCTGACCACGCCCGAGGCCCCGGAGCTGCACGAGCTGCTGCGCTGGATGGTCGACGCCGGGGCGCGGCGGGCCGTCGTCGAGGCGTCCTCGATCGCGCTGGACACGGGCCGCGTCGACGGGCTCTGCTGCGACGTCGCGGTGTTCACCGGCTTCGAGGAGGACCACCTCGACCACCACGGCCCCCTGGAGCAGTACTGGGCGAGCAAAGCGCGGCTGTTCGAGCGCGACCGCGCGGCGGCCGGTGTCGTGGTCGTCGACGAGCCGTGGGGCCGGCGGCTGGCCGCCCAGGTGCCGGTGCCGGTGACCCGGGTGGGCTCGGCCGCGGACGCCGACGTCCGGGTGCTGGGCTGGCGCACCGGCGCCGGTGGCACCGAGGTGCTGCTGGCCGACGACGCCGGCGGGCACCGGGTGCGCAGCCCGCTGGTCGGCCGGGTGCACGTGACCAACCTGGCCGCGGCGTGGGCCACCGGGCGGGTGCTCGGGGTGGACCCGGCGCGGATCGCCGACGGCCTGGCCACGGTCGCGCCGCCGCGCGGGCGCAACACCGTGCTCGGCGGGCGCGGGCGGCCGCTGGTCGTCGTGGACTACGCGCACACCCCGCGCGCGCTGGCCGCGGCGATCACCACCGCCCGCGATCTGTGCGGACCCGGCGGCCGGGTGCACCTGGTGCTCGGCGCCCGCGGCCGCCGCGACCGGTACAAGCGGCAGGGGCTGGGCGAGTCCGCCCGCGCGGCCGACGTCGTCTGGCTGACCAACGAGGGCAGCCACGGGGAGGAC
Source organism: Geodermatophilus sp. SYSU D01180 (assembly GCF_054050415.1). NCBI lineage: Bacteria > Bacillati > Actinomycetota > Actinomycetes > Geodermatophilales > Geodermatophilaceae > Geodermatophilus > Geodermatophilus sp. SYSU D01180. Next base: position 31,830 of record NZ_JBJGZH010000010.1, on the reverse strand, counting down.
CCGGCGGCGATCGTGGCCGAGCTGCGGGTCGGGCTGCTGGGGGCGGACGCGGCCGTGCGCACCGTCCCGGACCGGCGCGCGGCGATCCTGGCGGCGGTGCGCGCCGCCGGCCCGGCCGACGTCGCACTCCTCGTGGGCCGCGGGCACGAGACCCGGCTGCTCGACACGGCCGACCCGCGCGACGCCGTCCACCTCGACGACGCCGAGGTCGCGAACACGGCGCTGCTCGTCGAGCACGGGCCGCCGGCCGGCGGCGCGGCCGAGGACGAGCTCGCCTCCTGACGCGCGAGGGGGAACAACCGAGGCCGGTCCGGTGCTACGGTCGCCGCTGGTTGAGAGCTCAACTGAGGGAGGCCGGCCATGCCCGCCGTCACCGTCGAGGACACCACCACCCTGCCCCGCGTCCCGGTCCCCGCGCCGGGCACCGTGCGGCGCCGCACCCGCTCGGTGACCACCGCGCCGTCGGGCTTCGAGGGCGAGGGGTTCCCGGTCCGCCGCGCCTTCGCCGGGGTGGACCTGCGCGACCTCGACCCGTTCCTGCACATGGACCAGATGGGCGAGGTCGAGTACGCCCCCGGTGAGCCCAGGGGCACCTCCTGGCACCCGCACCGCGGCTTCGAGACCGTCACCTACATCATCGACGGCACCTTCGAGCACGCGGACTCGCACGGCGGGGGCGGCACGATCAGCAACGGCGACACGCAGTGGATGACCGCCGGCGGCGGCGTGCTGCACATCGAGCGGCCGCCGGAGCACCTGGTGGTCAGCGGCGGGCTGTTCCACGGCCTGCAGCTGTGGGTGAACCTGCCGCGGGCGCAGAAGTGGGTGCAGCCGCGCTACCAGGACCTGCGCGCCGACCGGTCGGTGCTGCTGGCCAGCCCCGACGCCGGGGCGTTCCTGCGGGTCATCGCGGGCGACGTCGCGGGGCACCGCGGGCCGGGCTCCACCTACACGCCGATGGCGATGGTGCACGCCACCGTCTCCCCCGGCGCGACGCTGGACCTGCCGTGGGACCCCTCGTTCAACGCGCTGGTCTACGTGCTGTCCGGCGCCGGCGCGGTCGGCATCGACGGGGCGCCGGTCCGCACCGGGCAGCTCGCCGTCCTCGGGCCCGGGGACACCGTCACGGTGCGCGGCGCCGAGCGGCAGGAGTCGCGGACGCCGGCGCTCGACGTCGTCGTCCTCGGCGGCCGGCCGATCCGCGAGCCGATCGCCATGTACGGGCCGTTCGTCATGAACACCCGGCAGGAGCTGCTCGACGCGTTCGCCGACCACCAGGCCGGCCGGCTCGGCAGCATCCCGGCCACGTACGCGCACGGCACCGTGCGCGGCGAGACGGGGCAGTGAGCACCGGGCGGTGAGCACGGCCCCGGCGGCGGCTTCCGCGCCGCCGCCGGGGCCTGCATGCTGGCCGCGACCCCCGACCGAGGAGCCCCCGTGCCCGTCTTCCCGCCGATCCCGCTGGCCGAGTGGGCCGACACCAAGGACACCTTCCATCGGTTCCTGCAGGTCGTGGGCAAGCTGCGGCTGGCCAACGCCCCGCGGCGCAACCACTGGTGGCACGTCCCCTTCCACCTCACCGGTCGCGGCCTGACCACCCGGCCGATGGGCTTCGACCCCGTCTTCGCCGTCGACCTCGACCTGGTCGACCACCGGCTGGAGATCGCCGTGGCCGACGGGCGGCGGACGTCGTTCCCGCTGCCCGGGCTGAGCGTGGCGGCGTTCTACCGGCAGCTGCTCGGCGGCCTGTCGGCGCTCGGCCTGCCCGCGACCGTCGAGCTGCCCGTCCCGTTCGACCTGGCCGACCGCACGCCGTTCGCCGAGGACGAGCACCACGCCGCCTACGACCGCGCCGCCGTGACCCGCTACTGGGTGGTGCTCGGCCAGGTGGCCCAGGTGCTCGAGGAGTTCGCCGGCCGCAGCTACGCCAAGACCAGCCCGGTGCACCACTTCTGGCACACCCTCGACCTGGCCGTCACCCGCTTCTCCGACCGCCGGGTGGAGCAGCCGGCGGCGGTCGACCCGGTCACCCGCGAGGCCTACTCGCACGAGGTGATCAGCGCCGGCTTCTGGTTCGGCGACGACCAGGTCCCGGAGCCGGCGTTCTACTCCTACACCGCACCCGAGCCCGCGGGCCTGGCCGAGGAGCCGCTGCGGCCGGAGGCCGCGCGGTGGATCGACAGCCGCGGCGCCCACCTCGCGCTGCTGCCCTACGAGAACGCGCGGACGGCGGCCGACCCGCGCGCCACCGTCCTGGACTTCCTGGAGAGCGCCTACGCCGCCGGCGCCCGCCGCGCCGGCTGGGACCTGGGCGCGCTGCGCTGCCCGACCGCGCCCGAACCCCGCTGACCCTGCCCACCGTCCGGCGTCCGGAGGTCCGCCCGTGAGCAACACCGAGCCCCGTCCCACCCCGCGCGAGGTGGGCGGCCTGGACGGCACGACCGCCGGGCCGGCCCTCGACCTGCTGCCCGCCAAGGAGGTGCCGCTGGGGACGAACACCGTCGTCCGGCGGCTGCTGCCGACGCTGGGCCGCCGGATGGTCGGCGCCTGGGCGTTCGTCGACCACTACGGCCCCGACGACGTCGCGGCGACCTCCGGCATGCAGGTGACGCCGCACCCGCACACCGGGCTGCAGACGGTGTCCTGGCTGCTCCAGGGCGAGGTGCACCACCGCGACTCGCTCGGCAGCGACGTCACCTTCGGCCCCGGCCAGCTCGCGCTCATGACCGCCGGGCACGGCATCGCGCACTCCGAGCAGTCGCCGGTGCCGCACCCGCGGTTCCTGCACGGCGCCCAGCTGTGGGTCGCGCTGCCCGACGCCACCCGCGACACCGCGCCGGCGTTCGAGCACCACGCGACCCTGCCCGGGTTCACCTCCGACGGGCTGACCGCGACGGTGCTCATGGGCGGCTTCGGTGGCGCGGTGTCACCGGGCACCGCGCACACGCCGATCGTCGGCGTCGACCTGGACCTGGCCGCGGGCGCCGACGTCGAGGTGCCGCTGGAGCCGGACTTCGAGCACGCGCTGCTCGGCGCCTCCGGCGGGGCCGACGTCGAGGGCGCGCCGCTGGCGCACGGGGCGATGGTCTACCTCGGCACCGGCCGGCGGTCGGTGCGGATCCGGACGGAGGCGGCCACGAAGCTGCTGCTGCTCGGCGGCGAGCCGTTCGAGGAGCGGTTGGTCATGTGGTGGAACTTCGTCGGCCGGTCCGGCGAGGAGGTCACCGAGTACGCCGAGCGGTGGAACGACGGCGACCCGCGGTTCGGCGTCGTCGCCGGGTTCGACGAGGACCAGCGGCAGCTGGCCCCGCCGCTGCCGCCGGTGCCGCTCAAGGCCCGGGGGCGGGTCCGGTGACCGTGCACGACCGGCACCTGGCGTTCCTGGCGGAGCACCAGATGGGCGTGCTGGCCACGGTCAAGCGCGACGGGCGGCCCCAGGTGTCCAACGTCGGCTACGCCTACGACCCGGAGCGGCGGCTGTTCCGGATCTCGGTGACCGACGACCGGGCCAAGACCCGCAACCTCCGGGCCGACCCGCGGGTCACCCTGCACGTCACCTCCCGGGACTTCTGGTCGTGGGTGGCCGTCGAGGGCACCGCGGAGCTCACCCCGGTCGCGGCCGACCCGCACGACGCCACGGTGGAGGAGCTGGTCGCCTACTACCGCGGCGTCTCCGAGGAGCACGAGGACTGGGACGACTACCGCCGGGCGATGGTGGCCGAGCGGCGCCTGGTCGTCCGGTTCACCCCTGAGCACACCTACGGCCAGCTGCCCGGCTGACCCGGCCCGGCTCACGCCGCGGGCGGCTCCTGGAGCACGGAGAAGCCGGCGCCCCACGGGTCCACGACCACGGCGAAGCGGCCGAACCGGGTGTCCTCGGGCGCCGCGGTGACCTCCCCGCCCGCGGCCTCGACCGCGGCGACCGCCTCGTCGGTGGAGGCGACGGAGAAGCAGGTCGTCCACCCCCTCGGTGCGCCGGGGACGACCCCGCCCAGGCCGCCGAGCGGGCGCTCGCCGGTGGCGAAGGTGGTGTAGCCACCCGTGCCCTCCAGCTCCTCGAAGCGGAAGCCGAACACCGCCGCGTAGAAGGCCCGCGCCGCGGCCGGGTCGTCGACGGCGGCCTCGTTCCAGGCCAGCGAGCCGGGCTCGCCGTACACCTCGACGCCGGTGTGCGCGCCGGCCTGCCACAGGCCGAACTGGTCCCCCTGCGGGTCGCGGGCGACGGCCATCGCGCCCAGCGGCCGATCTCCACCGGCTCCACGACGACGGTGCCGCCGGCCGCCCGGATGCGGTCGCAGGACGCCGCGGCGTCGCCCGTGGCGAAGTACGTGGTCCACGACGGCGAGGCGCCCGGCTCCGTCAGCGGGCCCAGGCCGGCCGCCCGGTACCCGTCCCTGAGCGCGTTGACGTACCCGCCGGACCCCGGCGCGTCCTCGGTCCAGTCCCAGCCGAGCAGCGAGCCGTAGAACGCCTTCGCCGCCGCGGGGTCGGCGGCGCCGTAGTCGACCCAGCAGGGCGTGCCGTCGGGCCAGGGGGTCTTCCGGGTGGGCACGGCTCCTCCTCGGGGTCGGGAGGGCACCGTCCCAGGAGGGGCCGACAGCCGGCCGCCCCGGGGAGTCCCCGGCTAGAAGCGGCCGCCGCCGCTGCGGCCGCGGCTGCGCGAGCCGCCGAAGCTGCCGCCGCGCGGCCGCCCGCCACCGGCGCCGCCGCCGGAGCCGCCACCGAACCCACCGCCGAGGCCCCCGCCTCCGTAGCCGCGGCCGTGCCCGCCGCCGAAGCCGCCGGCCAGGATGCCGCCGAGCACGAGGCTGCCGAGGTCCACGCCGCCGCGCCCCCCGCCGTAGCCGTACCCGGGCGCGTAGCCCGGCCCGTAGCCGCCGCCGTACCCGCCGCCGCCGTAGCCCGAGGACCAGGTCGCGACGTCGGACTGGGCGAGCTGCAGCGCCGACTGCGCGAGCTGGTCGGCCAGCTGCGCCTCCCGCAGCGCGCCCTCGGGGTCGGTGCGCCCGGTGCCGACGGCGGCGTCGAGGTGGCGCTGCGCCTCGGCCAGCCGCGTGCGGGCCTCGGGGCCGACCGCGCCGCGGCGGGTGGCGACGAAGTCGGCCGTGGCGGCCACCGCCGAGCGGGCCCGCAGCAGCGTCTGGTCCAGCGCCGCGGCCGCCCGGCGGGCCCGGGTCTGCGCGTCCCGGGCGACGGCGAGCGCCTGCTCCAGCGCCAGGTCCGCCTCCTCCAGCCGGCGCAGCGCGGTGAGCGGGTCGGGCAGCGCGCCGTCCGCGGAGCCCATGGCCTCCTCGGCGGCGGCGAGCCCGGCCTCGGCCCGGGCGATCTGCGGCCGCAGCCCGCCGGCGTCCCCCGCGGCGACCAGCGCGCGGGCCTCGGCGAGGTCCTCCTCGGTCTCGGCGCGGACGGCGGGCAGCCGGGCGGCGGCCTCCTCGAGGTCGCGCTCGAGCCGGGCGACGGCGTCGAGCAGCGTGCCGACCTGGGCCACCGCGTCCTCGGCCGCCCGCAGGTCGCCCACCGCCTCGCCGGAGCGGCCGGCGTCGAGCGCGGCGCGGGCCTCGGCGACCTCCTGCTCGGCCGCGGCCAGCCGCGCCCGGGCCTGGTCGAGGTTGTCGGCCACCGGCGCCAGCGCGGACGCCGCGTACCGCCGCTGCAGCCGGGCCGCCCGCTGCTCGTCCTGCGGCAGCCGGCCGTGCAGCGCGGTGATCCGCGGGCCCAGCGCCTCCAGCGCCTGCGGGGCGGTGCGCTCGAGGTCCCGCAACTGGTCGAAGGCCTGCGCCTGCTCGTCGAGGCGGGCGTCGGCGGCCGCGGTGAGCTGCAGGATCTCGCCCAGCACCCGCCGCCGCGTCGGCTCGTCCTCCGGCACCTCGTCGTCGAGCTGCTGGCGCAGCGTGAACGCGCGGGTGAGCTCCTGCCGCGACTGCCCCAGCGCCTCGGTGAACCCGGCGACGGCGGCCTCCCCGTACTGCAGCCGGGCGAAGTCCAGGTCCAGCTGCGAGGTCTTCACCGCCTCGTCGAGGTCGAGCAGCGCGGCGCTGGCCCGGCCCTGCAGCTCCTCGGTGGGCACGCCGGCGTGCGGGTCGGGCCGCTCGATCCGCGTCGTCGCCGGGGGCTGCCCGTCCCGCCGGCGGCGCCGGGACCGCGCCACCAGCCAGGCGCCCCCGCCGACGACGGCGACCCCGCCGACGACCGCGGCGGTGAGGGCCCCCGAGCCGCCGTCCGTGCCGGTGCCGGAGCCCGCCGCGTCGCCGACGCCCTCGGCGAAGGCCACCCCGGCGCCGGCCCAGTCGTCGGCGCCGAGCTCGGGCTCGACGTCCCGCGCCAGGAAGTCCTCGATCTCCGCGTTGCTCTGCGGGAACGCGTCGTCGACCCAGTAGCCGTAGCGCCGGTCGTCCACCGCGACGGCGAACAGCACGTCGGTCGACCCGAGCCCGGACGCCTCCGCGGTGGCCCGCGCCCACGCGCCCTGCTCGACGCCGTCGAAGCTGGCCACGTAGACGACGAACGCCTGCGTGCCGTCCTCGGCCTGCCGCTCGTCGACCGCCTGCTGCACCTGCGCGAGGCCCCCGGAGCCGAGCACGCCGGCGCGGTCGGTCACCTCGTCGGGGACGTCGAAGGGCGGCTCGGCCAGCGCCGGGCTCCCACCGGCGACCAGGACCGCGGCCGTGACTGCGAGGACCCCCATCAGCCGGCGCACGCTCCCGACCCTAGGGGGGCGCTCACCGCCCGGCCGGGTAGGACGGGCACGACCGGGTAGGGGGCGGTCGACCCAGTCCCGGCCCGAGGAGGACCACCGTGAGCGACACCGACCGCATCCCCGCCGACCGGCTGCCTCCGGGGACGGTGGGGCGGGCCGGGAAGTGGGCCGTGGGCAACCGCGAGGGCGAGTACTTCGCCGTGTCCCGCCGCTGCCGGCACCAGCTCGCCGACCTCTCCGAGGGCTCCCTCGACGAGAACGGCTGCCTGGTCTGCCCGTGGCACCAGGCCCGCTACGACGTCCGCACCGGCGACATGGTCGAGGGCCCGCGCGGCTTCCTCGGCTACCACGGGCCCACGCCGGGCTACACCCAGCTCGTCCGCGGCTACGCGAAGGTGCTGCGGCTGCGGGTGAAGCGGGCGCTGCGCCGCGGCGACGACGTCGTCGTGGAGGACTGAGGCAGTGGCGGACCGAGGGACCGGAGCGGTCCCTCGGTCCCGGCGCCCGGGACGGGGGACCGCCTCCTAGGCCTCGGCGAGCTCCTGCCAGGTGGCCCGGCGGGCGGCCTGCTCGGCCGGGTCGGGGACGGGCAGCGACGCCAGCAGCCGCTGGGTGTACGGGTGCCGCGGCGCGCCGAGCACCTGCTCCCCGGTGCCCTCCTCGACCAGCCGGCCGCGGTACAGCACGGCGATCCGGTCGGCCAGCAGGTCGACGACGGCGAGGTCGTGGCTGATGAACAGCGCCGCGAAGCCCAGCTCGCGCTGCAGCTCGGCGAACAGCTCCAGCACGCGGGCCTGCACCGAGACGTCGAGCGCCGAGGTCGGCTCGTCGGCGATGAGCAGCTCGGGGTCCAGCGCCAGGGACCGGGCGAGGCTGGCCCGCTGGCGCTGCCCGCCCGACAGCTCGTGCGGGTAGCGGTCGCCGAACGCCCGCGACAGCTGCACCGCCTCGAGCAGCTCGTCGACCCGGCCGCGGGCCTCGTGCGCGTCGCCCGCGCGGCCGTGCACGACCAGCGGCTCGGCGACGGCGTCCGCCACGGTCAGCAGCGGGTTGAAGCTGGAGGCCGGGTCCTGGAAGACGAACCCGATGCGCTCGCGGACCGGCCGGAAGCGCTTCTCCTTGACGCCGTTCATCTCGGTGCCGAGCACCGACAGGGACCCGCCGGTCACCTTCGTCAGGCCGGCGATGGCCCGCCCGATCGTCGTCTTGCCGCTGCCGCTCTCCCCCACCAGGCCGAGCACCTCGCCCGGGCGGATGGCGAAGGAGACACCGTCGACGGCGGTGAAGTCCGGCCGGCGCAGCCGGCCGGGGTAGACGATGCGCAGGTCGCGCGCCTGCACCACCGGCGCGGCGGTGTCCCAGCCGGCCGGGCGCGCGGCAGCGCGCTCCGCCGTCCGCGCGCGGCCCTGGCCGAGGCGCGGCACCGAGCCGAGCAGCTGGCGGGTGTACTCCTCGCGCGGGGCGGAGAACAGCGTCCGGACGTCGGCCTGCTCCACCACCCGGCCCTGGTACATGACCGCCACCCGGTCGGCGAGGTCGGCGACCACGCCCATGTTGTGGGTGATCAGCACGATCGCGGCGCCGAACTCGTCGCGGCAGCGGCGCAGCAGGTCGAGGATCTCGGCCTGCACGGTGACGTCGAGGGCCGTCGTCGGCTCGTCGGCGATGATCACGCCCGGGTCGAGGACCAGCGCCTGCGCGATGACGATGCGCTGCTTCTGCCCGCCGGAGAACTGGTGCGGGTAGTGGTCCACCCGCGTCTCCGGGTCGGGGATGCCGACCCGCCGGAGCACGTCGACCGCCTTGGCGCGGGCCTCCTTGCGGGACAGCCGGCCGTGCGCCCGCAGCCCCTCGGCGATCTGCCAGCCGACCGGGTAGACGGGGTTGAGCGCAGTCGAGGGCTCCTGGAAGACCATCGCCGCGTCCCGGCCGCGCACCTCGCCGAGCCCGGACCGGGACAGCGTGACGACGTCGTGCGCGTCGCTGCCGTCCTTGCGGGTGAGCAGCACCGCGCCGCGGGTGGTCGCGGTCTCCGGCAGCAGCCCGAGGATGCTGCGCGCGGTCACGGTCTTGCCGCTGCCGCTCTCCCCCACGATCGCCAGCACCTCGCCGGCGGCCACCGACAGGCTCACGTCCTGCACCGCGGCGACGGTGCCGGCGTCGGTGGCGAAGGAGACCGACAGGTCCTGGATGTCGACGACGGGCTCGCCGCCGACGGGCAGGGTGGTGCTCACCGGACCTCCTCGATGCCGGCCAGGCCGGCCGGACCCGCGCCGAGCACGCCGCCCGGCACCACGGACACCTCGCCGGTCTCCCCCGACTCGGCGGCCCGGCGGCTGCGCAGCCGCGGGTCGGCCAGGTCGTTGAGGCTCTCGCCGACGAGGGTGAGGCCCAGGACCACCAGGACGATGGCCAGGCCGGGGAACACCGACGTCCACCAGATGCCGCTGGTGACGTCGGACAGCGCGCGGTTGAGGTCGAAGCCCCACTCCGCGGCGGCGGTCTGCTCGATGCCGAACCCGAGGAAGCCCAGGCCGGCGAGGGTGAGGATCGCCTCGGAGGCGTTGAGCGTGAGGATCAGCGGCAGCGTGCGGGTGGCGTTGCGCAGCACGTGCCGGGTCATGATCCGCCAGTGGCCGGCGCCGATCACCTTCGCCGACTCGACGAACGCCTCGGCCTTGATCCGCACCACCTCTGCCCGCACCACGCGGAAGTACTGCGGGATGAAGATGACGGTGATCGACAACGCCGCGGCCAGGATGCCGCCCCACAGGCTCGACTGCCCGCCGCTGATCACGATCGCGACGACGATGGCGAGCAGCAGCGACGGGAAGGCGTAGACGGCGTCGCAGACGACGACGAGAACCCGGTCCACCCAGCCGCCGAAGTAGCCCGACACCAGCCCGAGCAGCACGCCGACGAAGATCGACAGCACCACGGCGACGACCACGACGAGCAGCGCCGTCCGGGTGCCGTGGATGACCCGCGACAGGACGTCGTAGCCGCCGACGGTGGTGCCGAGCAGGTGGTCGCCGGACGGCGGCTGCTGGGCGCCGAACGAGCCGGACTCGTCGCGCAGCTGGGCGAAGCCGTACGGGGAGAGGACGTCGGCGAGCAGCGCGGTGAGCAGGAAGAGCCCGGTCAGCACGAGGCCCGCGACGAGCATGCCGCGCTGCAGCCCGACGCTCTGGCGCAGCTGGCGGACCAGCGGCAGCCCGCGCCTGCGCCGCGGGGTCACGGTGGTGGCCATCAGTACCTCACTCGCGGGTCGATCAGCGCCGCGATCACGTCGACGACGAAGTTGGTCACGGCGACGATGACGGCCAGCAGCACGACCATGCCCTGGACGGCGACGAAGTCGCGGGCCTGCAGGTACTGCACCAGCTGGAAGCCCAGGCCCTTCCACTCGAAGGTCGTCTCGGTGAGGACCGCGCCGCCGAGCAGCAGCGCGATCTGCAGGCCCATGACGGTGACGATCGGGATGAGCGCGGGCCGGTAGGCGTGCTTGCGCAGCAGCCGGCGCTCGCTGACGCCGCGCGAGCGGGCGGCCTCGACGTAGCCCATGCCCAGCGTGCCGATCACGTTGGTGCGGACCAGCCGGAGGAAGACGCCGGCGGTGAGCAGGCCGAGCGCGACCGCGGGCAGGACGGCGTGCTCGAGCACGTCGCGGACGACCTCGCCGTTGCCGGTGCGGATCGCGTCGACCAGGTAGATGCCGGTCGGGTCGTCGACGCCGGTCTGGATGAGGATCTCGCTGCGGGTGGAGGCCCGGCCGGCGACCGGGAGCCAGCCCAGGCCGCTGGCGAAGACCAGCTTGAGCACCATGCCGGCGAAGAAGACGGGGGTGGCGTAGCAGAAGATCGCGAACACGCGCAGGACGGCGTCGGGCCAGCGGTCGCGGGCGTAGGCGGCGAAGCGGCCCAGCGGGACGCCGACGACGAACGCCACGAGCAGCGCGTACAAGGCCAGCTCGAGCGTCGCGGTGCCGAACTCGGTGAGCACCTCGAGGACCGGGCGCCGGTCGGAGAGGGTCGTGCCGAAGTCCAGCCGGACCAGGTTCCCGAGGAACTCCCCGTACTGCACCAGCAGGGGGCGGTCGTAGCCGGCCTCGCGCACGCGCTGGGCCAGCTCGTCGGCGGGCAGCCGGCCGCCGAGCGCGGCGGTGATCGGGTCGCCGGTGGACCGCATGAGGAAGAAGACCGTCGTCACGAGGACGAAGACGGTCGGGATGATCAGCAGGAACCGGATCAGCAGGTAGCTGCCCAGCCCGCCACCGCCGCGGCGCCGGCGACCGCCGGCGGGGGCGGCGTCGGCCTCGGGGCCGGTGCCGGTGAGCTCGGTCGTGGTGGTCATGTCTCCTGCTCGTTCGGGTCCGGTGAGGACCGGTGCCGGGTCGCGGTCACATGGTCCGCCTCACACGGGTCGGCCCCGGGCGGCCTCCGTTCGGGAGGCCACCCGGGGCCGGGGTCGTCCGCCTGCCTGCGTCAGCCGCGGGACAGCGCGCCGTAGCGGAACTTGAAGGACGCGTCCAGGGTGTCCTGGGCGCCCTCCACACCGGTCCGCACGACGGCGACCTGCGCGCCCTGCAGGTAGGGCACCGTCGACAGGTCGGCGGCGACCAGCTGCTGGATCTGCTCGATCAGCGCCTGCCGCTGCGCCGGGTCGGCGGTGCTGGCCTGCTGCAGGATCAGGTCGTTGACCTGCTGGTTGGCGTAGTGGTTGCTGAGGAAGTTCTCCGTGAGGAAGAACGGCGTCAGGTAGTTGTCGGCGTCGGAGTAGTCCGGGAACCACCCGAGCTGGTAGGCCGGGTAGGCGTCGGCGGTGCGCTGCTCGGAGTACTGCGTCCACTCGGTGGTCTGCAGGTCCACCTGGAACAGGCCGGTCGACTCGAGCTGGTCCTTGATGAGCGCGTACTCGTCACCGGAGCTCGGGCCGTAGTGGTCGTTGGAGTACTGCAGCGAGAGCTGGACCGGGGTCTGCACGCCGGCGGCCTGCAGGGTCTGGGCCGCCTTGTCGGCGTCGGGGCCGCCCTGGCCGTCGCCGTAGAGGTCCTGCAGCGGCGTGATGGCGCCGGTCAGGCCCTCGGGGACGAAGGAGTACAGCGGGGTGTAGGTGCCGCGGTACACCTGGTCGGCGATCTCCTGCCGGTCGAGCAGGTGGGCCACCGCCTGGCGGACGGCGAGCGCCTTGGCCGGGTCGGCCTCGGGCGTCGTCGCGCCGTAGGGCTGGGTGTTGAAGTTGAAGGTGATGTAGCGGATCTCGCCGCCGGGGCCGTCGACGACCTCGACCTCGTCGTTGCCGCGCAGGTCGTCGATGTCGGTCGCCGACAGGCTGCGGAAGGCGACGTCGACCGCGCCCTCCTCGACGTCGAGCTTGAGGTTCGACGCCTCGGCGTAGTACCGGACGTTGATCGCGCTGGTCTTCGGTGCGCCGAGCAGGCCCTGGTAGTCGGGGTTGGCCTCGTAGGAGATGAGGTCGTTCTGCTCGTAGCTGGTGATCGTGTACGGGCCGGCGAAGGCGTTGCCGTCGACGATCTCGGCGTCGGGGGTCAGCGCGTCGGCGGCGAAGACCTCCTCGTCGACGATCGGGCCGGCCGGGCTCGACAGGATCTGCGGGAAGACCTGGTCGTCCGGCGAGGTCAGGTTGAAGACGACGGTGGTGTCGTCCGGGGTGTCGACGCTGGCCAGGTTGTACAGCAGCGACGCCGGGCCGTTCGGGTCGTTGATGGCGACCATGCGGTCGAACGAGAACTTGACGTCCGAGCTGGTCAGCTCGTGGCCGTTGGCGAAGGTCAGGCCGTCCTTGAGCGTCACCGTGTACTGGTTGGGCGCGGTGAACTCGGCCGACTCGGCGATGTCCGGCTCGACCTCCGGGCTGCCGTACGGGGTGTTCAGGAGGAACGGGTAGACCTGGTTCATGACGGCGAACGAGCCGTTGTCGTAGGAACCGGCCGGGTCGATCGTCGTGATGACGTCGGTGGTGCCGATGATCAGCGCGTCGCCGCCGTCACCCGAGCCGCCGCCGGAGCCGCCGTCGTCGCCGCCGCCGCAGGCGGTGAGGGCGAGCGCCGTGACGGCGATGCCGGCGGTGGCCGCGCGCGCGCGACGGCCGGGGGTCCCTACGGGAGTCATCCGCTACCTCGTTCTCGAGCGCGGCCGCGCGGCGCCACGGGGGCGCCGACGTGCGGCCGCCGTGGCCTGTGGCTGTCCATGGGTAGCACACGTCTCTCAGCGCTCAGAGACCTCGGCGGCGGGCGTTACCCGACCGTGACGGCCCGCCCGGCCACCCGGTGTCCACCGGGTGGCCACCTGCTAGGCGTCGATGCGGCGGCGACCCTCGAACGCGCGGCCCAGGGTGATCTCGTCGGCGTACTCGAGGTCGCCGCCGACCGGGAGCCCGCTGGCCAGGCGCGAGACGGTGAGGCCCAGCGGGCCGACCAGCCGGGCCAGGTACGCGGCGGTGGCCTCGCCCTCGAGGTTGGGGTCGGTGGCGATGATCAGCTCGGTGACGGTGCCGTCCATGAGCCGCGTCATCAGCTCCTTGACCCGCAGGTCGTCGGGGCCGACGCCCTCGATCGGGCTGATCGCGCCGCCGAGGACGTGGTAGCGGCCGCGGAACTCACGCGTGCGCTCGATGGCGACGACGTCCTTGGGCTCCTCGACGACGCAGATGACGTCGTCGGAGCGGCGCGGGTCCTTGCAGATCCGGCACTGCTCGCCCTCGGCGACGTTGTAGCAGGTCACGCAGAAGCGGACCTCGGCCTGCACGCGCTGCAGCGCGGCGACCAGCCGGCCGACGTCGGCAGACTCGGCGGCCAGCAGGTGGAAGGCGATGCGCTGCGCGCTCTTGGGCCCGACGCCGGGCAGGCGGCCGAGCTCGTCGATGAGGTCCTGGACGGCCCCCTCGTACACGGTGCTCCTCGGGAAGAGTGGTGCGGACGGGCCGGTCAGGCGCCGGGCAGCCCGGGGAAGCCGCCGCCGAGACCGCCGGCCAGGGGGCCCATGCGGTCGGCGGTCAGCTCGCTCGCCAGGCGCGAGGCGTCGCGGACGGCGGCGACGACGAGGTCCTGCAGGGTCTCCACGTCGTCGGGGTCGACGGCCGACGGCGCGATGGTGACCGACCGCAGCTCGCCGTCGCCGCTCATCGTGGCCGTGACCAGGCCGCCGCCGGCCGAGCCGGTGACCTCCTCGTTCGCCAGCTGCTCCTGCGCGGCGGCCAGCGCCTGCTGCATCTGCTGGGCCTGCTGCAGGATCGCGGACAGGTCGGGCTGGCCACCACCGGGGAACATGACCCGAGGGTAGGCCGCCGGTCCGACATCCGGGGGGACGGCGGCCGGGACCGGCGCGGTCAGCCCTCCAGCGGCTGGGCGCCCAGCTGGGCGCGCAGCAGCGCGAGCGCCGCCTGCTCCGGGTCGACGGAGGACCCGCGGTCGGCGGCGGGGTCGTCGCCCTCGGCCGCCCGCTGCGCCATGAGCTCGCGCGCCTCGGCCGCCTCCGCCGCCCGGGCCGCCTCGCGCGCGGCCTCCGGGGACGGGCCGGCCGGGCCGGAGCCGCGGGTGGCGCCCTCGACGACCGCCTCCACCTTCCAGCGCACGCCGAGCAGCTCGTTGAGCGCCTCGCGCAGCACGTCCTTGTTGAGGTCGTCGCCGATCCGGCGGGCCAGCGCGGGCGACGACGTCGACAGCGTGAGCACGCCGTTGCGCAGCTCGTGCACCTGCGCGTTCTTGAGCAGCGCCTCGGTGGTGCGCTTGTGCCGCTTGACGACGGCGAGCAGCTCGGGCCACACCCGGCGGACGTCGCCGGTGCCCAGCCCGCCCTCGCCGGCGTCCCCGGCCGCGGCCTGGTCGGCGGGCGGGTTCGCGGACACCACCGGCGTCGGCTCCCCGCCGCGCGGGGCGGGGGCGGACTCGGCGGCGGCCCGCGGCGGCGCCGCCGGGGGGCGCGGCTCGGCCACCCGGGCCGCCGCGGCGCGCGCGGCGGCCGGCTGGGCCGGGTGCGGCCAGTCCTCGTCGTCGGTCGGCTCGGGCGGCAGCGGGATGTCGGGCTCGCCGGTGGCCACCCGCACGCCGGACCGGGGACCGGCCGGGGCGGGCGCCGGGCGGGACGCCGCCGATCCGGGCGGCGTGGTCTCGGGCCAGTCGTCGGCCGCGGCTGCCGGGGAGGACGCGGCCGGGGACGCGGCGGCCGGGGCGGGGCCGGGGGCACCGGCGCCGGGCGCCCGGGTCTCGGGCCAGTCGTCGGCGGGTGCGGGGGACGCCGCGGCGGGCGCCGGGCTCGGCAGCGGGCCCGCGGCCGCCGGGGCGGGCGGGGCCGCGGGCGGCTCGGGCGCGGCCGGGGGCTGCGCGGTGCGCTGGGAGGGGCGGACGTACTCGCGCCGCGGCGGGCCGCCGCGCTCGGCCGGCGCCGGCTCCTCGCGGACCAGCGCGGGCCGCGCGGCCTCGCGGGCGGGCGCCGCGGCCTCGCGGGCGGGCGCCGCGGCCTCGCGGGCGGGCGCCGCGGCCGCAGCACCGGCCATGGCCCCGGCCTCCGGCACGCCGCCGATCGCCAGCCGCCGCTCGAGGCGCTCGAGCCGCTGCAGGGCACCCGCGGCGGTGTCGTCGGTGGCCGGCAGCAGCATCCGCGCGCAGACCAGCTCCAGCAGCAGCCGCGGCGCGGTGGTGCCGCGCATCTCGGTCAGCCCGGCGTGCACGGTGTCGGCGAGCCGGGACAGCGTGGCCGACCCGAGCGCCTTGGCCTGCTGCACCATCAGGTCCAGCCGGTCCGGCGGGCAGTCGAGCAGGCCGTTGGCGCCGGCGTCGGGCACGGCGTCGAGGACGATGAGGTCGCGCAGCCGGTCGAGCAGGTCGGTGGCGAAGCGGCGCGGGTCGTGCCCGGCCTCGACCACGCGGTCGACGGCCCGGAAGACGCCGGGCGCGTCCTGCGCGGCCAGCGCGTCGATGGCCTCGTCGAGCAGCGCGTCGTCGGTGACGCCGAGCAGCCCGACGGCGCTGGCGTAGGTGACGCCCTCCGGCCCGGCGCCGGCCAGCAGCTGGTCGAGGATCGACAGCGAGTCGCGCACCGAGCCGCCGCCGGCCCGCACGACCAGCGGGAACACCGTGGGCTCGACCTGCACGCCCTCGGCGGTGCACGTCTTCTCCAGCAGGCCGCGCAGCGTCGTCGGGGGCACCAGCCGGAACGGGTAGTGGTGGGTGCGCGAGCGGATCGTCGGCAGCACCTTGTCCGGCTCGGTCGTCGCGAAGACGAAGACCAGGAACTCCGGCGGCTCCTCGACCACCTTGAGCAGGGCGTTGAAGCCCTGCGTGGTGACCATGTGCGCCTCGTCGACGATGTAGACCTTGTAGCGGCTGTTCACCGGCGCGAAGAAGGCGCGTTCCCGCAGGTCGCGGGCGTCGTCGACACCGCCGTGGCTGGCCGCGTCGATCTCGATGACGTCGAGCGAGCCCGGGCCGTCGGGGGCCAGCGCGACGCAGGAGCCGCACTTCCCGCACGGGGTCGACGTCGGCCCCTGCTCGCAGTTGAGCGAGCGGGCGAGGATCCGCGCCGACGACGTCTTGCCGCAGCCGCGCGGGCCGCTGAACAGGTAGGCGTGGTTGACCCGGCCGCCGTCCACGGCGTTGACCAGCGGGGTGGTCACGTGCTCCTGGCCGACCACCTCGGCGAAGGTCGCCGGGCGGTACTTCCGGTAGAGCGCCAGAGCCACGCGGCGAGGTTACGCGGCACCGCGGACAGCCCGGTGGACCTCGGGCCCGCCGGTGCCCCGCGGCCGCGCTCAGCGCACGACGGTGCCCGGGTCGGCGTCCAGGAGCGCCAGGTCGGCGCGCGAGGGCAGCCCCTCCCAGTCGCCGGGCACGGTCACCGCGAACGCCCCCGCCGAGGTCGCCAGCGCCAGCCGCTCCTCCGCCGGCAGCCCCAGGCACAGGCCGCCGAGGTAGCCCGCGCCGAACGCGTCCCCGGCCCCCACCGGGTCCACGACGTCGACCCGGTGGGCCGGGACGCGGCGGAGGACCCCGTCGATGATCGACAGCGAGCCCGCCGCGCCCTTCTTCAGCAGCACCTGGCGGGGTCCCAGCGCCCCGAGCCCGGCGAGCAGCGTCCGGTCGTCCGGGCCCTCGACGAGCAGGCGGGCCTCCTCCTCGGTCGCCAGGACGACGTCGGCGGCGCGCACCAGCTCGTGCAGCACGGGCCCCGCCTCGGCCGCGGACCACAGCGCGCTGCGGTAGTTGAGGTCCACCGACACCGGCACGCCCGCCGACCGGGCCTCCTCCACGGCCGCGAGGACCGCCTGCCGCGCGGAGGCGCTGAGGGCCGGCGTGATCCCGGTGACGTGCAGGACGCCGGCCGCGGCGACGACCGCGGGGTCGACGTCGTCCGGGGACAGCCGGGAGCCGGCGCTGCCGGAGCGGTAGTAGAGGACGCGGGTGGCCCGCGCGGTCCGCCGCTCCTTGACCATCAGCCCGGTCGGGGCGCCGGGGTCGACGACGGCGGTCGCGGTGACGCCCTGCCCGCGCAGCGTCATCGTGACCATCCGGCCGAACTCGTCGTCCCCGACCCGGCCGATCCAGGTGGCCGGCACGCCCAGCCGCACCGCGCCCACGGCCAGGTTGGACTCGGCGCCGGCGACGCCGAGCCGCAGCGCGGGCGCGTGCCGCAGCAGGCCGACCTCCGGGGGCCACAGCAGCGCCATGGTCTCCCCCAGCGTGACGACGCCGCGGACCACGGCCGGGTCCCCCGCCGCGGTCACGCGCCGGACCGCCCGCGGGCCACCGCGTCGAGCGCGGCGCGGGCCCGGCCGGCCAGCCCGGCCAGCTCCGCGTCGTCCTCGAGCGCCCGGCCCAGCAGCGGGCCGCCCATCCCGACGGCGAGCGCGCCGGCCTGCAGGTAGCCGGGCACGTCCTCGACGCCGACGCCGCCGGTGGGCACCAGCGGGACGTCGTCGAGGGGGCCGCGCACCTCGCGCAGGTACCGCGGGCCGCCGGCCGACCCCGCCGGGAAGACCTTCACCGCGGTCGCCCCGAGGTGCCAGGCGCGGGCGATCTCCGTGGGCGTGAGCGCGCCGGGGTACCAGGCCAGCCCCCGCTCGGCCGCGCGCCGCCCGACCGCCTCGTCGGTGTTCGGGGCGACGACGAAGACGGCGCCGGCGTCGGCGGCCCGGTCGACCTCCTCGGGCCGGCGCACCGTGCCGACGCCGATCTCGGTCCCCGCGCCGGCCCCCGCGGCCAGCCGGCCGACGACGTCCAGGGCGCCGGGGGTGTTCATCGTGACCTCGAGGCAGCGGACGCCGGCGTCGAGGAGCACCTCGCAGGCGGCGGCCAGCCGCTCCCCGGAGCGGCCGCGCAGGATGGCGACCAGGCCGCTCCCGGCGAGCACCGGCCCGGGCTGCAGGCGGGCGCCGGTCACCGCGCGGCGCCCATCCGCCGGATGCCCTCGAGCAGGTCGTCGGTGTCGGTGGCCAGCGACAACCGCACCCACCCCTCCCCGAGCGGCCCGAACGTGGTGCCGGGCGCGACGGCGACGGAGTCCCGCCGCAGCAGCTCCAGGGACCACGCCCCCACGTCCCCGCCGCTGCGGTCCCGGACGTCGACCCAGAGGTAGAAGGCCCCCTCGGGGCGCAGGTACCCCATCCCGCAGGCGCCGAGCGCGTCGACGGCGAGGTCGCGCCGCTGCCGGTAGGTCTCGCGCATCACGACGACGTCGTCCTGCGGCCCCTGCAGCGCGGCCAGCGCCGCGGCCTGGGCGGGGGCGTTGACGCAGGCCAGCAGCGGCTCCTGCAGCTTGGCCGCCTGCCGGGCGACGTCCTCCCCGGGGCTGACCAGGTAGCCGACGCGCAGCCCGGTCATCGCGTAGGTCTTGGAGAAGCTGAAGGCGCTGAGCACACGGCCGTCCCGGTCGAACCGGCCGGGGCTGACGTGCGGCCGGTCGAAGGTCAGCGCGTCGTAGCACTCGTCGGAGAGCAGCCAGAGGTCGTGGTCGTCGGCGAAGCGGACCAGCGCCTCGACGTCGGCGGCCGGCAGCACCGTGCCGAGCGGGTTGGACGGGGTGTTGACCACGATCAGCCGGGTGCGGTCGGTGACCAGACCGGCCAGCTCACCGGGGTCGGGGCGGAAACCGTTCTCCGGCCGCAGGGGGTAGCGCACCGGGACCGCCTGCAGCAGCTGCACCGCCATGGCGTAGTTCGGCCAGCCCGGGTCGGGGATGAGCACCTCGTCGCCGGCGCCGATCGTCAGGGACAGCGCGTTGTGCAGCGCCTGCGCCCCGCCCGCGGAGACGACCACCTGCGCGGGCGTCGTCGGGAAGCCGTTGACCGTGCTGACCTTCTCCGCGATCGCCCGCCGCAGCGGGTCGATCCCGGCGTTCGGGACGTAGTGGGTCTCCCCGGCGGCGTAGGCCGCCCGCGCGGCCTCGACGACGTGCGCCGGCGAGGGGAAGCTCGGCTCCCCCACGTGCAGGCCGATCACCGGGCCGGGCAGGCTCCACGCGAGGTCCATCACCTGTCGGATGCCGGAGCGCGGCATGGTCTCCGCTCCGGCGGCCAGGCTGGGCATGGGTCGGTCGTCTCCTCGTCGGGTCGGGTCAGGCCGCGGGGGCGGCCAGGCGGGGGAAGAGCGCGCGGGCGGTGCCGCCCGTCACGCGGGCCGCCTCCCGCTCGGTCAGGTCCGGCAGCGCGGCCGCCACCAGGCCGCAGACGGTGTCGTACCCCGGGACGTCGCTGGGCCACGGGTGGTCCGAGCCCCACAGCAGGCGGTCGGCGCCGTAGGCCGCGGCCAGCCGGCGCGTGACCGGGAACAGGTCGGCGTACGGCGGCTCCTCGGCGGAGAGCGCGTACTGGCCCGAGACGAGCACGTGCACCCGCGGCGCGTCGGCCAGCCGCAGCAGCCGCTGGACCAGGGGCTCGGGCAGCGGGTCGTCGAACCGGGGCCGGCGGTGCTCGTCCACCCACATGTCGTGGGGGCAGAAGCCCAGGTGGTTGAGCACGACGACGAGGTCGGGCAGCAGCCGCACGAGCTCCTCGAGCAGCGGCAGCTGCGGCGGCGGCAGGTAGCTCCACAGCGGCAGCCCCTCCTCGGCCATCAGCCGGAGCACCGGCAGGGCCGGGGACTCCGCGACGGGCCGGGACGGGTCGCCGAGCCAGCCGGTGCGCAGGGCGCCGAGGTCCCAGCGCTCGCGCCGCCGGCGCAGCGCCGCGACCGGGTCGGCGCCGGCGGTCCCCAGCTCGGCCCCGGTGGCGACGGCGACGCCGGCGAAGCGGGCGGGGAACCGGTCGAGGGCGTCGGCGACGTCGTCGTCGTGGGCGTCCAGGGCGACGAGCACCGCGGCGCCCACGCCCGCGGCGTCCATCCGGGCGAGCAGGTCCTCGGCGGGCGCCTCCCGGTCCGCCGGGGCGAGCTCGTCGACGCCGCGCGGGGAGGCGGCGGCGGACCGGAAGACGTGCGCGTGCCCGTCGACCACGCCGTCCACGCCGCCGCTCACCTCCGGGTCCGGGTGACGAACACCGCCGCCGCCGCGAGGATCACGACGCCGCGGATGAGGTCGGTGAGCGTCGCCGGCAGTTGGAGCAGGGTGACCGAGCTGCTGACCAGCGACAGCAGCACCACGCCGCCCATCGTGCCCACCAGGCTGCCGCGGCCGCCCAGCAGGGACGTGCCGCCGAGGACGACGACGGTGATGGCCGACAGCTCCAGGCCCTGCCCGGCGGTGGGCGACCCGACGGTGGCCCGCGCGGCCAGCAGCACGCCGGCCAGGGCGGCCAGGACGCCGGCCAGGACGTAGGCGGTGACCAGGACCCGCGCCACCGGGACGCCGTTGGACCGGGCCGCCGCCTGGTCGCCGCCGACGGCGAACAGCTGCCGCCCGAACGCCGTCCGGTGCAGGACGAACGCGACGACGGCGAGGGCCAGCAGCAGCACGCCGAAGGAGTAGGGCACCGGGCCGACCCGCTGCAGCGCGATCGTCGACAGCGCGGTGGTGACCCGCCCGGTGGGCGTCGTGCTGATCGTGAAGGCCGCGCCCTGGATGAGGTAGAGCGTGGCCAGGGTGATGATGAACGGCGGCAGCCCCACCCGGGCGACGAGCACGCCGTGCAGCAGGCCGACCAGCGCGCCGAGCAGGAGCATCCCGACGACGACGGGCGCCGTGCGGATGGGGTAGCCGTTGATCAGGATCGCCGTCAGCAGGGCCGTCAGGGTGGCGAGCGAGCCGACCGCCAGGTCGATCCCGCCGCTGAGCACGACGAGGTGCTGGCCGAGCGCCGCCAGCCCCAGGACCACGGTGGCCGTGAGGACGTTGGCGATGTTGGCCGGAGCCCAGAAGCCGCCGGCGTCGGCCACGGTGAGGGCCAGCACCGCGACCAGGACGACGATCCAGACCGCCGCCCCGGTGCGGGTGAGGCTCGCGAGCAGGGACCCGCGGGTGCGGGCGGGGGCGATCCCGGCCGCGGCGCTCACCGCGTCACCCCCGCGGTGTCCAGGGCGAGGTGCATGACGTTCTCCTCGGTGACGTCCTCGCCGGCCAGCTCGCCGACGACGCCCCCCGCGCGGCAGACCAGGACGCGGTGGGACAGCCCGAGGACCTCGGGCAGGTCGCTGGAGACCACCACCACCGCCATCCCCTCGGCCGCGAGGCCGGCGATCAGCCGGTAGATCTCGGCCTTGGCGCCGACGTCGACGCCGCGGGTGGGCTCGTCGAGCAGCAGCACCCGCGGGCCCCGCCGCAGCCACTTGGCCAGCACGATCTTCTGCTGGTTGCCGCCGGAGAGCTGCCAGGTGCCCTGCTCCGGCCCGGACGCGCGGATGCCCAGGCGGGCCTGCTCCTCCTGGAACACCGCCCGCTCCCGGCGGGCGGAGAGGAACCCGCCGCGCAGGACCTGGCCCAGCGCGGCCAGCGTGGTGTTGGCGCGCACCGGCAGCGGCAGGACCAGCCCGTCGGTCTTGCGCTCCTCCGGGACCAGGGCGACGCCGGCGGCGATGGCGCGGCGGGTGCCGGTGGGCACCGGGCGCCCGCCCACCTCGACCGTGCCCGCGGCCCGGCGGTGCTCCCCCGCGATGGTCCGCAGCAGCCGGCTGCGGCCGGAGCCGACCATGCCGGCGACGCCGACGACCTCGCCGGCGCGCACGTCGAGGTCCAGCGGCGCGGGCGTCCGGTGGGTGCTGACCGGGACCAGGCCGCGCACCCGGAGCACCGTCTCCGCGGCCGGCTCGGGCAGCGGGGGGAAGACGGCGTCGACGTCGCGGCCGACCATCTCGCGGATGATCCGCGGCACGTCGTAGTCCGGCGCCGGGCCGGTCGAGACGACCCGCCCGTCGCGCAGCACGGTCACGTCGTCGGCGAGGTCGGTGACCTCCTCGAGGAGGTGGCTGATGTACACCACCGCCACGCCGTCGGCGGCCAGCCCGCGGACGACGCCGAACAGCGCCTCCAGCTTGTCGCCGGAGAGCACCGCGGACGGCTCGTCCAGCACGATCACCCGGCTCTTGCGCACCAGCGCGCGGGCGATCTCGACCATCTGCTGGTTGGCCAGCGAGAGGTCCTCGGCGCGGGTGCGGGGGTCGAGGTCGCCCAGGCCGACGCGGGCCAGCGCGGCCCGGACCTCGCGGTCCTGGGCCGGCCGGTCGAGCAGGCCCCGCGCGGTCCGCTCCTGGCCGAGCATCACGTTGTCGGCGACGCTCATGGCCGGGAGCACGGTCAGCTCCTGGTAGACGGCGCTGATCCCGGCCGCCATCGCCTGCCGGGGGTCGGTGAACCGGACCGGCTCGCCGTCGAGCAGCAGCTCGCCCTCGTCGGGGACCTGGTTGCCGGTGAGGATCCGGACGAGCGTGGACTTGCCGGCCCCGTTCTCACCGACGAGGGCGTGGACCCGACCGGGCCGACACGAGAGGTCGGCCCGGTCGAGCGCCCGCACGCCGGGGAAGGACTTGCTCAGTCCCCGGGCCTGCAGGACGGCCGTCGTGGAGGACGCCATCGCCTCAGCACAGCCCCAGTTCGCGCAGCTGCTCGTCCGGCAGACCGGAGGGGACGAACAGGTTGTCGCTGCACTCGGGCCGCACGTACTCGTCGATCTGCTCGTGCGTGAAGCTCGGGCTGTCGATGTAGACCTTGTCGAGGACCGGCTCGCCCTCGAGCACCGACATCGCCGTGTCCAGGCACTCGGTGCTCTGCTCGGGCGGGAAGGACGACAGCGCGAACCTCACGTCGGTGCCCTGGACCGCCTTGAGGAACGCGTTGATCGCGTCACCGGTCATCGGCGGCACGGGGCGCCCGGCCTCCTGGTAGGCCTGCACGACGCCCAGGTCGCCGTAGCCGGAGTCCGACCAGATGCCGTCCAGCTCCGGGTACTGCGTCACCAGGTTGGCGGCCACCGTCTTGGCCACCGTCGGCGACCACTCGGTGTACTGCTCGGTGACGACCTCGATGCCCGGGTACTGCGAGAACACCTCGAGCGCCGCGGCCTTCTGGTACTCGGCGGTCGGGACGCCGGCCAGCCCGCTGAGGACGGCCACCTGGCCCTCGCCGCCCAGCTGCTGCACCAGCCACTCGGCGTACATGGTGCCGAGCAGCTCGTACTGGCGGGTCACGGTGGACACCGCGCCGCTGTCCGCGCCGAGCCGGCCGGCGCAGAGGACGACCGGGATGCCCTGGGCCGCGGCCGCCTGGACCTGGCCGGTGATGCCGTCGCCCATGGGGACGACGACCATCGCGTCCGGGTCCTGCGAGGCCAGCTGCTGGATGTTGTCGACCTGGGCGGTGGCGTCGCCGTTGGCCGAGGCGTAGAGGACCTCCACGCCGAGCTCCTCGGCGTGGGCGCGGAAGGCCTCCTCGTTGGTCAGGCCCCAGGAGTTGGTCGGGCCCTGCGCGGCGAAGGCGATCCGGTAGGTGTCGCCGCTCTTCGGCTCGGCGGCCCACTCGGCGGTGTCGACCTCGCAGATCTCCTCCTCGACGGGCTCGAGCTCCTCGAGGCCGAGCTGCTCGGACGCCGTGGTCCACGCCTCCCGGTAGGTCGCCTGCGCCTCCTCCGAGTTGGCGCACTCCTCCCCGCCACCCCCGCCGGCGGACGTGCCCTCCTGCTCCGTGCCGCAGGCCGCCACGAGCGCGGCCGCCATGCCGAGAGCCAGGGGCAGGCGCAGCCGGCCCCCGCGGCGCGAGGTGCTGACGTGTGTCCTCATCGCACTCCATCCCTCTGCTTGTTCCGACGGGGGGACCGGACGGTCCACCCGCTGCTCTGGAGCCAGACGGCGAGCAGGATCACCGCGCCGCTCACCACCAGCTGCGCCCCCGCCCCGGCGCCGAGCTGCCGCAGCCAGGCGAGCAGCACGGCCAGGAGGACGACACCGGCGACCGTCTGGCCGATCCGGCCGCGCCCGCCGGTGAGGGCGATGCCACCGATCACCGCGGCGGCGACGGAGTTCAGGTCGAGGCTGCGGGACAGGCGCGCGTCCACGTAGCCGATGTAGCCGGCGTTGATCAGCCCGGCGAGGACCGCGAGCAGGGCCGCGGCGACGAAGCAGCCGACGACGATCCACCCGGTGCGCACCCCGGACAGCGCCGTCGCCCGGGCGTTGGCCCCGGTGGCGTAGAGCCGCCGCCCGAGGCCGGTGCGGGACAGCACGACGCCCGCGACCACCGCGACGGCGAGGAAGACCCAGGTGGGGACGGGGACCCCGAGCCACCGGCCGGTCCCCAGCCCGCCGAGCCCGCCGGGGATGTCGCCGGAGGGCGCGCCCCGGGTCCAGGCGGTGATGACGCCCTGGACCAGCACGAAGGTGGCGAAGGTGGCGACGAACGCCGGCACCAGCCGCCGCACGACGAGCAGCCCGTTGAGCAGCCCGACCACCGCGCCGGCGCCGAGGGCGAGCAGGACGGCGCCGAGCAGCCGGTCGTCGTCGCCCTGCGTGTACTCGGCGAGGATCACCGTGGTCAGCCCGACGACGGCGCCGATCGACAGGTCGATGCCCCCGACCAGCAGCACCAGGGTCTGGCCGATCGCCGTCACGCCGATCAGGCCGACCTGGAACAGCACCAGCCGCAGGACCCCGCCGCTGTAGAAGCCCGGCGTCGTGATCGCCGCCAGCAGCAGGACGACCGCGAGGCCGGCCAGCGGGGCCACCAGCGACAGGGCCCGGCGCAGCAGGTCCCCGCCGGCGCCGGGGCCGGCCGCCGCCGTCCCCGCCGCGGCGCCCTGCGGCGGCGCGCCGGCGGTCACGACGCCCCCTCCCGGTCCTGCGCCGTGAAGGCCCGGGCCAGGTGCTCGTACAGGTCGACGGCCCGCCGGACGGCGGCGACCGAGACCCACTCGTCGGCCCCGTGCGCCCGGCGCAGCAGGCCCGGCCCGAGCGCCGGCAGGGTGGCGATCCCCTGGGCGGCGGCGAACCAGGTCGCGTCGGTGGTGCCGGGGAAGACCGACAGCGGCGGCGCGCCGCCCAGCACGGCCGCGCAGGCCTCCTGCGCGGCCCGGGCGACCGCGTGCCCCGCGGGCACGGCCGCCGGCGGCAGCCAGTCGTTGGGGGCGGCGTCGTACTCCACCGCGAGGTCCGCGCCGGTGTCGCCGGCCACCCGGGCGGCCAGCCCGGTGAACGCGTCGGTCACCGCGCCCCGGTCCATCCCCGGCAGGAGCCGCACCTCGGTGTCGACGGCGACCCGGCCGGGCAGCACGCCGTAGCCGACGCCGCCGCGGAAGGTCATGCCGGTGTTGACGGTGGCCGCCCAGCCCTCGAGCGCGTCGTCGTTGGCCGGCACGGCGAGGGCGAGGTCATCGGCGACGGCGGTGACCAGGCGGGCGGCGTCGACCCCGGCGTTGCGGGTGCCCGGCACGCCGGACAGGCTCGAGTGGCCCTGCCGGCCGCGGGCGACCAGCCGCAGCCGGGCGATCCCGCGGCTGACCAGGTGCACCCGGTCGAAGTCGTCCTCGATACCGCCGGGCTCGCCGATCACCACGGCGTCGGCGTCGAGCGGGCGGGTGGAGGCGACGTGGTGGGCGCCGTAGGTGGCGCCGTCCTCCTCGTCGGCGGTGAGGAGCAGGCTCAGCCGGCCCCGCCCGCCGGGGTCGCGGGCCAGCCGGGACGCGGCCACCAGCATGGCCGCGATCGCGCCCTTCATGTCGGCCGAGCCCAGCCCGTACAGCCGGTCGCCGTCGACGTCGGCGCCGAGCGGGTCGACGGTCCAGGTGGCGTCCCCGACCGGCTTGGTGTCCAGGTGGCCGGACAGCACGAGGTGGCTGCCGCCGGGCCCGAGGTCCAGCGTCACCAGCAGGTTGGGGCGCGCCGGGTCCAGCGTCAGCACCTCGGCGGCGGGGAGGCCGAGGACCGGCAGCGCGTCCCGCACGACGCCGGCGACGGCGCGCTCGTCCCCCGGGGGGTTCGGGCTCGGCGTCCGCACCAGCGTCCGCGCGAGCTCGACGACGTCGAGGACGTCGCCGGCCGGTCCGTCCGCCGCCTCGGTCACTTGTACCGCCGCGCCCAGTCCTGCCCCTGCCACGTCTGGAACGTGACCGGGACGAGCCGGTAGAGCCAGCGCGGCTTGTCCAGCGTCGGCTCGAGGTACTTCGGGCCGTTCTCGCCCAGGTAGCGGGTGGACATGCGCTCGGCGACGGGCACCCACCGCCCGCCCACGTTGGGCCGCTCGACCAGCTCGGCGCGGCACTGGGCCACGACCTTCCGCTGGGCGCCCTCCTCGTCGACGGTGATCGCGCAGCGCGGCTCGGCCTCGAGGTAGCGGCCCCACGCCGCCTTCTCGCGGGGCACCACCCAGAACGCCTCGCCGTCCCACTCCTGCCAGCACGGCACCACGTACGGCCAGCCCTGGTCGTCCAGGCAGGCCAGGCGGGCGATCCGCGGCTCGGCCAGGAACGCGGCGACCGCGTCCTCGTCGAGCTTGCCGACCTTGCCGCGCCAGCTCTCGTCCTCGCTCACGGGGTCCTCCTCTCGGCGCCCGGGGTCTCCGGGCCGCTGGTCAGGACGCCGGCCGGGCCGTCCCCGTCCAGCGGGGCGCCCAGCCGGCGGGACAGCTCCCTGGTCACCCGGAGCACGTCGGGCGCCAGGCGCTGCACGTCGTCGCTGGTGAAGCGGTAGGCGGGCGCGGACACCGACAGGCCCGCCACGACGGCGCCGGTGTGGTCGCGGACGGGGGCGGCGACGCAGCGCACGCCCTCCTCGTTCTCGATCTCGTCGGTGGCGTAGCCGCGCTCGCGGACGCCGCGGACGTGCCCGAGCACCGCGGCCGCGTCGGTGAGGGTGTTCTCGGTGCGCCGCTCCAGCGGGTCGGTCAGCAGCGCGAGCACCTGGTCGTCGTCCCGCCCGGCCAGCAGCACCTTGCCGATGCCGGTGCAGTGCAGGGGGTTGCGGGAGCCGGGGCGGGCCGCCGGGCGGACCGGCTTGGGGCTGTTCACCGCGGCGACGTAGAGCACCTGCCGGCCGTCCAGGACGCCGAGGAAGCAGGTCTCGCCGCTGAGCTCGACCAGCTCCTCCATGAGCTCGGCCGCCTGCGAGCGCAGGTCCAGCCGGTCGAGGAAGGACTGGCCCCAGGCGGCGACGCGCGGGCCCAGCGTGTACGCGCCCTGGCCGTCCACGCGGAGCACCTCGGCCCGGCAGAGGACGTCGAGCAGCCGCAGCGCCGTGGGGCGCGGCAGGCCGCTGGCCTCCACCAGGTCGACCAGGCGCAGCGGGCGGTCGCTGTCGGCCACGTGCTCGACCAGCCACAGGCCCTTGACCAGGGCCTTGGCCGATCCGGCCGCGGAAGTGGACGCAGCGTCCAGTTCGGCTTTGGACACGGGGTCCATCTTGTGCGGATCCCGTTCCCGCACAAGACCCCGGCGCGTGACGATCTCGTTTCGCGGCGCCCCGGCGCCGCCGGGCGCGGGAGCGCCCGGGGCTCAGAGCGTCAGCTTGAGCAGGAACTCGACCCGGCCGCGGTCCTCGACGCGGACGAAGCCCAGGTTCGGCGCCGAGATGCCGAAGTCGGCGAACACGACCGGGACGGCGCCGGAGACCTCGACCCCGTCGGCGGTGCGGACGACGGACAGCTCGGCCTGCACCGGGCGGGTCGCGCCGCGCAGCGTCAGGTCGCCGGTCACCGGCACCGTCACCGGGGTGCCGCCGAGCTCGGGCAGGTCCACGGGCCCGCGGACGGTGAAGGTCGCCGTCGGGTACGTGCCGACGTCCATGACGTTGCTGCGGAAGTAGCCGTCGCGCTGGCCGGAGTCGGTGGCGACGCTCGCGACGTCGACGGTGACCTCGGCGGAGGCGATGTCCCCGCCCTGCACCACCACCGAGCCGGTGACGCGGTCGGTGGTGCCGGCGACGGTCACGTCGGCCCCGTTGAGCACCTCGTCGACCCGGTAGCCGGCCGAGGAGCCCGGGGCGACCGTCCAGGTCCCGTCGGTGTCGGCGGCGAGCTCGACGTCGGAGGGCTGCGCCTGCACGGTCGGGGCCGCGGCGGCGTCCTCCTCGAGCGCGGCGTAGACCAGCGGGCCGACGCCCAGGCCGAGGGCGAGGACCGCGACCAGTCCCCCGACGATCCACCACGCGCGACGGCGACGGGCCATGACGAGCTCCTCTCCTTGACGGTTCAAGGATGCTGGCGCACCGACCTGGGAGCCGGCTGTGAGCCGCGTCATGGAGCCGCACCGCGCCGCGGACGTCGAGGAGCCGCGCCGGGAGGGCGGGAAATCGTGCCCGGAAAGAGAAGGGACCCCCCGCGCACCCGCCAGAGCCCGCTTATCCTTGCTGCCTTCCGGCCCTGGGGAGGTTCACGGGGTGACGCCACACGAGGGGTCTGCGCTCCACTGTAGAGGACGCCGCCCGCTAGCCTCACGGCCCATGGCCCCCCGGCGCGCCCTCGTCCTGCCCCCGCCCCGCTCCTGACCCGGAGCACCGCGGGCCGACCCGCGCGGCCGGCACCCCCGCCGCCCGCCGCTGCGCCGTGCTCCGGACCCGGTCCCCCGTCCGGAACCAGCGCCCAGGAGCGTCGTGTCCACCCTGTCCTCCCCCGCCCTCTCCTCCCCCGCGGCGAGCCGCGGGTTCCTCCTCGTCGTCCTCGCCTCGCTGTGCTGGGGCACCTCCGGCCTGTCCGCCCGGCTGATCGCCGACCGCAGCGACCTGTCCGCGCTCGACATCGCCTGGTACCGCCTCGCGATCGGCGCCGCCGCCCTCGCGGTCGCCCGGCTCGCGACGTCGCGCCGCCGCACCGCCGCCGTCCCCGTGACCCGGCCGGTCGCCGTCCGGCTCGCCCTCGTCGGCGCCGGGCTGGGCGCCTACCAGCTCGCCTACTTCAGCGCGGTCGAGCGCGCGGGGGTGAGCATCGCCACGCTCGTCGCCCTCGGGCTCGCGCCGCTGCTCATCGCCGTCGGCGGCACGCTGCTCGGCCACGGCCGGCCGGACCGGGCGACGGTCGTCGCGCTGACGGTCGCCCTGGTCGGGCTCACCCTGCTGGTCGGTGTCTCCGCCGGCGCGGACACCGGGACGACGGTGCTGCTCGGCGCCCTGATGGCCAGCGGCTCGGCGCTCGGCTACGCCGTCGTCACGCTGGCCGGGAGCGGCGTGCCGGCCGGCGTCCCGGTCACCCTGGCCGGCTTCGCCGGGGGCGCGCTGCTGCTGACCCCGGTGGCCCTGGCCGAGGGACTGTCGGTGCCCACCGACGGCGCGGCGCTGGCCGTGCTGCTCTACCTGGGCCTGGTGCCGAGCGCGCTGGCCTACGGCCTGTTCTTCACCGGCGTGCGGACGGTGCCCGGCGCGGTGGCCTCGATCGTCACGCTGCTCGAGCCGCTCACCGCGACCGTCCTGGCCACCGCGTTCCTCGGGGAGCGGCTGGCCCCGGCCGCCGTGGCGGGCGGCCTGCTGCTGCTCGCCGCCGTCGCCGGGCTCTACCTCGGCCAGCTGCGCCGGGCGCCGGAGCCGGTGGCCGGGGTGTGAACCACGACGGGCCCCCGGCGGTCAGCCGGGGGCCCGTCGTGTCGGTGCGGAGGATGGGAGATTCGAACTCCCGAGGGGTTGCCCCCAACCCGCTTTCCAAGCGAGCGCCATAGGCCACTAGGCGAATCCTCCAGTGCGCCGATCGTACCGGGCGCCGGGCCGCGGGTCAGCCGCCGCCCCGGCACGGGCGCGCCGCCCCGGGTGGTCGGCGGGAGCGGCACGGGGCAGGCTGGACCGGTCGCACACCGCACGGGCACCACACGGGGCCGCACGGGGGAACCGAGGAGGCAGGACGGATGAGCGAGCCGGATCAGGTCCGACCGGAGGTCGTGGAGGCCATCGTCGCCGTCCTGCACGGGGCCGACCCGGCGGGGCTGCCGCCCTCGGCGACCGCGGAGGAGAAGGCGGCCGCCAAGGACCGCTACCTGTCGGAGTTCGCCGCCGAGCGCAGCAAGCGCGACCGCCAGGCCCAGGCGTGGGAGCTGCTGCTGACCCGCGGCTACGACGAGCCGCCGACGTGGGTGCGGCTGTTCGACGACCTGGCGCCCGACGCGGTCGAGCAGCTGGGCGAGCTCTACGACGTCCTGCCCGAGGGGGCGCAGGAGGAGTACGCGCGCCGCTACGGCGTCCCCAGCACGGTCTGAGCCGGCCCGTGCCGGGCGCCCTCCTGCGGGGTAGGAGCCGCCCGTGACCTCCACCGTCCCCGGCCGCCTGGTGGCCGGCCGCTACCGCCTCCTGGAGCGGATCGGCGGTGGCGGCATGGGTGCGGTGTGGCTGGGGCGCGACGAGCTCCTCGACCGCCGGGTGGCGGTCAAGCAGGTGCTCCTGCCGGCCGGCGCCGACCCGGAGACGACCGACCATCACCTCCAGCGGGCGCTGCGCGAGGGCCGGATCGCCGCGCGGCTCACCCACCCGCACGCCATCTCGGTCTACGACGTGGCGCTGGAGCGGGGCATCCCGTGGCTGGTCATGGAGTACCTGCCCTCCCGCAGCCTGGCCGTGGTGCTGGCCGAGGACGGGCCGCTGCGCACCGACCAGGTGGCACAGGTCGGCGCCCAGCTGGCCGACGCGCTGGCCGCCGTCCACGCGGCCGGGATCGTGCACCGCGACGTCAAGCCGGCCAACGTCCTCATCGGCCGCGGCGACCGGGTCGAGGGCCTGGTCAAGATCACCGACTTCGGCATCTCGCACGCCAGCGGCGACGTCACCCTCACCCAGACCGGCCAGATCACCGGCACGCCGGCCTTCCTCGCCCCGGAGGTCGCCCAGGGCGCCGGGATGACACCGGCCAGCGACGTCTTCTCCCTGGGCGCCACCCTCTACACCTGCGTGGAGGGGCAGCCCCCGTTCGGCATGGACGACAACGCGCTGCGCCTGCTGCACCGGGTCGCCGGCGGGCAGATCCGCCCGCCCGCCCGCGCCGGGTCGCTGGAGCGGCCGCTGCTGCGGATGCTCGCCCGCGACCCCGCCGACCGGCCGGAGATGACCGAGGTCCGCGACGCGCTCGCCAAGCTGGCCGCCGGCCGCGACGGCGACACGACGACGGTGCTCCTGGCCCGCACCGACCTGCGGTCCTCCCGCGACCCGGACCGGACGGCCGCGGTGGCGGCGCCGGTGCCCCCGACCGACCCGGCGGCCCGCGCGGACCCGCCGACCGCCGTCCAGCCCGCGGCCGCCCCCACCGGCCCGCCGACCCCCGGACCGGTGCCCGCCGCCCGCCCGGAGCCGGGGCCCGCCGCCCGTCCCGGGCCGGACCGGACCGGACCGACCGTCGGGGCCCGGCGCCGGCGCCGCCGTCCGCTGCTGGTGGCCGCGCTGGTCCTGCTCGTCGTGCTCGCCGCGTCGCTGGGCACCTGGCTGGCCGTGCGCGGCGACGCCGGCAGCCCGTCGGCCGACCCCGCACCGCAGAGCACGGCGGACCCGACGGCGCCGGGCACCGAGCCGGCCCCCGCACCGGCGACGGGGACCGGACCCGCCGGGGAGCCCACGGAGGAGCCCACCCCGGAGCCGGCGGAGGAGACGACACCGGCGGACGAGGCCGAGCCCGCGTCGGACGCGGCGGCCGAGGCGCGGCAGACCCTCGAGCAGTACTACGAGTACCTGCCCGGCGACCCGGAGAGCGCGTACGCGATGACCGGGCCGAGCCTGCGGTCGCGGGCGAGCTTCGACTACTACCGGGACTTCTTCGGCCGCTGGGACGAGGTGTCGCTCGTCGACGTCCGGGACGTCGACGAGCGGG
>NZ_JBJGZH010000009.1:0-173186 GCF_054050415.1 Geodermatophilus sp. SYSU D01180 | reverse complement strand
GGACCCCCCCCCGCGGGGGCCCGCCGCCCACCCTGGCCCCCGGCCCCCCCCCCCCCCCCCCCCCCCCCCCCCCCCCCCCCCCCCCCCCCCCCCCCCCCCCCCCCCCCCCCCCCCCGCCCGCGGAGTCGTACCCGCGGTACTCGAGCCGGCGCAGGCCCTCGAGGACGACGTCCAGGGCGTTCTGGGGGCCGACGTAACCCACGATGCCGCACATGTGTACCGAGGCTACCGGGGAAGGGGGACCGATCCGTCCCTCTGACGTGTGAGACGCGGAGCCCGTCCCACCCGCCCCACCGGGCCGGTCAGGACCAGGGCGTCACCGGGCGCGGGCGCGGTACGCCATCGACGGCCACGTCGAAGCGCTCGTCGAAGAAGCACAGCAGCCCCCGGAGCTGAGCCGCGTCGGGGAGCGGGTCGCGGTAGCTCCACACGGCGTCCGGGACCAGCCCGTCGCCGGTCCGCACCGACCAGTACTCCGCCTCGCCCTTGTAGGCGCACCAGGTGCGCGTCCCGCTGGGCACCAGGTCGGCGACGACGTCCTCGGCCGGCAGGTACCAGCGCACCGGCAGCAGGGTCTCGAACACCAGGCGCGGCCGCGCCGACTCCGCCAGCACCTGCCCCGCCGCCGACACCCGCACGTGTCGCGAGCCGGTCCGGACGTCGACGCGGTGGAACGGGTCACGCGGGTGCCCGTGCACCGGCTCGTCCTCCTCGAACCAGGCGTCGCAGCCGCCGAAGTCCAGGACGACGTAGCCGGCCAGCGCCGGGTCGGCCGGGCAGAACCCCTCGACGACGCGGTCGCTGCCCGGCACCCGCACCACCACCGGCTCCCCCGGCGTGCTGCGCACCGAGAACGGCACCCGGGGGTCGAGCACGCGCAGCTCGGTCACGTCGGGGATGGCGAAGCCGGTGCCCGCCGGGACGTCCGCGGGCGGGGCCGGGGCGGGGGTGAGGGTCCCGCGCAGGTCCTCGCGCGGAACCGCGTAGGAGGGCACCACCCGCCGGGGCTCCCACACCAGCAGCGCCCGGTCGGTGAGCGCGACGACGGCGCCGCCGGCCTCGGCCCGCACCCGCTTGGCGGTGGGCTCGTACCGGAGCCGGCCGACGGCCCCGCCGACCAGGTCGCGCATCCGCACGGTCATCGCGTCCTCCCGCCAGGGCCGGTGGGCGCCATGCTCGTCCCGGGACGCCGCCCCGGTCCAGCCCGGGCGGTCAGTCGACGGCGGCGACGACCGCGGCGAGCCGGGAGGCGATCCCGTCGGCGAGCTCCTGGGTGGGCGCCTCGACCATCACGCGCACGAGCTGCTCGGTGCCGGAGGGCCGCAGCAGCACCCGGCCGTCGTCGCCGAGCTCGGCCTCGGCCGCGTTGACCGCGCTGCCCACGGCCTCGCTCTCCACGACCCGGATGCGGTCGCGGACCGGGACGTTGACCAGGGTCTGCGGGAGCCGGCGCACCACCGAGGCGAGGTCGGCGAGCGAGGTGCCGGTGGCGGCCACGCGGGACAGCAGCGACAGCCCGGTGAGCAGGCCGTCGCCGGTGGTGGCGTGGTCGAGGAAGACCAGGTGGCCGCTCTGCTCCCCGCCGAGGCTGAGCCCCTGCTCGCGCAGCGCCTCGAGGACGTAGCGGTCGCCGACGGCGGTGGTGTGCACCGCGATGCCGGCGTCGCGCATCGTGTGGTGGAAGCCGAGGTTGCTCATCACCGTGGCGACGACGGTGTCCCGGGCGAGCTCGCCGCGCTCCTTGAGCGCCAGCGCGCACACGGCGAGGATCGCGTCGCCGTCGACCACCCGGCCGTCGGCGGTGACCGCGAGGCAGCGGTCGGCGTCGCCGTCGTGCGCGATGCCGAGGTCCGCGCCGGTCTCGCGGACGGCGTCGGTCAGCGGGCCCAGGTGGGTGGAGCCGATGCCGTCGTTGATGTTCCAGCCGTCGGGCTCGCCGCCGATGACGGTGACCTCGGCGCCGGCGCGGCGGTAGACGTCGGGGGCGACGGTCGCCGCCGAGCCGTGCGCGCAGTCGACGACCAGGCGCAGGCCGGACACCGACGCCGGGAGCGTCGACAGCAGGTGCTTGGCGTAGTCCTCGGCGGCGCCGGGCAGGTCGCGGACCCGGCCGATGGCCGCACCGGTCGGGCGGTGGCCGTCGGTGCTCCGGCGGGAGGTGGCGATGGTCTGCTCGATCGCCGCCTCGACCGCGTCGGGCAGCTTGTGGCCGCCGCGGCTGAACAGCTTGATGCCGTTGTCGGGCATCGGGTTGTGGCTGGCCGAGATCATGACGCCGAGGTCGGCGCCGGTCTCGGCGGTGAGGAAGGCGACGGCCGGGGTGGGCAGCACGCCGACGCGCAGCACCTCGGCGCCCGCGCTCGCGAGGCCCGCCACCACGGCGGCCTCGAGCATCTCCCCGCTGGCGCGGGGGTCACGCCCGACGACCGCGACGGGACGCGAGGTCCCGTCGCGGTCGGCGAGCACGTTGGCGGCGGCACGCGCCACCGAGAGGGCCAACTCCGGCGTGAGGTCGGCGTTGGCCCGACCCCGGACGCCGTCGGTCCCGAAGAGGCGACCCACGGCGGTGCCGGTCAGCGCTTCGAGTACTGAGGCGCCTTGCGGGCCTTCTTGAGCCCGTACTTCTTGCGCTCCTTGACCCGCGCGTCGCGGGTGAGGAAGCCGGCCTTCTTGAGGGCCGGGCGGTCCTCGGCCTCGACCTCGATCAGGGCGCGGGCGATCGCCAGGCGCAGCGCGCCGGCCTGGCCGGTGACGCCGCCGCCCTTGAGGATGCCGACGACGTCGTACTGCTCGGCCTTCTCGAGGGTCACGAACGGCTCGCGGATGAGCTGCTGGTGGACCTTGTTCGGGAAGTACTGCTCGAGGCTGCGGCCGTTGAGGCGGAACTGGCCGGTGCCGGGCACGAGCCGCACGCGGACGACGGCCTCCTTGCGCCGGCCGACGGTCTGGACCGGGCGCCCCTCGGCGTCGGTCACGGTGAGGGGGGAGGTCACTGGGCCACCTGCTTGATCTCGAACGTCTGGGGCTGCTGGGCGGCGTGCGGGTGCTCGGGGCCCGCGTACACCTTCAGCTTCTTGATCATCTGCCGGCCGAGGCTGTTGTGCGGCAGCATGCCCTTCACCGCGCGCTCGACGACGCGGTCGGGGTGCGTGCGCAGCTGGTCGCCGACGTTGATGGCGCGCAGACCGCCCGGGTAGCCGGAGTGCCGGTAGGCGGTCTTCTGGTCGCGCTTGGAGCCGGTGAGGGCGATCTTGTTAGCGTTCACGACGACGACGAAGTCACCGACGTCGACGTGCGGGGCGAACTGGGGCTTGTGCTTGCCGCGCAGCAGGGTCGCGACCTGGCTGGCGAGTCGACCGAGCACCACGTCGGTGGCGTCGATGACGTGCCAGGCGCGGGTGACCTCGCCGGGCTTGGGTGAGTACGTGCGCACGGCGCTCGTGTCCTCCGTCGTCGTCGGGGTGGCTGGTGGGATCGCCTCACCGAGGACGGGAGACGCCGACGGCGCGCGCGCACCAGCCGGCGGCCGCGCACCAGCCGACGACGATACCAGCCTGGTGACGTGCTGGAACGGCCCTCCTGCAGGGCCCCGCCGCGAGCGGAGCGAGTGGTGGGGGCAGGAGGGTCCTTCAGCGGGTGATGAGGTCCCGCTGGGCGGGCAGCAGCCGGTCCATCGCGGCGACGTCGTCGGCGGCGGCGAGGCCGAGGACGTCGACGCTGGCGAGGTGGCTGCCGTAGCCGACGTAGCAGCGCTGGTAGTAGCTCTCCCCTGCCTGGAACCAGAAGCACGGGGCGTCGGGGACGGAGGGCAGCGTGAACCGGGTGCCACCGAACTCGGCGCCCTCAAGCTCGGCGAACGTCGTGTAGACGGCGTTGGTCTCCATCGACGTCGGGAAGGCGTACAGCGCCACCGCGTAGCTGAGCTCGTCCTCGTCGGACTGCTTGGCGTAGAAGCCGCGGAACCCGTTGGCCGACAGCAGGTCGCGCTCCCGGGCCGGGTCGATCGCCAGCCGCAGGTAGCCCTCGAGGTCGTAGGGGCCGGAGAACTCCGTGAAGTCGCCGGGCGGGTCGAGGGTGAGCGACTGCAGGCCGACCGGGTCGGTGGGCAGCGTGGGCACCTGCGCCTGCGGCGTGGGGGTGAAGCCCTGCAGCAGCCCGACCTGGTCGCTCATGAGCCGGCCGACGTCGTCGAGGCCCTGGCCGGGGGCGGTGCTGTGGTACGCGTAGGCGAGCATCCGGCCGACCGGCACGAACGCCTGGACGACGTCCTCCCCGCCGCCCTCCTGCAGCAGCACCTCGCCGTCGACGCCGGGGATCTCGGCCGCCCGGTAGCCGTCGGCCTGGTCGGCGGCGAGCTCCGCGGCCGCCCGCCGCGCGGACCCGGGGTCGGACAGCTCGGCGACCATGGTCAGGGTGCCGGCGCCGTCGCCGGGGTCGCTGTTGCACTGGCCCCAGGCGGTGACGAAGCCCCAGCGGTCGAGGATCGGGCCCGCCGTCCCGGTGCCGAAGTAGGCGGCGTCGAGGGCGCCGGAGTCGCTCCACGGCCCGGACGGGAAGCAGGTGTCCGTCCGCGCCGGGAAGGTGGTCTGCACCAGCGAGGTCACCGAGGCGATGCGGTGGGCCTCGAGCAGGGTGCCGACGGTGGGCTCGGGGGCGGGCGTGACGTCGACGGGCGCGCCGGACGGCGTCGTCGTCGCCGGGGGCTCGCTCGTCGTCGTCGCGGCCGCGGCCGGCGGGGTCGCCGTCCCGGTCACCGTGCTCGTGCACCCCGCCAGCAGCACCGCCGCGGCCACCGCGGCGCCCGCAGCGCCCAGCCGTCGTCCCCGTGTCCCCGTCACGGGCGGGAGCCTAGGGGCGGCGTCCGCGCAGGTCACGCACGCGGGGACACGGGCGAGCGGTCAGCCGACGCGGTGCAGGAGCCCGGTCTCGACGTCGTAGACGGTGCCGCAGATCTCCTTGGACAGGAGGAACGGGCTCTCCTGCAGCAGCCGGATCGACTCGCGGACGTCCTCGTCGGCGTCGGTGAACGTGCGCGCGGGCCACGGCGGGCGCACGCCGGTGGCCTGCTCGACCAGGTCGGCGAACGAGGCGTCGTCGGTCTTCTGCAGGCCGCAGTCGGTGTGGTGCACCAGCACGATCTCGCGGGTGCCGAGCACGTGCTGGGAGATGGTCAGCGAGCGGATGGTGTCGTCGGTGACCACACCGCCGGCGTTGCGGATGACGTGCGCGTCGCCCACGGCCAGGCCGAGCAGCGGGAACAGCGGCATGCGGGAGTCCATGCAGGCGACGACGGCGACCTTGCGCGCCGGGGCCACCGGCAGCCCGCCCTGGAAGTCGCGGGCCCACTCCTCGTTGGCGGCCAGCATCTTCTCGTACTCGGCCACGCGGGCGCTCCTCTCGTGTGCTCGGGCAAAGGAAGCTCTCCGCACGTCTCGGGCGCGCGGACGTGGGGACAGCTTCCTATGCCGCCACCACGCGCTCGCGGGCGACCTGGCCGGCGAGCGCCGCCGGGGAGAGGTCCGGGCGGCCGCCGAGCACCTCGACCCGGCGGTCCACGTCCCACCGAGCCGCCCGCCAGGGGCAGCCGCCCGACCCGCAGCACCAGGTCCCGCCCGGCCCGCCCGGGCACGACGACGTCGGTCACCCCGCCCACGCTGCCCGCGGCCCCGGGCACCCGCCAGCCGGGCCGGGGCCCATCCGCCAGGATGACCGGGTGCGCACGGTCGAGGAACACCAGGCGGTGGTCGCCGCCCTGCTGGCCCCGCTCGGCGAGGAGGAGGTGCCGCTGCCCGCGGCGCACGGCCGGGTGCTGGCCCGCGACGTCGTCGCGGAGGTGCCGCTGCCCGGCTTCGACAACTCCGCGATGGACGGCTACGCCGCCCG
Source organism: Geodermatophilus sp. SYSU D01180 (assembly GCF_054050415.1). Classification (NCBI taxonomy): domain Bacteria; kingdom Bacillati; phylum Actinomycetota; class Actinomycetes; order Geodermatophilales; family Geodermatophilaceae; genus Geodermatophilus; species Geodermatophilus sp. SYSU D01180. Next base: position 167,303 of record NZ_JBJGZH010000009.1, on the reverse strand, counting down.
GTCCGCCGAGCTCGGCGCGCTGCCCGCCCGGCTGCCGGTGGCCGACGACGTCCCGGCCGGCCGCACCGACGTCGTCCCCCTGGCGCCGGGCACCGTGCAGCGGATCATGACCGGCGCGCTGCTGCCGCCGGGCGCCGACGTCGTGGTCCCCGTGGAGCTGACCGACGCCGCGACCGACGTCGTCGAGATCCGCGACGCGCCGGCGGCCGGCACCCACCTGCGCCGCGCCGGGGAGGACATCACCGCGGGCACCGTCGCGCTGGAGGCCGGCAGCCCGCTGGGCGCCGCGCAGCTCGGCCTGGCCGCCGCGGTGGGCGCCCGGACGCTGTGGGTGCGCCGCCGCCCGCGGGTGCTGGTGCTGTCCACCGGCAGCGAGCTGGTCGAGCCGGGCGAGCCGCTGCTGCCCGGGCAGGTGTACGAGTCGAACTCGCTGCTGCTGTGCGCCGCGGTCGAGGACGCCGGCGGCACCGCGCGGCGACTGCACTTCGTGCCCGACGACGTCGGCCGGTTCCTCGCCACCGTGCGCGCCGAGCTGGCCGACGCCGACCTGCTGGTCACCAGCGGCGGCGTGAGCGCCGGCGCCTACGAGGTGGTCAAGGACGCGTTCGGCACGCTCGGCACGGTCGACTTCGTCAAGGTCGCGATGCAGCCGGGCGGCCCGCAGGGCGCGGGCACCGTCGACGGCGTCCCCGTGGTCACGCTGCCGGGCAACCCGGTGAGCTCGTTCGTGTCCTTCGAGGTGTTCGTCCGCCCGGCGCTGCGCCGGGCGCTCGGGCACGCCGCGCCCGGCCGGCTGCGCGCGCCCGCGGTGCTCACCGCGCCGCTGCGCTCCCCCGCCGGGCGCCGCCAGTTCCTCCGCGGCCGCTACGACGCCGGCCGCGTCTCCCAGGTCGGCGGGCCCGGCTCGCACCTGGTCGCCCACCTGGCCCGGGCCAACTGCCTGGTCGTCGTGCCCGAGGACGTCACCGAGCTGCCCGCGGGCGCCGAGGTCGACGTCGTCCTGATCGAGGGAGCGCTGCAGTGACCGACCGCCTCACGCACGTCGACGAGCGGGGCGCCGCCCGGATGGTCGACGTCTCCGCCAAGCCGGTGACCGCCCGCGAGGCCACCGCCGCCGGCCGGGTGCTGGTCAGCCCCGAGGTGGTGGCGCTGCTGCGCGGCGAGGGCGTGCCCAAGGGCGATGCGGTCGCCGTCGCGCGGATCGCCGGCATCGCCGGGGCCAAGCGGACGCCGGACCTCGTGCCGCTGTGCCACCCGATCGCGCTGCACGGCGTCACCGTCGACGTCGAGGTCGCCGACGACGCCGTGGAGATCACCGCCACCGCCCGCACCGCCGACCGCACCGGCGTGGAGATGGAGGCGCTGACCTCGGTCGCCGTCGCCGGGCTGACGGTCATCGACATGGTCAAGGCCGTGGACCCGCGGGCCTCGATCACCGACGTGCGGCTGCTGGCCAAGTCCGGCGGCAAGAGCGGCGAGTGGCGGCGGTGACCCTCCCGGAGGGCGCCCGCGCCGTCGTCGTCACCGCGTCCAACCGCGCCTCGGCCGGGGTCTACGAGGACCGCAGCGGGCAGGCGCTGGCCGAGGGGCTGCGCTCGCTCGGCTTCGCGGTCGAGGGGCCGCACGTGCGCCCCGACGACGTCGACGCGCTCGTCGCCGTCCTCCGCGAGGCGGTGGCGTCGGGTGCCGACGTCGTCCTCACCACCGGCGGCACCGGCCTGTCCCCCACCGACGTCACGCCCGAGGCCACCCGCGCGGTGGTCGAGCGCGAGGCGCCGGGGCTGGCGGAGGCGGTGCGCCGGTACGGCGAGGCCCAGGTGCCGACCTCGGTGCTGTCCCGGGGCATCGCCGGCACCGCGGGGCGGACGCTGGTCGTGAACCTGCCCGGCTCCACCGGCGGCGTGCGCGACGGGCTCGCCGTCCTCGGCCCGCTGCTCCCCCACGTGGTCAGCCAGCTCCGCGGCGGCGACCACTAGTCGAGGACGATGCGCTCCTGGCGGGTGTAGACGTTGCAGCCGTCGCCGCGGAGGAAGCCGACCAGCGTGATGCCGACGTCGGCGGCCAGCTCCACCGCCAGCGACGACGGCGCCGACACCGCGGCGAGCACCGGGATGCCGGCCATCGCCGCCTTCTGCGTCAGCTCGAAGCTCGCCCGGCCGCTCACCATGAGCACGTGGCCCGCCAGCGGCATCCGGCCGGCGCGCAGCGCGTCGCCGACCACCTTGTCCACCGCGTTGTGCCGGCCGACGTCCTCGCGCAGCACCACCAGCTCGCCGTCGGCGGTGAACAGCCCCGCCGCGTGCAGGCCGCCGGTCTTCGTGAACACCTCCTGCGCCGCCCGGAGCCGGTCCGGCAGCGCCAGCAGCGTGGCCAGCTCCAGCCGGGTGCCGTCGCCGGCGACGTCGTGGCGGGTGCGGGTGCGGATCGCGTCGATGCTCGCCTTGCCGCAGACGCCGCACGAGCTGGAGGTGAGGAAGTTGCGGTCCAGTGCGGTGTCCGGCGGCTCGACGCCCGGCGCCAGGTCGATGTCGACGACGTTGTAGGTGTTGCGGCCCTCGGCGTCGACCGAGTCGCAGTAGCGCAGCCCGGCGACGTCCTCGACGCCGCCGATGACGCCCTCGGTGGCCAGGAAGCCGTGCACCAGGTCGAAGTCCGCGCCGGGCGTGCGCATGGTGACCGCCAGCGGCGACCCGGCCAGCCGGATCTCCAGGGGCTCCTCGGCGGCCACCGTGTCGGGCCGGGTGGTGCGCACGGGGCCCCGGATGCGCAGCACGGGGGTGCGGCTGGTGACTCGTCCCACGAACGGGGACGGTACCCACGCGCGGCCCCTACGGTCGGACCGTGACCGCGCCGGACCCGCTCCCGCCCTACGCGGCGGTGGTCCTGGCCGGCGGCCGCGCGGCCCGGCTGGGCGGACAGGCCAAGCCGCAGCTCGAGGTGGGCGGCCGCACGATGCTCGAGGCCGTCCTCGCCGCGGTCCCCGACGCCGCGCCGCGTGTCGTCGTCGGGCCGCCGCAGCCGGTCCCCAGGGGCGTCCGCGTGGTCCGGGAGCGCCCGCCCGGGGGTGGACCCGTCGCGGCGGTGCGCGCGGGCCTCGCCGTCGTCGACACCGACGTGGTCGCCGTCCTCGCCGGCGACCTGCCGTTCGTCACCCCGGGGCTGCTCCGCGACCTGCGCTCCCGGCTGACCGCCGACGGCGTCCTGGTCGTCGACGACGCCGGCCGCGACCAGTACCTGCTCGGCGTCTGGCGGACCGCGGCCCTCCGGGCGGCCGTGGCCGGTGCGGACGGGCCGGTGCCGGTCCGCCGGGTGGTCGGGCGGCTGGCGGTCACCCGGTGGTCCCCGCCCCGCGAGCCGGGCAGCCCGCCGCCGTGGACCGACTGCGACACCCCCGCCGACCTCGCCCGGGCCCGCAGGGACGCCGGCGGGTGACCGCCCCGGCCGCCGGGTGGTAGGACGGCGGCATGCGCGTCGTCATCGCCGGTGCCCACGGTCAGGTCGCCCGCCGCCTCGGCCGGCTGCTCTCCGGACGTGGGGACACCGTCGTCGGCATCGTCCGCAACCCCGGGCACACCGCCGACCTCGAGGCCGACGGCGTGACCCCCGCGGTGCTGGACCTGGAGTCCGCCTCGGTCGACGACGTCGCGGCGGTCGTCCGCGGCGCCGACGCCGTCGTGTTCGCGGCGGGCGCCGGCCCGGGCAGCGGCGCGGAGCGCAAGCACACCGTCGACCACGGCGCCGCCGTGCTGCTGGCCGACGCCGCCGAGCGCGCCGGCGTCCGCCCCTACCTGCTGGTGTCCTCGATGGGCGTCGAGCAGGCCCGGCAGGGGACGCCGAAGGGCATGGACCCGGTGTTCGCCGTCTACCTGCAGGCCAAGCTGCGCGCCGAGGACGTCATCCTGCCGCGCACCGCGCTGGACACCGTGATCGTGCGGCCCGGCCGGCTCACCGACGAGCCCGGCACCGGCCGGGTCACCCTCGCCCACGGGGTCGGGTACGGCGAGGTCCCCCGCGACGACGTCGCCGCGGTCCTGCTGGCCTTCCTCGACTCGAGCAAGACGAACGAGGTCGTGGAGCTGGTGTCCGGCGACACCCCGATCGCCGAGGCCGTGGGCGCGTTGCCGTGATCTTCGAGTTCCGGCTCTTCGGCCCCCTCCAGGGCGTCCCCGAGCGTCCGAGGGGACCCAGGAGGGGGTCCTTCCACTAGTCGCGGCGCGCGCGGGTGACGAGTGCCCGGGCGGCGAGGTCGGCGTCGGCCGGGTAGTCCACCCGCACCAGCGTGAGCCCCCCGGGCGGCGCGACGACGACCTCACTCGCGCGCTCCCGGCGGTCGAGCAGGCCGGCGGGCCACTCCGGCGTCCGGCGCCCCTCCCCGACCGCGACCAGCGAGCCGACGAGGCTGCGCACCATCGAGTGGCAGAAGGCGTCCGCGGACGCGCTGACGGTCACCACGTCGCCGTCGCGGGCCACGGCCAGCTCCAGCAGCGTGCGGACGGTCGTGGCGCCCTCCCGGCGGCGGCAGAAGGCGGCGAAGTCGTGCTCACCGGTCATCAGGCGGGCGGCGGCGTCCATCGCGGCGGCGTCGAGCCGGCGGGGCCAGCCGACCGTGTCCGCGCGGCGCAGCGGTGGCGGCCCGGCGTCGCTGTCGGTGAGCCGGTAGACGTAGTGCCGAGCCAGGGCGCCGAAGCGGGCGTCGAACCCGGGCGGCGCCTCCGTCACGGCGGGGACGGCCACGTCCGGCGGGAGGAGGCCGCGCAGCCGGCGGACGAGGCGCTCGCGCTGCTCCTCCCAGGCGGCGCGCGGGGCGTCGGCGTGCGCGACCTGGCCGGTGGCGTGCACGCCGGCGTCGGTGCGGCCGGCCACGGTCAGCTCGACCGGCGCGCGCAGCACGGTGGCCAGCGCGGCCTCCAGTTCGCCCTGCACGGTGCGCCGGCCGGGCTGGCGGGCCCAGCCGGAGAAGTCCGTCCCGTCGTAGGCGACGGACAGCCGGAGACGGACGAGCCCGCCCCCGGGATCGGGAGCGGGCTCGTCGCGGTGGTGCTCGGTGTTCAGCAGCGCGTCACTTCGGGTCGGGCGCGGACTCGCCGCCGGGGGCGTGGGTGCCCGCGGTCGCGGCGTCCCCGATCTCGGCGGCCTCGATCTCGGCGGCCGCCGCGGCGGCCACGTCCGGGGACAGCGCCGGGTCCTCGACCACGGCCAGGTTCTCGGCCTTGGGCTCGGGGGTCACGTCGCCGTCGTCCTGGCGCTCGCCGTCCGGGTTGTAGAGGTCGGTGACGACCTCCTGCGCCTCGGCGTCGACCTCACCGGAGGTCACGGCCGGCGAGGTGTCGCCACCGGGACCGGTGGTCTCCCCCTCGAAGGTCGCGCCCTGGTCGCCGCCGCCGGCGGAGACCCCGGCCGCGCCGGCGTCGCCGCCCTGGCCCGGCTGCTCGGTCACTTGGAGCCGTCCGCGTCCTCGGCCGGGGCCTCGGCGTCAGCGGCCACGGCGGTGTCGTCGGCGTCGGTCGCCTCGGCGTCGGCAGCCTCGACCTCGGTCGCGTCGGCGTCGGTGGCCTCGGCGGTCCCGGCGGCCGCGGTGGTGTCCTCGTCGGCCGCGGCGGTCTCGACGGCGTCCGCGGTGACCTCACCGGAGGCGGCGGCCGCGCCGGCGCCGGCGGCGAAGCGGGTGCCGCGGGCGCGCTCGGCCTCACCGACGGCCTGCTGGGCCACGGTCAGCGCCTCGACGAGCTCGATGACGGCCATGGGGGCGTTGTCGCCCTTGCGGGGACCGACCTTGGTGATGCGGGTGTAGCCGCCGGGCCGGTTCTCGAAGCGCGGGCCGATCTCGGCGAACAGGTGGTGGACGACGTCCTTGTCCCGGATGACCGTCATCACCTGGCGGCGCGCGTGCAGGTCACCGCGCTTGGCGAAGGTGACCAGCTTCTCGGCGAACGGGCGCAGCCGCTTCGCCTTCGCCTCGGTGGTGGTGATCCGCCCGTGCTCGAACAGCGACGTGGCCAGGTTCGCCAGCATCAGCCGCTCGTGGGAGGCGGACCCGCCGAGACGGGGGCCCTTGGTGGGGGTGGGCATGTCGGTCCTTCCTCAGGCGGCCGGGCGGGCGTGTGCCGGCTGCATCCAGGTGGTGCTGTCGTCGCTGTGTCAGTGTGGCGGACCCGCCTCAGCCGGGCCCACGCGGTCCGGCCGGGCGGCGGTCGTCCCGCCGCCCGGCCGGTGCAGCGTCAGAGCTGCTCGGTCTCCTGGTAGGAGCCCTCGTCGTACTGGACCTGCCCGTACTCGGTGCCGTACTCGCCGTGGCCCTGGTAGGCGTCGGTCTCGTAGCCCTCGTCGTAGCTCTCGACCGACGTCGGGATGAACCCGGGCGGGCTGTCCTTGAGCGCCAGGCCCATGGCCGCCAGCTTCATCTTGACCTCGTCGATCGACTTGGCCCCGAAGTTGCGGATGTCGAGCAGGTCGGCCTCCGAGCGGGTGACCAGCTCGCCGACGGTGTGCACGCCCTCGCGCTTGAGGCAGTTGTAGGACCGGACCGTGAGGTCCATGTCCTCGATCGGCATCGAGAAGTTCGCGATGTCGGCGGCCTCGGCCGGGCTGGGCCCGACCTCGATGCCCTCGGCGTCGACGTTCAGCTCGCGCAGCAGGCCGAACAGCTCGACCAGCGTGGAGCCGGCGGAGGCGATGGCGTCGCGCGGCGCGATCGACGGCTTGGTCTCGACGTCGACGACGAGGCGGTCGAAGTCGGTGCGCTGCTCGACGCGGGTGGCCTCGACGGCGTAGGTGACCTTGAGGACCGGCGAGTAGATCGAGTCGACCGGGATGCGGCCGATCTCCTGGCCGGGCTGCTTGTTCTGCGGCGCCGGGACGTACCCGCGGCCCCGCTCGACGACCAGCTCGATCTCGAGGCGGCCCTTGCCGTTGAGGGTGGCGATGTGCAGGTTGGGGTTGTGCACCTCGACACCGGCCGGGGGCGCGATGTCGGCGGCGGTGACCTCACCGGGGCCCTGCTTGCGCAGGTACATGGTCACCGGCTCGTCGGAGTCGGAGCTGACGACCAGGCCCTTGAGGTTGAGGATGATCTCGGTGACGTCCTCCTTGACCCCGGGCACGGTGGTGAACTCGTGCAGGGTGCCCTCGATCCGGATGCTGGTGACGGCAGCGCCGGGGATCGAGGACAGGAGGGTGCGCCGCAGCGAGTTGCCGAGGGTGTAGCCGAAGCCGGGCTCGAGCGGCTCGATGACGAACCGCGAGCGCTGCTCGGTGAGGGTCTCCTCGGTCAGCGTCGGACGCTGTGCGATGAGCATCGTGTGTTCTCCCTTGGGTCCTCCGGCGCCCGCCATATGACGCCGTGAGGGGGTGGTGCGGGCCCCGGCGGACATCGGTCCGCCCGCCGGGGCCGGGTGGTGCTGTGGTGCTGCGAGCCCTTACTTGGAGTAGAGCTCGACGATCAGCTGCTCCTGCACCGGGGTGTCGATCACCTGGCGGGCCGGGACGCTGTGCACGACGGCGCGCAGCTGGCCGCTGATGACCTCCAGCCACGGCGGCACGGGGCGCTCGCCGGCGCGGGCCTGGGCGATCTCGAAGGGCACCATCCGCCGCGACTTCTCGGCGACCTCGATGATGTCGTTCGCGCTGACCCGGTAGGACGGGATGTCGACCTTGCGGCCGTTCACCCGGATGTGGCCGTGCTTGACCAGCTGGCGGGCCATGTCGCGGCTCTCGCCCCAGCCGGCCCGGTACACGACGTTGTCCAGGCGGGACTCCAGGATCTGCAGCAGGACCTCACCGGTCTTGCCGGTCTTGCGGTTGGCCTCCTCGTAGTAGCCGCGGAACTGCTTCTCGAGGACGCCGTAGATGCGGCGGGCCTTCTGCTTCTCGCGCAGCTGCAGGAGGTACTCGCTGTCCTTGCTGCGGCCCCGGCCGTGCTCGCCCGGCGGGTAGGGCCGGATCTCGATCGGGCACTTCGGGGACTCGCACTTGCTGCCCTTGAGGAACAGCTTCATCTTCTCGCGCCGGCAGAGGCGGCAGTCGGCTCCGGCGTAACGGGCCACGTCAGGTACTCCTCGTTCTTCTCGTCAGTGGCCGGTCAGACCCGGCGGCGCTTCTTCGGGCGGCAGCCGTTGTGCGGCTGCGGCGTCACGTCCTGGATTTGCCCCACCTCGAGGCCGGTGGCCTGCAGCGAGCGGATCGCGGTCTCGCGGCCCGAGCCCGGGCCCTTCACGAAGACGTCGACCTTGCGCATGCCGTGCTCCTGGGCCTTGCGCGCGGCGTTCTCGGCGGCCATCTGGGCGGCGAACGGCGTCGACTTGCGCGAGCCCTTGAAGCCGACGTGGCCGGCGGAGGCCCAGCTGATCACGTTGCCGGTCGGGTCGGTGATCGACACGATCGTGTTGTTGAACGTGCTCTTGATGTGAGCGGCGCCGTGGGCGACGTTCTTCTTCTCCTTGCGGCGGACCTTCTTGGCACCAGCCGCGGCGCGAGCCCTGGGAGGCATGTCTCTCCGGTTTCCTTCTGAGCGTTCAGTGGCCAGATGAGCACGAGGGGCGCACCGTCGCTCCCGCCCTCACGGGTCGTGCGACAGCGCGCCTCACGGCTTACTTCTTGCCGGCCTTCTTCTTGCCGGCGATGGTCTTGCGCGGGCCCTTGCTGGAGCGCGCGTTGGTGCGGGTGCGCTGACCGTGCACGGGCAGGCCGCGCCGGTGGCGCAGGCCCTGGTAGCAGCCGATCTCCACCTTGCGGCGGATGTCGGCGGCCACCTCGCGGCGGAGGTCACCCTCGACGCGGAAGTGCTCGTCGATGTAGTCGCGCAGCTTGAGCAGGTCCTCGTCGGAGAGGTCCTTGGCCCGCAGGTCGGGGCTCACGCCGGTCGCCGCGAGGGTCTCCTTGGCGTGGGTCTTGCCGATCCCGTAGATGTAGGTGAGCGCGATCTCCATCCGCTTCTCGCGGGGCAGGTCGACGCCGGCCAGTCGTGCCATGTCTCAGGTACTCCCTCAGCCCTGCCGCTGCTTGTGGCGGGCGTTGTCGCAGATGACCATGACCCGGCCGTGCCGGCGGATCACCTTGCACTTGTCGCAGATCTTCTTCACCGACGGCTGGACCTTCACCGGTGCCGCCCCTCATTCCTGTCGATCGATGGCCGCCCACGCGGCACCCGGAGGTGCCCCGCGCCGGCGGCGGTCACTTGTAGCGGTAGACGATGCGACCGCGGGTCAGGTCGTAGGGCGAGAGCTCCACGACGACGCGGTCCTCGGGCAGGATGCGGATGTAGTGCTGGCGCATCTTGCCGCTGATGTGGGCGAGCACCCGGTGCCCGTTCTGCAGCTCGACCCGGAACATCGCGTTGGGCAGCGGCTCCACGACGCGACCCTCGACCTCGATGGCCCCGTCCTTCTTCGCCATGCCCGACACGGCCTCCCTGACTCGGTGGTGCTGGTTGGTGTGGTGCTGGAGTCGCATGCGACCGCGGCGGATGCCGGCCGGGTCGTACGCGGTGGTTGCAGACCAGGTGGTGCAGGCGCTCCCGCGAGGGCGTCCCGGGTCGTGCGGCCACAGCACGACGACAGGACGGCGCGAACGCCGTCGTTCACTGTACCCCGCTGCAGCGGGGCGCTCCAACCCGGCCTCCGTCACAACGGAACGCCCCGGGTGGCCCCCTCGCACGGCCCGCCACGGGCTCGCGAGTGGTGGGGGCGAGGGGGTCCTCGCTCAGGTGCGCGGGGTGATCCCGAAGGGGGCCAGCCCCGCCACGCCGCCGTCCTCCGCCGTGAGGACCCAGGGCCCCTCCGGGGTGATGGCGACGGTGTGCTCGAAGTGGGCGGCCCGGGAGCCGTCCTTGGTGACCACGGTCCAGCCGTCCTCGAGCTCGGCGGTGGCGGGGTCGCCCACGGTCACCATGGGCTCGATCGCCAGCGCCAGGCCGGGGACCAGCCGCGGGCCGCGGCCGGGCCGGCCGTAGTTGAGGACGTGCGGGTCCTGGTGCATCTCGGTGCCGATGCCGTGCCCGCCGTAGTGGTCGACGATCCCGTACGGGTGCGCCTCGGCGGTGATCGCCTGCTCGACCGCGGCACTGATGTCGGTCAGCCGGCCACCGGCCACGGCCCTCGCGAGGCCGGCCCACATGGACCGCTCGGTGACGGCGATGAGCGCGGCGTCCTCGGCCGACGGCGGCCCGACGGTCACGGTGACCGCCGAGTCGCCGTGCCAGCCGTCGAGGATGGCGCCGCAGTCGATGGAGATGTTGTCGCCCTCGGCGAGGGTGCGCTCCGAGTTCGGGATGCCGTGCACGACCTCGTCGTTGATCGACGCGCAGATGCTGCCGGTGAAGCCGTGGTAGCCCAGGAACGACGGGATCGCCCCGGACGAGCGGATGACGTCCTCGGCGATCGCGTCGAGCTCCGCGGTGGTCACGCCCGGGCGGACGGCCGCGCGGACGGCGGCGATCGCCTTGGCGACGACGAGGCCGGCACCGCGCATCAGCTCGATCTCGTGCGGTGTCTTGATCTGGATCATGCGTCCACTCCACTTCGCCAGCAGCGGGAGGCGGGCCAGGATCCCGGCCGACATCGGCGGCGCCGTCCCCTCAGCTGTCGCTCGGCTGCCCGGGCTGCACGGGCCGGCCCAGGGCGGTCATCACCCGGGCAGTGACCTCCTCGATGGTGCCGATCGCGTCGATCTGCGACAGCAACCCCTCGCCGTCGTAGAACCCGGACAGCGGGGCGGTCTGTTCCCGGTAGACCTCGAGGCGGTGCCGCACGGTCTCGGGCCTGTCGTCGTCGCGCTGCACCCACTCGCCGTCGACGAGCATCCGGCGGCCGGAGAGCCGGCGCACCAGCTCCTCCTCCTCGACGACCAGCTCGACGACGCGGTCCAGCCCGTGCCCGAGCTCCTCGAGGGAGCCGCGCAGCTGCTCCGCCTGGGCGATCGTGCGGGGGAAGCCGTCGAGCAGGAACCCGGCCTTCGCGTCGGGCTCGGCGAGCCGGTCCTTGACCATCGCGACGGTGATCTCGTCGGGGACGAGGTCGCCGGCGTCCATGAAGACCTTGGCCTTGCGGCCGAGCTGCGTCTGACCGCTGACGTTGGCGCGGAAGATGTCGCCCGTCGAGATGGCGGGCACCCCCAGCTGGCCGGCGATGATCTGGGCCTGGGTCCCCTTGCCGGCTCCCGGCGGACCCAGCAGCACGATGCGCACTACTTCAGGAACCCTTCGTAGTTGCGCTGGTTGAGCTGCGTCTCGATCTGCTTCACGGTCTCCAAGCCCACTCCCACCATGATCAGCACTGCGGTCCCGCCGAACGGGAAGTTCTGGTTCGCCCCCTGCTGCGTGATCGACAGGAAGAAGTTCGGCAGCACCGCGACGATCCCGAGGTAGATCGACCCGGGCAGGGTGATCCGGGACAGCACGTACTGCAGGTACTCCGCCGTCGGCCGGCCCGGGCGGATGCCGGGGATGAAGCCGCCGTAGCGCTTCATGTCGTCGGCCCGCTCCTCCGGGTTGAAGGTGATCGACACGTAGAAGTACGTGAAGAACACGATCAGGCCGAAGTACAGCGCGACGTGCACCGGGCTGCTCTGGTCGATGACGTAGTTCTCGAAGAACTGCCGGACCGGCCCGGTCTCGTCGCCCTGGAGCTGGGTGATCAGCTGCGGGAGGTAGAGCAGCGACGAGGCGAAGATGACCGGGATGACGCCGGCCTGGTTCACCTTGAGCGGGAGGTAGGTCGAGGTGCCGCCGTACATGCGGCGGCCGACCATGCGCTTGGCGTACTGGACCGGGATCCGTCGCTGCGCCTGCTCGACGTAGACGACGGCCCCGATGATCAGCAGGGCGAAGGCGCAGACGACGGTGAAGACGACGCCGCCGCGGGTCTGCAGGATCGAGCCGCCCTCGGCGGGGATGCGGGCAGCGATCGAGGTGAAGATCAGCACGGACATGCCGTTGCCGATCCCCTTCTCGGTGAGCAGCTCGCCGAGCCACATGATCACCGCGGTGCCGGCGGTCAGCGCGATCACGAGCACGACCGTCGTCCAGATGCTGTCCGACGGGATGATGTCCTGCTGGCAGCCGGGGAACAGCTGGCCGCTGCGGGCCAGGGCGATGATGCCGGTGCTCTGCAGGACGGCCAGGGCGATCGTCAGGTAGCGGGTGTACTGGGTCAGCTTCTGCTGGCCCGACTGCCCTTCCTTCTTCAGCTGCTCGAACCGCGGGATCACCACGACCAGCAGCTGCACGATGATGCTGGCGGTGATGTACGGCATGATCCCCAGCGCGAAGATCGACAGCCGGAGCAGCGCCCCGCCGGAGAACAGGTTCACCAGCGAGTAGACGTCGCGCTGGCTGCCCGCCTGCGCCTGCTCGAGACAGCTGTTGATCGCCTCGACGGAGACCCCCGGGCCGGGCACCGAGGCGCCCAGCCGGTACACGGCGATGATCGCCAGGGAGAACAGCAACTTGCGCCGGAGGTCTGGCGTCCGGAACGCCGCGGCGAACGCCTGCAGCACGTGCCCTCCCCTTCTCGGTCGGACGAGGTTAGCAACGGTCGGGGTCGCGCCGGTCACAGCCCTCCCCCACCGGGTGTCCCCGGCGCGGCCTCCTGGCCGGCGCGCGGGGCCCGGGCGGGCCCGTCCCTCCGGAGGGCCCGGAACAGCAGACGACCCCCGGGGCTGGTCGTGCGGCCCCGGGGGTCGTCCCCTGCTCAGATGCGGGTGGTGCTGCCCCCGGCCGCGGCGATCTTCTCGGCGGCGGAGGCCGAGAAGGCGTGCGCGTGCACGGTGACCTGGACGCCGCCCAGCTCACCGGTGCCGAGGACCTTCACCGGCTGGCCGCGACGGACCGCGCCGGCGTCGGCGAGCGTGTCGGGGTCGACGTGCCCGCCCTGCGGGAACAGGGACGCGATCCGGTCGAGGTTGACGACCTGGAAGACGACCTTGTTCCGGTTCTTGAAGCCGGACATCTTGGGCAGCCGCATGTGCAGCGGCGTCTGGCCGCCCTCGAAGCGCGCGGAGGTGTTGCCGCGCGCCCCGGTGCCCTTGGTGCCGCGACCGGCGGTCTTGCCCTTGGAGCCCTCACCCCGGCCGACGCGCGTCTTGGGGGTGTGGGCGCCCGGGGCCGGACGCAGGTGGTGGACCTTGAGAGTCATGACGAGTCCCTGCTCAGATCTCTTCGACGGCGACGAGGTGCGTCACCGTGGCGACCATCCCGCGGATCTCGGGACGGTCCTCCTGCACGACCGTGTCGTTGATCCGCTTGAGGCCCAGGGACCGCAGCGTCTGCCGCTGGTTGGGCTTCGTGCCGATCGCCGACCGGACCTGGGTCACCTTCAGCTGCGCCATGTCAGACCCCCTGGCCCGCACGCGCCCGCAGCATGGCGGCCGGGGCGACGTCCTCGAGGGGCAGCCCGCGGCGGGCGGCGATCTCCTCGGGGCGGACGAGCTCCTTCAGCGCCTGCATGGTGGCGTGCACGATGTTGATCGGGTTCGACGAGCCGAGGCTCTTCGAGAGCACGTCGTGGATGCCGGCGCACTCGAGGACGGCGCGCACCGGGCCGCCGGCGATGACACCGGTACCGGGGCTGGCCGGCTTGAGCAGCACGACACCGGCAGCGGCCTCACCCTGCACCGGGTGCGGGATGGTGCTGGCGATGCGCGGCACCTTGTAGAAGTGCTTCTTGGCCTCCTCGACGCCCTTGGCGATCGCCGCGGGCACCTCCTTGGCCTTGCCGTAGCCGACGCCCACGGTGCCGTCACCGTCGCCGACGATCACCAGGGCGGTGAAGCTGAAGCGCCGACCACCCTTGACGACCTTCGACACGCGGTTGATGGCCACCACGCGCTCGATGTAGTTGCTCTTCTCGGCAGGCGCGCCGCCGGGCCCCCGCCCGCCGTCACGACGGTCGCGGCGGTCGTTGCCGCCGCCGGCGCCGCCGCCGCGTCGCTGTGGTCCTGGCATCAGACGTCCCTCTCGATCTGCTTGTTGGCGGTGCTGCTCATCAGAAGTCCAGCCCGCCCTCACGCGCGCCGTCGGCCAGCGCGGCGATGCGGCCCTGGTAGCGGTTGCCCCCGCGGTCGAACACGACCTTGGTGATGCCGGCGGCCTGGGCGCGCTCGGCGACCAGGGCGCCCACCCGGCGGGCCAGGGCGGACTTGTCGCCCTCGGCGCCGCGCAGGCTGGCGTCGAGCGTCGAGGCGCTCACCAGCGTACGGCCGGCGGTGTCGTCCACGACCTGCACGTGGATGTGCCGCGTGCTGCGGTTGACCACCATGCGCGGGCGGTCCGGCGTGCCGGAGACCCGCTTGCGGAGCCGGTTGTGGCGGCGCAACCGCGAGACGCGGCGCGCGGTGCTGATGTCGGTGCCGACGGGCGTGTGCACCCGAGCGGCCTTCTCGGTCTGTGCCATCACTTACCCGTCTTCCCGACCTTGCGCTTGACGACCTCGCCCTGGTAGCGCACGCCCTTGCCCTTGTACGGGTCGGGCTTGCGGAGGCCGCGGATGTTGGCGGCCACCTGGCCGACCTGCTGCTTGTCGATGCCGGTCACCCGCAGGCGGGTGGGCGACTCGACGGTGAAGGTGATGCCCTCCGGGGCACGCACCGGCACCGGGTGGCTGTAGCCGAGCGCGAACTCCAGGTCCGTGCCGCGGGCCTGGACGCGGTAGCCGACGCCGACGATCTCGAGGGTCTTCGTGTAGCCCTCGGTGACGCCGGTGATCATGTTGGCGATCAGGGTGCGGGACAGGCCGTGCAGCGCCCGGCTCTCGCGCTCGTCGTTGGGCCGCTGGACGCTCAGCGTGCCGTCCTCGCCGCGGGCGACCGTGATGGGCGCCGCGACGGTGTGGGACAGGGTGCCCTTGGGGCCCTTCACGCTGACCGTCTGGCCGTCGATGGTGACGTCCACGCCACCGGGCACGGGAACCGGCAGTCGTCCGATCCGTGACATCTCGCTCGCTCCTCTTACCAGACGTAGGCGAGGACTTCCCCGCCCACGCCCTTCTTGGTCGCCTGCCGGTCGGTCAGCAGCCCGGTCGAGGTGGAGATGATGGCCACCCCGAGGCCGCCCAGGACCTTCGGCAGGGCGTTCGACTTCGCGTAGACCCGCAGGCCCGGCTTGGACACCCGGCGCACCCCGGCGATGCTGCGCTCGCGGTTGGGGCCGAACTTCAGGTCGATCACCAGCTCCTTGCGGGTGGCGCCGTCCTTCTCGACGTCCTCCACGCGCCAGCCGGCGATGTAGCCCTCCTGCTGGAGGATCTCGGCGATGTGCGTCTTGAGCTTCGACGACGGCATGCGCGTCGAGTCGTGGTAGGCCGTGTTCGCGTTGCGCAGCCGCGTGAGCATGTCCGCGATCGGGTCGGTCATCGTCATGGGTGTCGTGCCTCTCTCGCCGCGGTTCCTCACGCGTCCCTCGCGTGGGCCTCTCGGCGACCGGTGGTGCTGGGGACCCGCCCCGCGCGGTCAGCGCGCGGGGCGGGGACTGCGGACTACCAGCTGGACTTGCTCACGCCCGGCAGCTCGCCGGCGTGCGCCATCTCCCGCAGGCAGATCCGGCACAGGCCGAACTTGCGGAAGACCGAGTGCGGACGACCGCACCGCTGGCAGCGGGTGTAGCCGCGGACCGCGAACTTGGGCTTGCGGGCCGCCTTGTTGATCAGCGCCTTCTTGGCCATCTGTCTGTCTCCTCGGCCCGGCTCAGCGGATGGTGGTGACGACGGGCTGGCCGGCGAACGGGAAGCCCAGGAGGCGGAGCAGCTCGCGACCCTCCTCGTCGTTCGTGGCGGTGGTGACGAGCGTGATGTCCATGCCGCGCGGACGGTCGATCTTGTCGACGTCGATCTCGCGGAACATCGACTGCTCGGTCAGCCCGAACGTGTAGTTGCCGTGCCCGTCGAACTGCTTGGCGTTCAGGCCGCGGAAGTCGCGGATGCGGGGCAGCGCCAGCGCCAGGAGCCGGTCGAGGAACTCCCACATGCGGTCGCCGCGGAGGGTGACCTTGGCGCCGATGGGCATGCCCTCGCGCAGCTTGAACTGGGCGATGGACTTGCGGGCCCGGACGACGGCCGGACGCTGGCCGGTGATGGCGGTGAGGTCGCGGACCGCGCCGTCCATCAGCTTCGCGTCGCGGGTCGCCTCGCCGACGCCCATGTTGACGACGATCTTCGTCAGCCGCGGGATCTGCATGACGTTCTCGAAGCCGAACTCCTCCTGGAGGGCCGGCACGATCGACTCGCGGTAGTGCGCCAGCAGGCGCGGGAGCTCACGGGTGGGTGCAGTCATCGTCAGAGGTCCTTACCGGTGCGCCGCGACACCCGGATGTTGCGGCCTTCCTCGTCCTGGCGGTAACCGACCCGGGTCGGCGTCCCCTCGGAGTCGATCACCATCACGTTGCTGACGTGGATGGGAGCCTCCTGGGTGACGATGCCGCCCTGCTGCGCGCCCCGCTGGTTCGAGCTGATGCGGGTGTGCTTCTTGACGCGGCCGACGCCCTCGACGAGGACCTTCTGCAGCTTGGGGTAGGCGGCGATCACGCGACCCTTGGCGCCCTTGTCCTTGCCGGACAGGACCACCACGGTGTCGCCCTTCTTCACCTTCATGCCCGGCGTCTTGGCCGGCGTGGTCTTCTTGGCAGCCATGGTCAGAGCACCTCCGGGGCGAGCGAGATGATCCGCATGAAGCGCTTGTCGCGCAGCTCGCGGCCGACGGGACCGAAGATGCGCGTGCCGCGCGGGTCCCCGCTGTCGCGGATGATCACCGCGGCGTTCTCGTCGAAGCGGATGTAGGAGCCGTCGGGACGACGACGCTCCTTCCGCGTGCGGACCACGACGGCCTTGACGACGTCGCCGCGCTTGACGCCGGCACCGGGCAGCGCGTCCTTGACGGTCGCCACGATGACGTCGCCGATGCCGGCGTAGCGCCGCCCGGACCCGCCGAGCACCCGGATGCAGAGGATCTCCTTCGCACCGGTGTTGTCGGCGACCCGGAGCCGCGACTCCTGCTGGATCACGTCCTACTCCCAATCTCAGTGGTGACAGCCGGGCCGGAACGGTGAACCGGCTGTCCGGTACCCACGCGCGGACGCACCGGCGACTGATGCCGCCGGTGCGTCCGACACGGGTACCGGGATGTGGCGCTCACCCGGAGGGGCGCCAGTCGTCCAGGGTACCCGGTCCCGCGACCCGCCCCGGAGGGCGTGGGTCACAGGGCCTGCGGACCCCCGACGGGTGTTACTTGGCCTTCTCGAGGACCTCGACCAGCCGCCACCGCTTGGTGGCCGACAGCGGCCGGGTCTCCATGATCTGCACGCGGTCACCGATGCCGGCGACCCCCTGCTCGTCGTGGGCCTTCAGTTTGCTGGTGCGCCGGAGGACCTTGCCGTAGAGGCCGTGCTTCACGCGGTCCTCGACCTCGACGACGATGGTCTTGTCCATCTTGTCGCTGACCACGAGGCCCTCGCGGACCTTGCGGTAGCCGCGGCCGGCCAGGCCGGGGCCGCTGGCGACAGCGGTGTTCTCGGGCTCGCTCATGCCACACCCTCGTTCGGGGCGACCGAGAGACCCAGCTCGCGCTCGCGCATGATCGTGTAGATCCGGGCGATGTCGCGGCGGACGGTCTGCAGTCGCCGGTTGTTGTCCAGCTGGCCGGTGGCCACCTGGAACCGCAGGTTGAACAGCTCTTCCTTGTGCTCACGCAGCCGCGTGGCGAGCTCCTCGGCCGAGAGCTCGCGCAGCTCCGGGGCGGTCAGACCGGCGGCCATCACACCTCTCCTTCACGCGTGATGAAGCGAGCCTTCATGGGCAGCTTGTGGATGGCGCGGCGCATGGCCTCGCGGGCCACCGACTCCGGGACACCCGACAGCTCGAACATGACGCGGCCCGGCTTGACGTTGGCGACCCACCACTCCGGGGAGCCCTTGCCGGAACCCATGCGGGTCTCGGCCGGCTTCTTGGTGAGCGGGCGGTCCGGGTAGATCGTGATCCAGACCTTGCCGCCACGGCGGATGTGCCGGGTCATGGCGATACGGGCGGACTCGATCTGCCGGTTGGTGACGTACGCCGGCTCGAGGGCCTGGATGGCGTACTCACCGAAGTTGATCGCCGTGCCGCCCTTGGCCCGGCCGGAGCGGTCCGGGTGGTGCTGCTTGCGGTGCTTGACGCGCCGGGGGATCAGCACGTGTCAGCCCTCCGTGTTCTCGGTCGCGGTCGTCTCGGCCGCGGCGGTCGCCTCGGGGCCGGCGGCCTCGGCGACGGTCTGCTCGGGCGCGACCTCACCCGAGGTCACGGCCACGGTGCTGTCGGCGGCGGTGTCCGGACCGGTCGACGTCTCGGCGGCGGCGCGGCCGGCCTCGGTGCCACCGGCGGTGGTGCCGCTGGAGCCCGACCGGCGGGGGCGCTGCGGGCGCTCCCGGCGCTGCTGCCGGGCGGCGAGGGCCTCGAGGGCCTCCCGCTCGGCACGCGAGCCGCTGACGTCGCCCTTGTAGATCCACACCTTCACGCCGATGCGGCCGAAGGTGGTGCGGGCCTCGTACAGGCCGTAGTCGATGTTCGCCCGGAGGGTGTGCAGCGGCACCCGACCCTCGCGGTAGAACTCCGACCGGCTCATCTCGGTGCCGCCCAGGCGCCCGGAGCACTGCACCCGGATGCCCTTGACCTGCGGGCTGCGCTGGGCCGACTGCATGGCCTTGCGCATGGCGCGGCGGAAGCTGACGCGGCTGGACAGCTGCTCGGCCACGGCCTGGGCCACGAGCTGGGCGTCGGCCTCGGGGTTCTTGACCTCGAGGATGTTCAGCTGCACCTGCTTGCCGGTGAGCTTCTCCAGCTCGCCGCGGATGCGGTCGGCCTCGGCGCCGCGGCGGCCGATGACGATGCCCGGCCGGGCGGTGTGGATGTCGACCCGGACCCGGTCGCGGGTGCGCTCGATCTCCACCTTCGAGATGCCGGCGCGCTCCATGCCCTTGGTCATGAGCTTGCGGATGGCCACGTCTTCCTTGACGTAGTCCTTGTACAGCTTGTCGGCGTACCACCGGGACTTGTAGTCGGTGGTGATGCCGAGGCGGAACCCGTGCGGGTTGACCTTCTGACCCACTAGCGGGTCCCTCCCCTCGTGTTGGAGCGCTGCTGCGTGCCCTGCTGCTGCGTCGCCGGGCCGGACTGGCCGGTGCGGCGGCGGGCGGTGCGGGACTTGCCGGCGAGCTCGGCGCTGGAGCCGACCTCGCTCACCTCGACGGTGATGTGGCTGGTCCGCTTGTTGATGCGGTAGGCGCGGCCCTGGGCGCGCGGCCGGATCCGCTTCATGGTCGGGCCCTCGTCGACGTAGGCGGCGCTGACGACGAGCGCGGCCGGGTCCAGCCGCAGGTTGTGCTCGGCGTTGGCGACGGCGCTGGCGACGACCTTGGCCACCGGCTCGCTGGCCGCCTGCGGGGCGAACCGCAGGAGGGCCAGGGCCTCGTCGGTGGGCAGGTAGCGGATGAGGTCCACCACCCGGCGTGCCTTCATGGGGGTGACGCGGACGCCGCGGGCGACGGCCCGGGCGACCTGCGTCTCCTCTCCCAGCTGGGAAGTCATCTCAAGTCTCTCTCTCGGGACCGGGCTCAGCCGCGCCGCGACCGGCGGTCGTCCTTGACGTGACCGCGGAAGGTCCGGGTCGGAGCGAACTCGCCGAGCTTGTGCCCGACCATCGCCTCGGTCACGAAGACCGGGACGTGCTTGCGACCGTCGTGCACGGCGATGGTGTGGCCGAGCATGTCCGGGATGATCGTCGAGCGGCGGGACCAGGTCCGGATGACCGTCTTGGTGCCCTTCTCGTTCTGCACGTCCACCTTCTTGAGCAGGTGGTCGTCGACGAACGGGCCCTTCTTCAGGCTGCGTGGCATGTCTGTCGGACTCCTCTACCCGCTCAGCGCTTCTTGTTGGTGCGCCGGCGGCGCACGATCAGGGCGTCACTGGCCTTGCGCTTGCGCGTGCGGCCCTCCGGCTTGCCCTTCGGGTTCACCGGGTGGCGACCACCGGAGGTCTTGCCCTCACCACCACCGTGCGGGTGGTCCACCGGGTTCATGGCGACACCGCGGACGGTCGGGCGCTTGCCCTTCCACCGCATGCGGCCGGCCTTGCCCCAGTTGATGTTCGACTGCTCGGCGTTGCCCACCTCGCCGACGGTGGCGCGGCAGCGCACGTCGACGTTGCGGATCTCGCCCGAGGGCATGCGCAGCTGGGCGAAGCGGCCCTCGCGCGCGACCAGCTGGACGCTGGTGCCGGCGGAGCGGGCGATCTTCGCGCCGCCGCCCGGCCGCAGCTCGATCGCGTGCACGACCGTGCCGACGGGGATGTTGCGCAGCGGCAGGTTGTTGCCCGGCTTGATGTCGGCCGCGGGGCCGCACTCCACCGTGTCGCCCTGCTTCAGGCGGGCCGGCGCGATGATGTAGCGCTTCTCGCCGTCGGCGAAGTGCAGCAGCGCGATGCGCGAGGTGCGGTTGGGGTCGTACTCGATGTGCGCGACCTTCGCCGGCACGCCGTCCTTGTCCGCCCGACGGAAGTCGATGACGCGGTAGGCGCGCTTGTGGCCGCCGCCCTGGTGGCGGGCGGTGACCTTCCCGTGGACGTTGCGCCCGCCACGACCGTGCAGCGGCCGGACCAGCGACTTCTCGGGGTGGTCGCGGGTGACCTCGGCGAAGTCGGCGACGCTGGAGCCGCGGCGGCCCGGCGTCGTCGGCTTGTACTTGCGGATAGCCATTGCTGACTCAGTCCTCTATCTCTGGTCCGGCAGTCCCGGGCTCAGGCGCCCGGGCCCCCGAAGATCTCGATCCGGTCGCCGGGCGCCAGCGAGACGATGGCCCGCTTGGTGTCCTTGCGCTTGCCGAGCTTGTTGCCCCGGCTGCGCTTGCGCTTGCCCTGGCGGTTGATGGTGTTCACGCCGAGGACCTTCACGTTGAAGACCTGCTCGACCGCGATCTTGATCTGCGTCTTGTTGGCCTCGGGCAGCACCACGAACGTGTACTGGTTCTCGTCCAGCAGCCCGTAGCTCTTCTCCGAGATGACCGGCGACAGCAGGACGTCCCGGGGGTCGCGGACGCTCACGCCTTCTCCTCGGTGGTGTCGGTGGCCTCGTTCTGCTCGAGGTCCAGGTCGGTCGTGCCCTCAGCCGGCTGGATGGACGGGATGGCGCCGGGGATGTCCGGCGTCGTCAGGTCCGGCTTGGTCAGCGAGGTGCCGCCGTTGCCGCCGTGCGGGCCGGCCACGAACTCGGCGAGCGCGGTCTCGGTGAAGACCACCTCGTCGCTGACCAGGACGTCGTAGGTGTTGAGCTGGCCGGCCTCGATCAGGTGCACGCGCGGCTCGTTGCGCAGGCTCACCCAGTTGAGGACGTCGTCGCGGTCGAGGACCACGAGCACCCGCTTGGCGCCGGTGACGGCGTTCAGGGTGGCGATGGCCGCCTTGGTCTTCGGGGCGTCCCCGTCGACGAAGGTGGTGACGACGTGCACGCGGCCGTCGCGCGCCCGGTCGGAGAGGGCGCCGCGCAGGGCGGCGGCCTTCATCTTCTTGGGCGTGCGCTGCGAGTAGTCGCGCGGCTGGGGGCCGTGGACCGTGCCACCGCCGGTGAACTGCGGCGCGCGGATCGAGCCCTGGCGGGCGCGGCCGGTGCCCTTCTGGCGGTAGGGCTTGACGCCACCGCCGCTGACGGCGCCACGCGTCTTCGTCGCGTGGGTGCCCTGGCGGGCCGCGGCCAGCTGGGCGACGACGACCTGGTGCATGAGCGCGACGTTCGCGTTCGCGTCGAACAGGTCACCGGGCAGCGTGACGCTGCCGGAGGTCTCCCCCGCCGGCGTGCGGACGTCGACCTGGCGGTCGGCGCGCGCGGCCTCGGTCGCGGTCGACTGGGTCACTGGTTGTCACTCCCCACGGGACCGCCCTTGACGGCCGAGCGGACGAGCAGGAGCCCGCCCTTCGGGCCGGGGACGGCGCCCTTGATCAGGATGAGGCCGCGCTCGGTGTCGACCTTGTGGACGACGAGCGAGAGGGTCGTGGTCTTCACCGCGCCCATGCGCCCGGCCATCTTCAGGCCCTTGAACACGCGGCCGGGGGTGGAGGCGCCGCCGATGGAGCCGGGCGACCGGTGCTTGCGCTGGGTGCCGTGCGCCGCGCCGAGGCCCTTGAAGCCGTGGCGCTTCATGACGCCGGCGGTGCCCTTGCCCTTGCTGGTGCCGATGACGTCGACCTTGGCCACGCCGTCGAAGACCTCAGCGGTCAGCTCCTGGCCGACCGTGTACTGGCCGGCGTCCTCGGTGCGGAGCTCGACCAGGTGGCGGCGCGGCGTCACGCCGGCCTTGGCAAAGTGGCCACCCTCGGGCTTGTTCACCTTGCGGGGGTCGATCTCGCCGAAGCCGAGCTGGACGGCCGAGTAGCCGTCGACCTCGGGGGTGCGCACCTGCGTCACCACGTTCGGGCCCGCCTTAACGACGGTCACCGGCACGATGCGGTTGTTCTCGTCGAAGACCTGGGTCATCCCCAGCTTCTCGCCGAGGAGCCCGCGGAACGTACTCGCCATGACTGGACTCGGTCCCTTACTGGATGTTCACGTCGACCGAGGCCGGCAGGTCGATGCGCATGAGCGCGTCGACCGTCTTCGGCGTCGGATCGAGGATGTCGATGAGCCGCTTGTGCGTGCGCATCTCGAAGTGCTCGCGCGAGTCCTTGTACTTGTGCGGCGAGCGGATGACGCAGTACACGTTCTTCTCCGTCGGCAGCGGCACCGGGCCGACGACGCGCGCACCGGTCTTGGTGACCGTGTCGACGATGCGCCGCGCCGAGGCGTCGATGGCCTCGTGGTCGTAGGCCTTCAGCCTGATGCGGATCTTCTGTCCCGCCATCGCTGTCTCTCGCTCCTGCCGATCGCTGTTCTGCTAGCTGGGGAACGCCGGGTGCGTCCGGAACTCATCCGGTGCGGCCCCAGCGGGGAGGGTGGCGGTGCACACACGCAGCTCGCCCACCCGGGGACGGGCGGCGGCGCAGGGGTGCGCCGCCGCCCGTCAGGGGGTACTACTTGATGATCTTGGTGACGCGACCGGCGCCGACGGTGCGGCCACCCTCACGGATGGCGAACCGCAGGCCCTCCTCCATGGCGATCGGCTGGATCAGCTCGACCGTCATCTCGGTGTTGTCGCCCGGCATGACCATCTCGGTGCCGGCCGGCAGGGTCACGACGCCGGTGACGTCGGTCGTCCGGAAGTAGAACTGCGGACGGTAGTTGTTGAAGAACGGCGTGTGACGACCACCCTCGTCCTTCGAGAGGATGTAGACCGAACCCTCGAAGTTGGTGTGCGGGGTGATCGAGCCG
This sequence comes from Geodermatophilus sp. SYSU D01180, assembly GCF_054050415.1. NCBI lineage: Bacteria > Bacillati > Actinomycetota > Actinomycetes > Geodermatophilales > Geodermatophilaceae > Geodermatophilus > Geodermatophilus sp. SYSU D01180. Next base: position 143,996 of record NZ_JBJGZH010000009.1, on the reverse strand, counting down.
GGCTTCACGACGACCTGGCCGCGCTCCACGTCCTCGCGCTTGATGCCGCGCAGCAGCAGACCGACGTTGTCGCCGGCCTGGCCCTGGTCGAGCAGCTTGCGGAACATCTCGACGCCGGTGACGGTGGTCTTGGTCGACGACGGACGGATGCCGACGATCTCGACCTCCTCCGACACCTTGACGATGCCGCGCTCCACGCGACCGGTGACGACGGTGCCGCGGCCGGTGATGGTGAAGACGTCCTCGACCGGCATGAGGAAGGGCTTGTCGATCTCACGCTGCGGCTCGGGGATCGCCGTGTCGACGGCGTCCATGAGCTCCATGAGCTTGTTGCCCCACTCGGCGTCGCCCTCGAGGGCCTTCAGCGCCGAGACGCGGACCACGGGGACGTCGTCACCCGGGAACTCGTACTCGGACAGCAGCTCGCGGACCTCCAGCTCGACGAGCTCGAGGATCTCCTCGTCGTCGACCATGTCGGCCTTGTTCAGCGCCACGACGATGTAGGGGACGCCGACCTGGCGGGCCAGGAGGACGTGCTCCTTGGTCTGCGGCATCGGGCCGTCGGTCGCGGCGACCACCAGGATGGCGCCGTCCATCTGCGCCGCACCGGTGATCATGTTCTTGATGTAGTCGGCGTGCCCGGGGCAGTCGACGTGCGCGTAGTGACGGTTCTCCGTCTGGTACTCGACGTGGGCGATCGAGATCGTGATGCCGCGGGCCTTCTCCTCGGGCGCCTTGTCGATCTGGTCGAAGGCCGACGCCTCGTTGAGGTCCGGGTACTTGTCGTGCAGCACCTTGGTGATCGCCGCGGTCAGCGTGGTCTTGCCGTGGTCGATGTGCCCGATGGTGCCGATGTTGACGTGCGGCTTGGTCCGCTCGAACTTGGCCTTGGCCACTGGGTTCCTCTCCTCGTGGTCTCGCGTAGTGCGCGAACTCTGGGGTGGGCTTGCTGGAAGTGCCGGCCGGGACGTGCCCCGGCCGGCGGGTCACTCGCCGGTGGCCTTGGCGATGATCTCCTTGGCCACGTTCTGCGGGACCTCGGCGTACGAGTCGAACACCATGGTGTAGCTCGCCCGCCCCTGGGTGCGGCTGCGCAGGTCGCCCACGTAGCCGAACATCTCCGAGAGCGGGACCAGGGCCCGGACGACGCGGGCGCCGGAGCGCTCCTCCATCGCCTGGATCATCCCGCGCCGGGAGTTCAGGTCGCCGATGACGTCACCCATGTAGTCCTCGGGCGTGACGACCTCGACGGCCATCATCGGCTCGAGCAGGGCCGGGCTGGCCTTGCGGGCGGCCTCCTTGAAGACCATCGAGCCGGCGATCTTGAAGGCCATCTCCGAGGAGTCGACCTCGTGGTACTGGCCGTCGACGAGGATCGCCTTGACCCCGACCATCGGGTAGCCGGCGAGGATGCCGTACTGCATGGCGTCCTGCATGCCCTGGTCGACCGAGGGGATGTACTCCTTCGGGATGCGACCACCGGTGACGGCGTTGACGAACTCGTAGGTCGGGCCGTCGCCGCTGACCTCGAGCGGCTCGATGCTGACCTGCACCTTGGCGAACTGGCCGGACCCACCCGTCTGCTTCTTGTGGGTGTAGTCGACCTTCTCGACCGCCTTGCGGATGGTCTCGCGGTAGGCGACCTGCGGCTTGCCGACGTTGGCCTCGACGCGGAACTCGCGCCGCATGCGGTCGACCAGGATCTCCAGGTGGAGCTCGCCCATGCCGGAGATGACGGTCTGGCCGGTCTCGTCGTCGAGGCGGACCTGGAAGGTCGGGTCCTCCTCGGCCAGCTTCTGGATGGCGGTGCCGAGCTTCTCCTGGTCGCCCTTGGTCTTGGGCTCGATGGCGACCGAGATGACCGGGGCCGGGAAGGTCATCGACTCGAGGATCACCGGGTTCTGCGGGTCGCAGAGGGTGTCACCCGTGGTCGTCTGCTTCAGGCCGACGACGGCGACGATCTGGCCGGCGCCCACGCCCTCGCGCTCCTCGCGCTTGTTGGCGTGCATCTGGTAGATCTTGCCGATCCGCTCCTTGCGGTCCTTGGTGCTGTTGAGCACCGGGGACCCGGAGTTGAGCCGGCCCGAGTAGACCCGGACGTAGGTCAGCTTGCCGAGGTGCTGGTCCGTCTGGATCTTGAAGGCCAGCGCCGAGAACGGCTCGTCCTCGTCGGCGTGCCGCAGGACCTCGGTCTCGCCGTCGAGGGCGGTGCCCACGATGGCCTCGATGTCCAGCGGGCTGGGCAGGTAGTCGACGACGGCGTCGAGCAGGGGCTGCACGCCCTTGTTCTTGAACGCCGTGCCGGTGAGCACCGGGTTGATCTGCGCGGCGATGGTCGCCTTGCGGATGGCGGCCTTGAGCTGGTCGACGGGGATGTCCTCGCCGCCCAGGTAGGCCTCCATGATCGCGTCGTCGGTCTCGGCGATCGTCTCGAGCAGCTTGTCGCGGTACTCGGCGGCCTGGTCGGCGAGCTCGGCGGGGATCTCCTCGACGGCGTAGTCCTCGCCCATCTTGGTCTCACCGCGCCAGGTGAGCGCGCGCATCTGCACCAGGTCGACGACGCCGACGAAGTCGGCCTCGGCGCCGATGGGCAGCTGCAGCACGGCCGGGTTGGCGCCGAGCCGCTCGACCATCATGTCGACGCAGCGGAAGAAGTTCGCGCCGGTCCGGTCGAGCTTGTTGACGAAGCACATGCGCGGGACGCCGTACTTCTCCGCCTGCCGCCAGACCTGCTCGGTCTGCGGCTCCACGCCGGCGACACCGTCGTAGACGGCCACGGCACCGTCGAGCACGCGCAGGGACCGCTCCACCTCGACGGTGAAGTCGACGTGTCCCGGGGTGTCGATGATGTTGATGTCGTGGTCGTTCCAGGAGCACTTCGTCGCGGCGGACGTGATGGTGATGCCGCGCTCCTGCTCCTGCTCCATCCAGTCCATCGTGGCCGCGCCGTCGTGGACCTCACCGATCTTGTAGTTGATACCGGTGTAGAAGAGGATGCGCTCGGTCGTCGTGGTCTTGCCCGCGTCGATGTGCGCCATGATCCCGATGTTGCGGGTCCTGGCGAGCTGGGCCTGGGTGTCGGCCATTCCTCACTCCTCTTTGTCTCTGGTCCGCGTGCGGGTACCGGGGGTGGCCCGGCGTTCCCGCCGGCGGGTGCTGGTGGACGGGGGTGTCACCAGCGGGGGTGCGACTACCAGCGGTAGTGCGCGAAGGCCTTGTTCGACTCGGCCATCTTGTGGGTGTCCTCGCGGCGCTTGACCGCGGCACCGAGGCCGTTGCTGGCGTCGAGCAGCTCGTTCATGAGGCGCTCGGTCATCGTCTTCTCGCGGCGCGCCCGGCTGTACTGGATCAGCCAGCGCAGGCCCAGGGTGGTGCTGCGGGAGGCGCGGACCTCGACCGGGACCTGGTAGGTCGCGCCACCGACTCGGCGGCTGCGGACCTCGAGGGCCGGCTTGACGTTGTCCAGCGCGCGCTTGAGCGTCACCACCGGGTCGGTGTCGGTCTTGGCGCGGCAGCCCTCCAGGGCGCCGTAGACGATCGACTCGGCGACCGAGCGCTTGCCGTCGACGAGGACCTTGTTCACCAGCTGGGTGACCAGCGGCGACTGGTAGACCGGGTCGTTGACCAGCGGACGGCGCGGCGCGGGGCCCTTGCGCGGCATGTCAGCTCTTCTCCTTCTTCGCGCCGTACCGGCTGCGAGCCTGCTTGCGGTTGCGGACACCCTGGGTGTCGAGCGAGCCGCGGATGATCTTGTAACGCACACCCGGGAGGTCCTTCACGCGGCCGCCGCGCACGAGCACCATCGAGTGCTCCTGCAGGTTGTGGCCGACGCCCGGGATGTAGGCGGTCACCTCGATGCCACTGGTGAGGCGGACGCGAGCGACCTTGCGGAGCGCCGAGTTCGGCTTCTTCGGCGTCGTGGTGTACACGCGGGTGCACACGCCTCGACGCTGAGGGGAGCCCTTCAACGCCGGGGTCTTGGTCTTCTCGACCTTGTCCTCGCGGCCCTTGCGGACCAGCTGGTTGATCGTGGGCATGGGTGGCCTGGATCTCCTACCTGCGCTGGGTCGTGCTGTGGACGGTGCTGCTGTCGTGTCGCCGGTGCCGGTCCTGCCGGGGTCGTCCGCCCTGGTCGCGAGCCACTCACCGGTCCCCGCGGTCGGGCGTGTCGCCTTCCCCAGGACCGGCCGGCGGTCGTACCGGACAGGTCGCCCCCCGCGACTCGGCGCCGCCACCTCCGGACACCGTCCTCCGTGGACGGCCCACCGGGGCGGACCCGCGGCCTGGAGGCGGACCTCCGGACACCCAGGCGCACCGCGAACGGGAGCAGGCCCAGGGCACCCTGGGCACGGCTGACCACGATACCCGCGTGCTGGGAGGCGGTCAAAGCCGGGTCCCGGGAGCCGAGCGGGCAGGGTCTGCCTGCCACCCGGGCCCGTTCGACGGGGACAACGACGCGGTGACGCCGGCCATTCCCGGCGGCCGCGGGGACCGTGCCGCACGGCCCCGGGGGAGGTCGCACCATACCGCGACCGGGCTCGCGCACCGGGGGACGTCGACGCGCCTCCCGTCCCGCGGTGGGCGCGCGACTGTCAGCCCCTCCCCCTACCGTCGGTCCCAACGAGACCACTCACCGCTACGGAGGTCCTGGTGCTGATCGACACGGCGCGCGAGCTCAAGGCGCGGCTGTCCGCCCGCCTGGCCGAGGGCTTCCCCCTGGTCCGGGCCAGCGACCTCGGCGGCCGCGTGTGGACGCGGCCGGCCATCGGGCTGGCACCGGTCGCCCCGGGGCGGGTGCACCTCGCGATCCGGGTGGCGGCGGAGGACGACGCCCGGGTGCTGCTCACCGACCTCGACGCCGTGGTGCGCGCGGAGATCGACGTCCGGGTGACCGGGCCGATAGTGCCGCTGTCCTCCCCCACCCCCGCCGAGCTCCAACGGCGCACCCGGCCGCTGCACCCGGGGCTGTCGGTGGCCCACCCCGCCGTGACGGCCGGGACGCTGGGCGGCTTCGTCCGGGTGGACGGCCGGCTGGCGATCCTGTCCAACAACCACGTCCTGGCGGCCAGCGACGCCGGCGAGGTCGGCGACGCCGTGCTGCAGCCGGGGCCGGCCGACGGTGGTGTCCCGGCCGACCGGGTGGCCACGCTGACCGCCTTCGAGCGCTTCACCGAGGGCCGCAACAAGGTCGACGCCGCCGTCGCCGTCCTGGACGCCGGCGTCGAGGCCGAGCCCGGCCGGGTCCCCGGCGGCCCGCTGGCCGCCACCGTGGCCGACGGGCTGGAGGTGGAGCCCGACGAGGAGGTCGAGAAGGTCGGCCGCACCACCGGGCACACCCGCGGGCGGGTCACCGCCGTCGAGGTGGACGGGGTCGCCGTCCAGTACGACGACGGAGTGCACGTCTTCGACGACCAGATCGAGATCGAGGGCCTGTCGGGGCCCTTCTCCGCCGGCGGGGACAGCGGCTCGGTCATCTGGCGCAGCGCCGACCGCGTCCCGCTGGGCCTGCTGTTCGCAGGCAGCGACCAGGGCGGCAGCAACGGCGCCGGGCTGACCTTCGCCAACCCCCTGTCGACCGTGCTGGCCACCCTGGGGGCGGAGTGGGTCGCCTCCTGACCTCCTCCTGAGGCCGTCCCCCAGGTCAGGGGGATGTCGCTCCGGGCGGGAACGAGGCACCATGGGGAGGTGACCGAGCCCGCACGGCCGTCCGGGACCTCCCTCGTCCCGGGCACCCGGCGCGCGGGCGTCAGCGAGGAGACCTCGTGACCGACCGTGCCGCCGCCCGCGCCGCCAAGGGCGTCCTCGCCGACCAGCTCTCCGCCCAGCCGGGGGTCGTCGGCATCGGCCTGGCCCGGCGGGACAGCGGCTACGTCGTGAAGGTCGACGTCGCCGACGCCGACGCGGCGGGCCTGGTCCCCCGCGACGTCGACGGCGTCCGGGTCGTCACCGAGGTCGTCGGGGTGATCCGCCCGCTGCGCAGCCGCACCGCCTGAGCCCCCGGCCCGCCCGCGCGCACCCGCTACGGTCGCCGGAGGCGCCGACGCGGGCGCCGCCGACCAGAGGAGTGCAGGTGCGCATCGGCATCCAGGCCAGTTACGCGGGGGGTTTCCAGGAGACGGCGGCGGAGATCGTCGACCTCGAGGCCGCCGGGCTCGACCTCGCGATGTGCGCGGAGGTCTACACCTTCGACGCCGTCAGCCAGCTCGGGTACCTGGCGGCGGTCACGGAGCGGGTCGAGCTGATGAGCGCGATCCTCCCGGTCTACAGCCGGACGCCGGCCCTGACGGCCATGACCGCCGCTGGGCTGGACTTCGTCTCCGGCGGGCGGTTCACCCTCGGCCTGGGCGCCTCCGGCCCGCAGGTGATCGAGGGCTGGCACGGCGTCCCCTACGACGCTCCGCTGCAGCGCACCCGCGAGGTCGTGGAGATCTGCCGGCAGGTGTGGCGCCGCGAGCGGCTCGTGCACGAGGGGCCCAAGTACACGGTGCCGCTGCCGGCCGAGCAGGGCACCGGCCTGGGCAAGCCGCTGAAGCTGATCAACACCCCGGTGCGCGAGCGCATCCCGGTGATGCTCGCCGCGCTCGGCCCCAAGAACGTGGAGCTCGCCGCCGAGATCGCCGAGGTCTGGGAGCCGATCTGGTTCATGCCCGAGCGCGCTGACGACGTCTGGGGCGACTCGCTGCGTGCCGGGAAGGCCAAGCGGGACGCCGCGCTCGGGGACCTGCAGGTGATCTGCGGCGTCCCGGTGGCGATCGGCGAGGACGTCGACCACCTGCACGACCTGGTGCGGCCGCAGCTGGCCCTCTACGTCGGCGGCATGGGCGCCCGGGGCAAGAACTTCTACAACGACCTCGCCCGCCGCTACGGCTACGAGGAGGCCGCCACCACCGTCCAGGACCTCTACCTGGACGGGAAGAAGGACGAGGCTGCCGCGGCGCTGCCCGAGGAGTTCGTCCGCAAGGTGTCGCTGATCGGGCCGGAGTCGTACGTGGCCGAGCGGGTGGCCGCCTACGCGGAGGCCGGCGTCACCACCATCGCCCTGCAGCCCCTCGACGACAGCCGCGAGGGCCGGCTGCGCACGGTGGAGACCATGCGGAAGCTGGCCGACCGCTAGTCCGGCGTTGCGTCACGTGACGCGGCCGCTCCCCTGACGCGGAGAAGGGCCCCCAGGTCGGTGACCTGGGGGCCCTTCTCATGCACCACCGGGGATCAGCCCCGCCAGTCGTACTCCTCGAGGCGCACGGCCTCACCGGAGCCCGCCCCGAAGACGTCCGGGCTGTAGTACTGCCCGTCGTCGTACCCGGCCATCGTGTAGACGGCGGCGCGGGCCTCCTCGGTCGGCTCGACCGTGATGTTCCGGTAGCGGCTGATGCCCGTACCTGCCGGGATCAGCTTGCCGATGATCACGTTCTCCTTGAGGCCGAGGAGCGAGTCGCTCTTGCCCTGGATCGCGGCGTCGGTGAGCACCTTGGTCGTCTCCTGGAAGGAGGCGGCCGACAGCCACGACTCGGTCGCGAGCGAGGCCTTGGTGATGCCCATGAGCACCGGACGTGCCGAGGCCGGCTCGCCGCCCTCGGCGACGACGCGGCGGTTCTCGGTCTCGAACAGCGTCCGCTCGACCAGCGCACCGGGGAGGAACTCCGTGGCGCCCGAGTCGATGATGGTCACCCGCTTCAGCATCTGGCGGATGATCACCTCGATGTGCTTGTCGTGGATCGACACGCCCTGGCTGCGGTAGACCTCCTGGACCTCGCGGACCAGGTGCAGCTGCACCTCGCGCGGGCCCATGATCCGCAGCACCTCGTGCGGGTCCACCGCACCCTCGGTGAGCTGCTCGCCGACCTCGACGTGGGAGCCGTCCTCGACCCGCAGCCGCGACCGGCGCGACAGCTTGTCGTAGACGACCTCGTCGGAGCCGTCGTCCGGGGTGATCGTGAGCTTGCGGAACTGCTCGCCGTCCTCGATCCGGACGGAGCCGGCCAGCTCGGCGATCGGGGCCTTGCCCTTGGGGACGCGGGCCTCGAAGAGCTCCACGACACGCGGCAGACCGTGGGTGATGTCCTCACCCGCGACACCACCGGTGTGGAAGGTGCGCATCGTCAGCTGGGTGCCGGGCTCACCGATCGACTGGGCGGCGATGATGCCGACCGCCTCGCCGACGTCGACGAGCTTGCCGGTGGCCAGCGACCGGCCGTAGCAGGTCGCGCAGGTGCCCAGCAGGGACTCGCAGGTCAGGACGCAGCGGACCTTGACCTCGGCGACGCCGGCGTCGACCAGCTGGCCGATCAGCACGTCACCCAGGTCCTGGCCGGCCTGCGCGATCAGCGTGCCGTCCTCGGCCACCACGTCGGCGGCCAGGGAGCGGGCGTAGACGCTGGTCTCGACGTGCGCGTCCCGGGTCAGGACACCGTCGACGACGGTCGCGATCGGCATGACCACGCCGCGCTCGGTGCCGCAGTCCTCCTCGCGGATGATGACGTCCTGCGAGACGTCGACCAGCCGGCGGGTGAGGTACCCGGAGTCAGCGGTCCGCAGGGCGGTGTCGGCCAGACCCTTGCGCGCACCGTGGGTGGAGATGAAGTACTCCAGCACGGACAGACCCTCCCGGAAGTTGGCCTTGATCGGCCGCGGGATGATCTCGCCCTTCGGGTTGGCCACCAGGCCGCGCATGCCGGCGATCTGGCTGATCTGCATCATGTTGCCTCGGGCGCCCGAGTTGACCATGACCCAGACCGGGTTGGTGGTCGGGAAGTTGTCCACCATCGCCTGCGAGACCTCGGCCCGCGCGCGGGTCCAGATCTCGATCAGCTCGCCACGGCGCTCGGCGTCGGTGATGACACCGCGCTCGTACTGCCGCTCGATGCCGCGCGCCTCGGCCTCGTGCCGGTCGAGGATCTCCTGCTTGGCCGGCGGGGTGACGACGTCGTCGATGGCGATCGTGACGCCCGAGCGGGTCGCCCAGCGGAAGCCGGCCGACTTGAGGGCGTCCAGCGTCGCCGCGACCTGCACCTTGGGGTAGCGCTCGGCGAGGTCGTTGACGATCGCCCCGAGCTCCTTCTTCGGCACCTGGTAGTTGACGAAGCGGTAGTCCTCGGGCAGGGCCTCGTTGAACAGCACCCGGCCCAGGCTGGTCTCGACCAGCGCCGGGGCACCCGGGGTCCAGTCCTCGGGCTGGGTCCAGGCCTCGTTGACCTTGCCGTTGTCGACGCCGAACACCTCGTCGAGGCGGATCAGCGCGCGCTCCTGCAGGGCCAGGGCGCCCTTGTCGAACGCCATGATCGCCTCGGCCGTCGACCCGAAGGCCGCCGGACGGCCACCGTCGGCCTCGTGCCGGCTCGGCACCAGGGTGGTCAGGTGGTACAGGCCCAGCACCATGTCCTGGGTCGGCGCGGTGATCGGGCGACCGTCGGCCGGGCTCAGGATGTTGTTGCTGGACAGCATGAGGATGCGGGCCTCGGCCTGCGCCTCCGCCGACAGCGGCAGGTGGACCGCCATCTGGTCACCGTCGAAGTCGGCGTTGAAGGCCGTGCAGACCAGCGGGTGGATCTGGATGGCCTTGCCCTCGACCAGCTGCGGCTCGAAGGCCTGGATGCCCAGGCGGTGCAGCGTCGGCGCCCGGTTCAGCAGCACCGGGTGCTCGGTGATGACCTCCTCGAGCACGTCCCAGACGACGGGACGGGCGCGCTCGACCATGCGCTTGGCGGACTTGATGTTCTGCGCGTGGTTGAGGTCGACCAGCCGCTTCATGACGAAGGGCTTGAACAGCTCGAGCGCCATCTGCTTGGGCAGGCCGCACTGGTGCAGCTTCAGCTGCGGGCCGACGACGATGACCGAGCGGCCGGAGTAGTCGACGCGCTTGCCGAGCAGGTTCTGGCGGAACCGGCCCTGCTTGCCCTTGAGCAGGTCGCTCAGGGACTTCAGGGGGCGGTTGCCCGGGCCGGTGACCGGACGGCCGCGGCGGCCGTTGTCGAACAGCGCGTCCACGGACTCCTGGAGCATCCGCTTCTCGTTGTTCACGATGATCTCGGGCGCGCCGAGGTCGAGCAGCCGCTTGAGCCGGTTGTTCCGGTTGATGACCCGGCGGTACAGGTCGTTCATGTCGCTGGTGGCGAAGCGGCCACCGTCGAGCTGCACCATCGGGCGCAGGTCCGGCGGGATGACCGGGACGCAGTCCAGCACCATGCCCATGGGCGAGTTGCGGGTCTGCTGGAACGCCGCGACGACCTTGAGCCGCTTGAGGGCCCGCAGCTTGCGCTGGCCCTTGCCGCTGCGGATGGTCTCGCGCAGCGAGGCGGCCTCGGCGTCGAGGTCGAAGTCGGCCAGCAGCTTCTGCAGGGCCGCGGCACCCATGCCGCCCTCGAAGTACTCGCCGAACCGGTCGCGCAGCTCCCGGTACAGGCCCTCGTCGGCGATGAGCTGCTTGACCTCGAGCTTGCGGAAGGTGTCGAGCACCTCCTCGAGGCGGTCGATCTCCCGCTGGGCGCGGTCGCGCAGCTGGCGCATCTCGCGCTCGCCGCCCTCGCGCACCTTGCGGCGGACGTCGGACTTGGCGCCCTCCGCCTCGAGCTCGGCCAGGTCGGCCTCGAGCTTCTGCTGGCGGGCCTCGACGTCGGCGTCGCGCCGGCTCTCGAGGTTGTGCTTCTCGGCGCTGATCTCGGCCTCGATGGTCGGGAGGTCGCGGTGGCGCGCCTCGTCGTCGACCGAGGTGATCAGGTAGGCGGCGAAGTAGATGATCTTCTCGAGGTCCTTGGGCGCCAGGTCGAGCAGGTAGCCCAGGCGCGAGGGGACGCCCTTGAAGAACCAGATGTGGGTGACCGGCGCGGCCAGCTCGATGTGGCCCATCCGCTCGCGGCGGACCTTGGCCCGGGTCACCTCGACGCCGCAGCGCTCACAGATGATGCCCTTGAAGCGGACGCGCTTGTACTTGCCGCAGTAGCACTCCCAGTCCCGCGTGGGACCGAAGATCTTCTCGCAGAAGAGACCGTCCTTCTCCGGGCGCAGCGTCCGGTAGTTGATGGTCTCGGGCTTCTTCACCTCACCGTGCGACCACTGGCGGATGTCGTCGCCGGTGGCCAGACCGATGCGGAGCTCGTCGAAGAAGTTGACGTCGAGCACTGAGTGGACCCCTTTCCCGGGGCTCGTTACTGCACTTCTAGTCGTTGGCTGGGGACGCCGGCCGGCCCGTCACGCAGAGGGCCGGCCGGCGGCCGATCACACGTCCTCGACGCTGGAGGGCTCGCGGCGGGACAGGTCGATGCCCAGCTCCTCCGCGGCCCGGAACACCTCGTCGTCGGTGTCGCGCAGCTCGATCGCCTGCCCGTCGCCGGACAGCACCTCGACGTTGAGGCACAGCGACTGCAGCTCCTTGAGCAACACCTTGAACGACTCGGGGATGCCCGGCTCGGGGATGTTCTCGCCCTTGACGATGGCCTCGTAGACCTTGACGCGGCCCAGGATGTCGTCGGACTTGATGGTCAGCAGCTCCTGCAGCGCGTAGGCCGCGCCGTAGGCCTGCATCGCCCAGCACTCCATCTCACCGAAGCGCTGGCCACCGAACTGCGCCTTACCACCCAGCGGCTGCTGCGTGATCATCGAGTAGGGGCCGGTCGACCGGGCGTGGATCTTGTCGTCGACCAGGTGCAGCAGCTTCAGGATGTAGACGTAGCCCACCGAGATCGCCTCGGGGAACGGCTCCCCGGAGCGGCCGTCGAACAGCCGCGCCTTGCCGGTCTCCTGCACCATCCGGTTGCCGTCGCGGTTGGGGATCGTCGAGCCGAGCAGGCCGATGATCTCCTCCTCGCGGGCACCGTCGAACACCGGCGTCGCGGTCCGGGTGCCCGGCTCCGCCTGGCGCGCCTGCTCGGGCAGGTTGGCCGCCCACTCCGGGGTGCCCTCGACCTGCCAGCCGGACTTGGCGATCCACCCGAGGTGGGTCTCCAGGACCTGGCCGACGTTCATCCGGCCCGGGACGCCGAGCGGGTTGAGGACGATGTCCACCGGGGTGCCGTCCTCGAGGAACGGCATGTCCTCCTGCGGCAGGATCTTCGCGATGACGCCCTTGTTGCCGTGGCGCCCCGCGAGCTTGTCGCCGTCGGAGATCTTGCGCATCTGGGCGACGTAGACGCGGATCAGCTCGTTGACGCCGGCGGGCAGCTCGTCGCCGTCCTCGCGGGAGAACACGCGGACGCCGATGACCTTGCCGGACTCGCCGTGCTTGACCTTCAGCGACGTGTCGCGGACCTCGCGGGCCTTCTCACCGAAGATCGCCCGCAGCAGCCGCTCCTCGGGGGTCAGCTCGGTCTCGCCCTTGGGCGTGACCTTGCCGACGAGGATGTCGCCGGGGACGACCTCGGCACCGATGCGGATGATGCCGCGCTCGTCGAGGTCGGCGAGGACCTCCTCGGAGACGTTCGGGATGTCCCGGGTGATCTCCTCGGCACCGAGCTTGGTGTCGCGGGCGTCGACCTCGAACTCCTCGATGTGGATCGAGGACAGGACGTCGTCCTGCACGAGGCGCTGCGACAGGATGATCGCGTCCTCGTAGTTGTGGCCCTCCCACGGCATGAAGGCGACGAGCAGGTTCTTGCCCAGCGCCATCTCGCCCTGGTCGGTGCACGGCCCGTCGGCGATGACCTGGCCGACCTCGACCCGCTGGCCCTCGTCGACGACGGGGGTCTGGTTGATCGAGGTGCCCTGGTTCGAGCGGCGGAACTTCAGCAGCCGGTAGGTCTGCCGGGTGCCGTCGTCGGCCATGACGGTGACGTAGTCGGCGGTCGAGTCCTCGACCACACCGGCCTTCTCCGCCACGACGACGTCGCCGGCGTCGACGGCGGCCCGCAGCTCCATGCCGGTGCCGACCAGCGGCGCCTCGCTGCGCAGCAGCGGGACGGCCTGGCGCTGCATGTTCGCGCCCATGAGCGCGCGGTTGGCGTCGTCGTGCTCGAGGAACGGGATCATCGCCGTCGCGACCGAGGTCATCTGCCGCGGCGAGACGTCCATGTAGTCGACCTGCTCGGGCGACAGGTAGTCGACCTCACCGCCCTTGGTGCGGACCAGGACCCGCTCCTCGGCGAACCGGCCCTGGGCGTCCAGCGGCGAGTTGGCCTGGGCGACGACGAAGCGGTCCTCCTCGTCGGCGGTCAGGTAGTCGATGTGGTCGGTGACCACGCCGTTCTCGACCCGGCGGTACGGGGTCTCGATGAAGCCGAACGCGTTGACCCGGCCGTAGGCCGACAGCGAGCCGATCAGGCCGATGTTCGGGCCTTCCGGGGTCTCGATCGGGCACATCCGGCCGTAGTGGCTCGGGTGCACGTCGCGGACCTCCATGCCGGCCCGCTCACGGGACAGACCACCCGGGCCCAGCGCCGACAGGCGGCGCTTGTGGGTCAGGCCCGCGAGCGGGTTGGTCTGGTCCATGAACTGGGACAGCTGGCTGGTGCCGAAGAACTCCTTGATGGAGGCGACGACCGGCCGGATGTTGATCAGGGTCTGCGGCGTGATCGCCTCGACGTCCTGGGTGGTCATCCGCTCGCGGACGACGCGCTCCATGCGGGAGAGGCCGACCCGGATCTGGTTCTGGATCAGCTCGCCGACGGTGCGCAGGCGGCGGTTGCCGAAGTGGTCGATGTCGTCGACGCCGTGGTCGGGCTCGCCGGCGTGCAGCCGCACGACGTACTCGATGGTGGCGACGATGTCGTCCTCGGTCAGCGTCAGGGTGCCCTGCGGGACCTCGACGCCGAGCTTCTTGTTCACCTTGTAGCGGCCGACCTTCGCCAGGTCGTAGCGCTTCGGGTTGAAGAAGAGGTTCTCCAGCAGCGCCTGGGCGCTCTCCCGCGTCGGCGGCTCGCCCGGCCGCAGCTTGCGGTAGATGTCGAGCAGGGCCTCGTCCTGCCCGGCGATGTGGTCCTTCTCCAGGGTGGCGAGGACGGTGGGCGACCACTGGAAGTGCTCGCGGATGCGGTCCTCGGTCCAGCCCAGCGCCTTGAGCAGCACGGTGACCGGCTGGCGGCGCTTGCGGTCGATGCGGACGCCGACGGTGTCGCGCTTGTCGACGTCGAACTCCAGCCACGCACCACGGCTGGGGATGACCTTGGCGCTGAAGACGTCCTTGTCGGAGGTCTTGTCCAGGGTCTTGTCGAAGTAGACCCCGGGGCTGCGCACGAGCTGCGAGACGACCACGCGCTCGGTCCCGTTGATGACGAACGTGCCCTTGTTCGTCATGATCGGGAAGTCGCCCATGAACACCGTCTGGCTCTTGATCTCGCCGGTGGTGTTGTTCATGAACTCGGCGGTGACGAACAGCGGCGCCGCGTAGGTCATGTCCTTGTCCTTGCACTCCTCGAGGGACGCCTTGACGTCCTCGAAGCGCGGGTTGGAGAAGGACAGCGACATCGAGCCGCTGAAGTCCTCGATCGGGGAGATCTCCTCGAGGATCTCGGCCAGGCCGCCGACGGCGGTCGCCTGCTCCTCGGGCGAGAGGGTGGCGCGCCACTCGGGGCTGCCAACCAGCCAGTCGAAGGACGCGGTCTGCAGGGCGAGCAGATCCGGCACCTCGAGGGGCTCGGAGATCTTCGCGAACGAGACGCGCCGCGGCGCGCCGGGGATCTTCTGCTGGTCGGCCTCTCCGGTGCGGGGGCCGGCCTGGGGAGTCTGGTTCTGCTGGCCGAAGCCGCCGGACTCGGTCGTGCTGGGGGAGATGCTGGTGGGGCGAGAGCCTGCCAAGATGCGTCCTTCCAAGGACCTCACGACGTGCGGGCGGTGGGTGCGGGTTCGTCCTGGGTCGTCGTCGGTGATGGCGGGGCTGTCCGCGGCGTCCGGCCCGCTGGGGGAACGGGTGTCGCCCAGGTGCCGGGAGGGGATCCCGGGCAGCCCAGGTGACCCGTCTCGGCGGGCAGGCAGTCAGGGGGCAGCGCAACAGAGAACCCTACCCCTGCTCGCGCACGCTGTCCACGTCGGGGGGTGGGGGGCGAGCCCCGCCACACTCCCGGGAAGGACGGCGTCCGGCAGACCGGGTGGCGTTCCGCGTCGCCATGATGCCAGCCCGGGGGCCCCGTTGTCTCCGCCACGCCGCGCGGAGCGCGGGCCGGCCCGGGCCGGCGGCCCCGTCTCAGCTGGTCGTGAGCAGGGTCAGGTCGCTGATCTTCCAGTCGCCGTCGACCCGCGCCAGCTGCACCTGGACGGTCTGGGTGCACGACTGCGCGCCCTCCGGGGTGACCGTGCACTCCGACCCCTCGGGGGCTGGTTGGGTGCCGCTGTTCACCGACTCGACGACGTACTGGCCGAAGACGACGACGGTCGCGCTGTCCTGGTCGTCGGAGACCTGCTGCAGGCCGACGTCGAGCACCTCGTACCGCGTGGTGGCCGACACCTGCTCGTAGGTGTCGACGATCCCGCCCTGCGAGAGGTCCTGCTCGTACTGGTCGCGCAGGTCGCCGGTCAGGACGTCGAGCTTGCGCTGCACGCTGCCCTCGGAGTCCCGGTAGTCGTAGGCGTAGAGGGCCTGCACGTCCTCGCGCGCCGCGGCGAACACCGACGGCGAGACGGACGCGGGGTCCAGCCGCTGCCAGGCCAGGACGCCGACCAGCCCGGCGGCGAGCACGCACAGCACCGCGAGGACCGCCACCAGCGGCAGCCGGCGACGACGGCGCGGCGCCGGCCCGGCGGCGGCGCGAGTGTGCGCCGGGCGCTCGGCGCGGGCGCGGCGGGAGCCGTGCCGGGCGGGGGTCTCCTCGGCGGCGGTCCCGGTGCTGCCGGTCCCGTCCGGAGCGGGCGCCGGGGCCTCGGCCAGCGAGACGGCCGCGGCGTCGCCGCCCACCTGTCCGGGCCGGGCCCGGCGCCGGCCGGTGGCGGTCTCCGCGGCCGGCGCCGCCTCGGGGACGGGCACCTCGGTGACGGGCACCTCGGTGACGGGGACCTGCGGTGCCGCCTGGGCGCGGGGCTCCTCCCGGTCCCGGCGGCTGCCGGCCACCCGGGGGCGCGGGGACGGGCGGGGGCGGTCCGCGCGCGGGCGGGGCGTGGGGCGGGGGCGCTCCCCCGGGGTCTCGCTCACGCCGTCACCTCCCCGAGATCCCGGACAGCAGCCAGCGGCCGTCCTCGCGCACG
The DNA here is from genome assembly GCF_054050415.1 of Geodermatophilus sp. SYSU D01180. Lineage (NCBI taxonomy): Bacteria > Bacillati > Actinomycetota > Actinomycetes > Geodermatophilales > Geodermatophilaceae > Geodermatophilus > Geodermatophilus sp. SYSU D01180. The sequence goes on along the minus strand of NZ_JBJGZH010000009.1, from coordinate 127,895 downwards.
AGCTCCACCTGGATGCGGTAGCGCAGCATCTGGGCCTGCGGGCCGGCGGTGCTCCGCTGCGTCGACTGGATGACCAGCAGCACGGTGCCCGAGTCCTCGTCGGCGCTGACCACGCCCGCGCCGACGACCTCGGTCTGCACGACCGCCTGGGCGTCGACCAGCTCCTGCCGCCGGTCCTGCAGCTGGGCGAGCGACTCGTCGCGCAGGTCGCCGGTGGCCACGCGGCGGACCTGCGCGATGTCGTCGTCGATGGTGACCGCGTCGAAGGAGGTCAGGTCGACGATCCCCGAGCGGGCCGCCTGCAGCACCTGCACGTAGCTGTCGGTGCGCACCGGCGACTCGTCCTCGCGGCTCAGCCACAGCCACCCGGCCGCGCCGAGCAGCAGGACCAGCAGCACCGCGAGCACGGGCACCAGCGGGACCGACAGCCGGCGGCGGGCGCGCGGTGCGGCGTCGTCGTCGGCGTCGTCAGCGGCGTCGTCGTCGCCGGGGCCGGCGGTGTCGCCGTCGCCGGCCACCGCGTCCTCGGGAGCGGCGTGGCGGGCCCGCCGTCGGCCGCGGCGGCCGGCCGGCGCGTCCCCGGCGGCGGAGGGATCGGCGGCGGCCTCGTCGGGGGCCGTCCCGGTGTCCTGCCCGGCGCGCGTCACCGCGTCCTCCTCTCGTCCCGTGCTGTGTCGAGTGCTCTGCGTGATGAGCATGACGTACTCAGCCCGCCGTCCGTGCGAAGGGGAGGGCACCGAGCAGGCCGCCGAGCACGTCGTCGACCACCGACGCCACCGGTGCGCCGGCACCGGCCTGACCCTGCGGGCCGGGCGAGCCGACGCCGCCGTCGCGGCCGATGTTCTGCTCGCCGCGGATGTTGGAGCCCGACTCGTCCACCCCGTCGCCCGGGCTCGGGTCGGCGCCGTTGACGACGTCGCAGCCGATCGGGTCGACGTCCAGCCCGGCCACGGACGCGGGGCTCGACAGCTGCCCGGTGGAGACGTAGCCGCTGGTGCAGGCCCGCGGGTCGTTGCTGTTGAGGACGAGGCCGAAGTGGGCGCGCATCGTGCCGCCGTCGTCGCGGACGACGCTGAACCCGCCGCTGACCGCGTCGGGGTAGGTGACGAGCATCTGCTCGACGCCGTCGAGCCGGGGGATGGTGACGCCGTTGAGGACGTCGACGTGGCGCACCAGGGAGCCCAGGCCGGGCCCGGCGTCGTCGACGAGGTCCTGCAGCGCCGCCCCGGCGTCGGGCGCGTTGACGACCAGGCCGCGCAGGTCGGGGTCGATGTCGACCAGCGTGTCGCTGACCGCGCGCAGGTCCTCGGCCCACTGCTCGATCGCCGAGCGGCTCTCGGCCTGCGTCTGCAGCACGGTCTGCCCGTCGGTGATCAGCTGCAGCGTCTGCGGCAGCGACTCCTCGGCGCGGGCCAGCAGCAGGTCGCCGTTGTCGATGAGCCGGGTCAGGTCGTCGCCGGCGCCGGCGAAGGCGCGGCCGAGCTCGTCGACGACGACGCGCAGGTCCTCGGGGTCGATCGAGGTGACCAGCCGGTCCACGTTGAGCAGCAGCTGCTCGACCGGGATCGGGATGGCCGTGCGCGATTGCGGGATGACCGCGCCGTCGGCCAGGTACGGCCCGTCGGCGGTGGCCGGGCGCAGGTCCACGTACTGCTCGCCGACGGCGCTGCGGGTGGCCACGACGGCGTCGGTGTCGGCGGGGATCGGGTCGGCGTCGGGGTCGGGGTCGATGGTCAGCATGACCCGGACGCCGTCGTCGGTGAGCTGCATGTCGGTGACCCGGCCGACGGCGACGCCCCGGTAGGTGACCTCGGCGTTGACGAAGATGCCGCCGGAGTCGGCGAAGTCGGCGGCGACGTCGTAGCCGCTGCCGAGCAGCACCCGGTCCAGGCCCACGTAGTTGAAGCCGACGTAGGAGATGCCCAGCAGCGCGACCGCGGTGAACGCGAGCAGCTGCAGCTTGACCTTGCGGGTGATCACGGCGTTCCTCCCGTCGGGATGCCCGGCATCCCGGGCAGGCCGGCCGGCGCGCCGCCGGTGCCGTCCCCGAGGACGGTGCCGGCCAGCCCGCCCAGCCCGGGGGCGAGCGACTGCGCCGGCGACGACGACCCGGTGCCGGTGCCGCCGGCGTTGCCCGGCGGGGTGCCGGCGGTGCCGCAGGTGCCGCCGACCAGGTCCTGCGGGTCGAGGGTCTCCAGGCCGCCGGTGACCGGGTCGACGACGTAGCGGCACAGCAGCTCGCGCAGGTCGAGGTTCAGGTTGGCGGTCATGTTGGTGAACAGGCCGTAGCCGCCGGTCCGCGCGTCGGGCCGGTACTGCAGCGCCGAGAGCGAGCTGGCCGGGAACGGGTAGGTGAGCAGCAGGTCCAGCGATTCGGCGAGGTCGGGCCCCGCGGCGGCCAGCTGGGTGAGGATCGGCTGCAGCAGCTGCAGGTCGGCCACGGTGTCCGCGCCGGCCTGGTCGATCACGCGGGTGCCGACGTCGCCGAGGCGGGACAGGCTGTCGAGCATCGAGACGAGCAGGTCGCGCTGCTCGGTGACGACGTCGAGGCCCGGGCCGATGGTGTCCAGCGCCGTCTCGATGGTCTCCGTGCGGGCGGCGAGGGACTCGGCCAGCGCGTCCACGCTGTCCAGCGCCCGGCCGATCTCGTCGCGCTGCTGGTCGAGGCTGGCGATGAACGTGTCGAGCTGGGTGAGGGTGGCGCGGACGGCGTCCTCGCGGCCCTCGAGCGCGTCGCCCAGCTCCCGGCTGATCGTCTGCAGCTGCGCCAGCCCGCCGCCGTTGAGCACCAGCGACAGCGCGCCGAGGAGCTCCTCCACCTCGACGTTGCGGTTGGTGCGGTCCAGGCCGATCAGCGCGCCGTCGGTGAGCTCGCCGGTGGGCGTCTCGGTGCCCGGGGCGGCCAGCTCCACGTACTTCTCCCCGAGCAGCGAGGACTGCTGGATCATCGCGACCGCGTTGGCCGGCAGGTCGACGTCGCCGTTGATCTCGACGGTGACCAGGGCGGTCCAGTCCTCTCCCAGCGACACGTCCTCCACCCGGCCGACCGGCACGTCGGCGACGCGGACGCCGGCCTGCGGGACGAGGTCCAGGACGTCGAGGAACTGGATCTGCACCGTGTACGGGTCGTCGCCCACGTCGGCGCCACCGGGCAGGTCGAGGGAGTAGGCGCCGCGGAAGCCGCACCCGGCCAGCAGCAGCACCCCGGCGCCCAGCGCGGCGACCCGCCGGACCGGCCCGGTCACTGCTGCGCCCCCGGCACCGGCGGCAGGCCGACCAGCGGGGTGCCGCCGGCCTGCGGGGCGGCGCTGCGGCCGAACAGCGTGCCGAGCAGCTCCTGCAGGTCGGGCACGCCGTTGCCGTTGAGGTCGTCGAGCTGACCGTCGTTGCCGGGGTCGCCCGACAGCAGCCGCAGGCAGATCTGCTCGGTCGGCGGCAGCTGCAGGAACGCGGTCAGGTCGGTGAGGCTCACCCCGGCGATCTGCAGCCGGCCGGCCTGGGCCAGCAGCTGGCAGACCACGACCTCCGGGTTGGCCGACCCCAGCGAGTTGTCGCGGGTGTCGAGCGTGCCGTAGTCGGGGTTGTAGGCGTGCGCGACGTTGCCCAGCGTCGCGGGGGCGACGTCGAGCACCTCGGCCAGCGCCTGCCGCTGCTGGACCAGGGTGAGGGTGACGTCGGCCAGCCGGTCGACGTTCGTCGTCAGCAGGGCGGTGTTGGTCTGCACGAACGTCGCGATCTCCCCCAGCGCCTGGGACAGCAGCCGCACCGCGGCGGCGAGGTCCTCGCGCTCGCCCTCCAGCTGGGCGGCGACGGCGGCCATGGTGGTGTTGAACTGGCCGACCTGGGTGTCGATCGTGGCCAGCGCCGAGGTGAACGCCTGCAGGTTCTCCACCGACCCGAACAGGTCGTCGCGGTTCTCCGACAGCGTCTGCACCGCGGTCGAGAACCCGGTCAGCGTCCGGTTGAGCGCGTCGCCGTTGCCCTCGAGGTTGTCCGCGCCGGTGGCCAGCAGGTCCTGCAGTGCGCCGTCGGCGTTGGCGCCGGTCGGGCCGAGGGCGGCCGAGAGCTCGTCGAGGGCGCCGTAGACCGCGTCCAGCTCGACCGGCGTGGCCGTGCGCGACAGGTCCAGCTCGGCGCCGTCCTCCATCGTCGGGCCGCCGTCGTAGGCCGGGGAGAACTGCACGTACCGGTCGCTGACCAGCGACGGCGCGAGGATGACCGCGTCGGCGTCGGCCGGGATGTCGTACTCGTCGTCGACGAGCATGTCGACGCGCACCCGGTCGCCCATCGGGACGACGTCGGTGATCTCGCCGACGTCGATGCCGAGGACCCGCACGTCCCCGCCCGGGTACACGCCCACGGCCTGGCCGAAGTACGCGGTGACCCGGATCTGGCCGGCCGGCCGCAGGATCGTCCAGCCCAGGGCGGCCACGAGGACCACCGCGGCTGCCAGCGCCACGCCGCGCTGCAGGGTCCCGCTCACTGCCCCTCCTCGCACGACACCAGGCCGCCGGGGACCTGCGCCGCGCCCCCGCAGAGCACCGACCCGACGGCGCCGGGCAGCAGGTTCTCCACGAAGCTGTCGAACCAGCGGCCGTTGCCCAGGGTGTTGGTGAAGACCCGGACGAAGGGCGCCAGGTTGGCGACGGTCTCCCCGAGGGCCTGGCGGTTGCGCGACAGGATGTCCGTGACGGCCGCCAGCTGCTGCAGCGCCGGGGTGAGGGCCTCGCGGTTGTCCGCCACCAGGCCGGTCAGCTGCTGGGCCAGCGTCTGGGTGTTGGTGAGGATCGAGTCGATCAGCGCCCGGCGCTCCTGCACCTCGGTGAGCAGGGTGTTGGAGTCCAGGATCAGCTGGGTGAACTCGCCGTTGCGATCGGCCAGGACCTGGGTCACGTCCCGGGTGGCCGACAGCAGCTCGCGCAGCTGGGCGTCCCGCGAGGCGATGGTGTCCGACAGCCGGGCCAGCCCGTCCAGGGAGGTGCGGACCTCGTCGGGGGTGTCGGCGAAGGTCTCCGACAGCACCTCGAAGGAGCTCGCCAGCTGGGCGGTGTCGATGTCGTCGACGGTGGTGGACAGGTCCGCGAAGGCCTCGACGACGTCGTAGGGCGAGGCGGTGCGCTGCAGCGGGATGCGCTGGTCGGGGTCCAGCGGCGTCGCGCCGCGCGGGACCAGCGCCAGGTACTTCGCGCCGAGCACCGTCTCGATCTTGATGGCCGCCTCGGACCGGTCCCCGACGAACGCGTCGCGGACGCGGAACTCGACGGTGACCGCGCCGTCCTCCAGCGCCAGGCTCTCGACCTGGCCGACCTTGACGCCGGCGACGCGCACCGGGTCGTCGGGCCGCAGGCCGGCGGCCTCGGAGAACTGGGCGCGGTAGACGGTGCCGCCGCCGATGAGCGGCAGCGACCGGGCGTTGAAGGCCAGCAGCACCAGCAGCGCGATCAGCGAGAGGCTGACCGCCCCGATGACGACCGGGTTCCGGTCGCGGAACGGCTTGGCCGGACGGCGGGCCATCAGCACCCCCTCGCGCCGGAGGACAGCCCGCCTGCGGGGATGGTGCTCGGCTCGCTCGCGCCGGGCAGGGTGACCGTGCCGGACGCCCCGCACATGTAGAAGTTGAACCAGCTGCCGTTGACGGCGGTCCGCGTGATCAGGTCGATCTTGGTCGGGGCGAGCTGCAGGAAGTCCTCCAGGACGTCGCCGGTGTCGGCGAGGTTGCCGGCCAGGTCGCCGAGGCCCTCGATGTCCGCGGCCAGCGGGGCGCGGGCGTCCTCGAGCAGCCCGGCGGTGCTCACCGCCAGGCCGTCGATGGTCTGCAGCGAGTCGAAGATCGCGTCGCGGTCCTCGCTCAGCCCGGAGACGAACTGCTGCAGCGAGACGACCAGGGACGACAGCTGCTCGTCCCGGGCGGCGACCGTGCCCATCACCGAGGTCAGGTTGTCGATGACGCTGCCGATGACGGCGTCCTTGTCCGCGAGCGAGGAGGTCAGCGAGCCGACGTGGCCGAGCAGGCTCTCCACGGTGCCGCCCTCGCCCTGGAACACCTGGATGATCTCGAAGGACAGCCGGTTGACGTCCTGCGGCGACAGGGCCTGGAACAGCGGCTGGAACCCGCCGAACAGCGTGGTGAGGTCCAGCGCGGGCTTCGTCTGGGCCAGCGGGATGGTGTCGCCCTCATCGAGGGTGCGCCCGGCCGACCCCTCCCCCTCGGTCAGCGCGACGTACCGCTGGCCGACGAGGTTGCGGTAGCGGATGGTCGCCAGCACCGAGGTGGGCAGCGGGACGTCGGCGTCGACCGCGACGGTCACCTCGGCCACCGGCCGGTCGGTCTGGTCGGACAGGCCGATGGCGGTCACCTGGCCCACCCGGACGCCGGCGATGCGCACCTCGTCGCCCTCCACCAGGCCGGCGACGTCGGCGAACTGCGCCCGGTACTCCAGCGGCTCGCCGTATCCGGCGTTGGTGATGGTGCTGACCAGGACGTAGCTGGCGAGCACGGTGACCAGGGCGAAGACGGCCAGCTTGGTCAGCGGCGCGGCGAGGCCCCTCATCGCAGCGCCACCTGGGTCCCCCGCAGCAGCGGCGCCATCGTGGAGGCGGCCAGGTCGGAGACCTCGCGGGGGTCCACGCCGGTCTGGTAGCCGAGGATGCTGCGCACGAAGTCGAGTTCCGCCGTCGACCCGGCCAGCTGCCCCGGCATCGAGTTCCCGAAGGCGGACAGGTCGGTGGTGACGTTGCCGTCGGGCTCCCCGGCGCCGGCGGGGACGTCCTCGGGTCCGCGGCCGCCCAGGCAGTTGGGGTTTCCGCTGTACGGGTTGTCCACCGAGTCGACGCCGTCCACCGGCGGCACCGGGCAGTAGTACTCGCCCCGGTCGGCTGCCGCGATGATCGCGTCGATGTCGTCCAGGCCCTGGCAGTCGGGCCCGGACCGGTCGAGGTAGGCCGGCTGGTCGCCGGGCTGGTACGGGTTGCGCGGCGGCAGCGTCACGGTGATGTCCAGGTTCAGCGCGGGGTCGCCGTCGCCGCCGAAGGCCTCGGTGATCATCGGCTTGAAGCGGGCCAGGCCGTCGAGCAGGCAGGGGTACTCCGGTGAGTACTCGGCGAACAGGCCGAGCACCGGCCGCGAGGTGGCGGCCAGCGAGATGAGGTCCTGCTCGTTGGTCTCCAGGAAGCCGGCCGCCGTCGCCGAGGAGGCGCCGACGACGGTGAACGTGCGCCGCAGCTGCTCGGACTGGTCCACCAGCGTCCGCGACGTCACCGCCAGGTCGTCCAGCACCGCGAGCAGGTCGTCGGCGGCGGAGGTGTAGGTGTCGGCGACGTCGGCCAGCCCGCTGATGTCGGCCTGCAGCTCGGGCAGCACGGTGTTGAGCTCGCCGACGTAGCTGCCGATCGAGGCGAGGTTCTCCCCCAGCTGGTCGCCGCGGCCGCGCAGCGCCGAGGCCACCGCGCCGAGGGTGTAGCTGAGGTCCTGCGGCTGCACCGCCCGCAGCAGCGGCAGCAGGTCGTCGATGACCCGCTGCAGCTCGACGGCGTTCTCGGTGCGGTCCTGGCCGATCTCGTCGCCGTCGGCCAGCCGCTCCCCCGAGGGCCGCTCGGGCACCACGAGGGACACGTAGCGCTCGCCGAACAGCGTCTTGGGCAGCAGCCGGGCGGTGACGTCGGCGGGGATCCGGTCCAGGAACTCGGGCCGGATGGCGAGCTCGATCGTCGCGCCCTCGGCGCCGGCGTCGACCGAGCGCACCTCGCCGACGATCACCCCGCGCACCTTGACGTCGGAGGCCTCCTGCAACTGGTTGCCCACGGTGTCGGCGTGCAGCACCACGCGCGCGGTGTCGGTGAACGCCTTGGTGTAGAGCGCCACGGTCAGCGCCAGCAGCATCACCAGGACGACGAGGAACGCCACGCCCTGCAGCCGCCGGCGCACCACCGCGCCCCTGCCCCCGCTCATCGCCCGCTCACCCCGCGATCCGGACGGTCGTCGTCGAACCCCAGATGGCCAGCGACAGGAACAGGTCGATGACCATGACCGCCACGATCGAGAAGCGCACCGCCCGGCCCACGGCGAGGCCGACGCCGGCCGGGCCGCCGCTGGCCCGGTAGCCGTAGTAGCAGTGGCTCAGGATGATCACGACGGCGAAGACGAGCACCTTGACGAACGACCACAGCACGTCCTGCGGCGGCAGGAAGAGGTTGAAGTAGTGGTCGTAGGTGCCGGCCGACTGCGCGTACGCCTCGGTGGTGATGGTCCGGGTGGCGAAGTAGCTGCTCAGCAGGCCGATGACGTAGAGCGGGACGACCGCGACGAACCCCGCGACGATGCGGGTGGTCACCAGGAACGGCAGCGAGGGGACGCCCATGACCTCGAGGGCGTCGATCTCCTCGTTGATCCGCATGGCGCCGATCTGGGCGGTGAAGCCGCAGCCGACGGTGGCCGACAGCGCCAGCCCGGCGACCAGCGGGGCGATCTCCCGGGTGTTGAAGTACGCCGAGAGGAAGCCGGTGAACGCCGAGGTGCCGAGCTGGTCCAGCGCCGCGTAGCCCTGCAGGCCGACCTCGGTGCCGGTGAAGAACGACAGGAACGCGATGACGCCGACCGTGCCGCCGATGACCGCCAGCGCGCCGGTGCCGAAGGTGACCTCGGCGAGCAGCCGGAACGTCTCGCGCTTGTAGCGGCGCAGCGTGCGCGGCGTCCAGCCCAGGGCCCGGCCGTAGAAGGACAGCTGGTCGCCGAGGTCCTCGAGGGTGTCCATCGGGCGGCCGTAGACGCCGCGGACCAGCCGGCGCGTGCCGACGCGGACCCGGTCGACCGGGGAGAGCAGTGCCATCGGGTCACTGCCCCTTCGGCGGGACGAGCTGGAAGTAGATCGCCGTCATCACGAAGTTCACGGCGAACAGCAGCAGGAAGGTGATGACCACCGACTGGTTCACCGCGTCGCCGACGCCCTTGGGCCCGCCGCCGGCGCGCAGCCCCTTGTACGAGGCGACGATCCCGGCGATCAGCCCGAACACGAGGGCCTTGATCTCACCGGACCAGAAGTCCTCGACCTGCGCGAGCGCGCCGAACGACGCCAGGTAGGCGCCCGGGGTGCCGCCCTGCAGGACGACGTTGAAGAAGTAGCCGCCGGCCACGCCCACGACGCTGACCAGGCCGTTGAGCAGGGTGGCGACCAGCATCGCGGCCAGGACCCGGGGGACGACGAGGCGCTGGATCGGGTTGATCCCGAGCACCTCCATGGCGTCGATCTCGTCGCGGATCTTGCGGGCGCCGAGGTCCGCGCAGATGGCCGAGCCGCCGGCGCCGGCGATGAGCAGCGCGGTGACGATCGGGCTGGCCTCGCGCAGCACGGCCAGCACCGACGCCGAGCCGGTGAAGGACTGGGCGCCGAGCTGGCGGGTCAGCGAGCCCAGCTGCAGGGCGATGACCGCGCCGAAGGGGATCGCGACCAGCGCCGTCGGCAGGATGGTGACGCTGGCGACGAACCAGGTCTGCTGCACGAACTCGCGCAGCTGGAAGGGCCGTCTGGGCAGCGCGCGGAAGGTGTCGAGCGCGAAGGCGAACAGCGTGCCGCTGGCCCGCAGCGGCCGGACCGGGGAGAGCTTCCCGTCGAGCAGGCCCGGCGCCTCCGGCTTCCCGGTGGCCGTCACCGGCCGTCCCGTGGGCCGGGCAGGGAGCCGCCGGCCGCCGTCGCGCCGACGATCTGCGAGGTGTCCCAGTGCCGGCCGGTGGCGTCGGTCGTCGGCGCGAACACGCCGGCGTCGACCTGGGCGAGCAGGTCCTCGGGCAGGGAGGCGCGGATGGCCGTGGCGGTGGCCGGGTCGAACTGGTGCAGCATGCGGGCCACGCGCTCCTGGCGGCGGCGCTGGGCGCGCCGCTCGGGCAGGCCCGGGGAGGGGTCCAGCTGCGGCGGGACGGCGTCGCCGCCGACGGCGCCCTTGGGCCCGACGCCGTTGTGCCGGTCGCCGCCGCGGGCCTGCAGGGCGGCCATCTCGGCCTCGACCTGCGCGACGTCCTTCTCCTCGCTCATGCCGATCGGGCCCTCGCGGCGGCCGTTGAGGAACTGCTGGACCACCGGCTCCTGCGAGGTGAGCAGCTGCTCACGCGGGCCGAACATGGCCAGGTGCTTGCGGTAGAGCAGGCCGAGGTTGTCGGGCACGGTGCGGGCGGTGCCGATGTCGTGCGTGACGATGAGGAAGGTGGCGTCGATCTGCGCGTTGAGGTCGACGATCAGCTGGTTGAGGTAGGCGACGCGGACCGGGTCCAGCCCCGAGTCCGGCTCGTCGAACAGGATGATCTCGGGGTCGAGCACCAGCGCGCGGGCGAGGCCGGCGCGCTTGCGCATGCCGCCGGAGATCTCGCCGGGCAGCTTCCCCTCGGCGCCCTGCAGGCCGACCATGTCCATCTTCTCGAGGACGATGCGGCGGACCTCGGACTCGCTCTTCCGCGTGTGCTCGCGCAGCGGGAAGGCGATGTTGTCGAAGAGGTTCATCGAGCCGAACAGCGCGCCGTCCTGGAACAGGACACCGAACAACTTGCGGACCTCGTACAGCTTGGCCTCGCCGCACCGGACGATGTCGGTGTCGGTGATGACGATCGAGCCGCGCTCGGGCTTGAGCAGCCCGACCAGCGACTTGAGGAAGACCGACTTGCCGGTGCCCGAGGGGCCCAGCAGCACGGAGATCTCCCCCGGCGGCAGCGTGAGGGTGACGTCGCTCCAGATGTTCTGGCTGCCGAAGGACTTGGTCAGCCCCTCGACCTGGACCGCGACGCCCACCGTCGACCTCCTCGCCCGTGTCCGGGGCCCGCGCGCGGCGGGAGCCCCGGGACCGCGTCCCGGCGCGGCCCCCCGTGCGCCGGGGACACCGCCTCCTCGTACTCACGGGTAACGAGGACCGGAGGGGGAGGTTACGTGGATCACTCGTTCGACGTGACACCGGTCGCTGTCACACCACCCCACCGAGGGGGCGGACGCGACAGGGGCCGCCCTCCCGGAGGAGAGCGGCCCCTGTGGCGTGCTGGGTGGTGCTGGTCCCCGGCTCAGGCCGGGGACGGCGTCACTTGATGGTGACGGTGGCGCCGGCGCCCTCGAGAGCGGCCTTGGCCTTCTCGGCGGCGTCCTTGGCGACCTTCTCCAGGACCGGCTTCGGCGCGCCGTCGACCAGGTCCTTGGCCTCCTTGAGGCCGAGCGAGGTCAGGCCGCGCACCTCCTTGATGACCTGGATCTTCTTGTCGCCGGCGGCCTCGAGGATGACGTCGAACTCGTCCTGCTCCTCGGCGGCGGGGGCACCGCCGTCACCGGCACCACCGGCGGCCGGGGCGGCCGCGACGGCGACGGGGGCAGCCGCGGTGACCTCGAAGGTCTCCTCGAACTGCTTCACGAAGTCGGACAGCTCGAGCAGCGTCATCTCCTTGAACGCGTCGAGCAGCTCCGCGGTGGACAGCTTGGCCATGATCTCTCCTTCTGGGGTCAGTCGGTGCTGGCCGCGGTGTCCGCGGCGTCAGCGGAGTCGGTGGTGGTGTCGGCAGCAGCGGTGTCGGCGGCAGCGGAGTCGCCCTCGGCGGGCTTCTTCTCCTGCAGCGCGGCGGCCAGGCGGGCGACCTGGGACAGCGGGGCCTGGAACAGCCCGGCGGCCTTGGTGAGGTTGCCCTTCATCGCGCCGGCCAGCTTGGCCAGCAGCACCTCGCGCGGCTCGACGTCGGCGAGAGCGGTGACCTCGGCGGGGCCGACGGTGCGGCCCTCGACGACGCCGCCCTTGACGACGAGCAGCGGGTTGGCGCGCGCGAAGTCGCGGATGGCCTTGGCGGCCTCGACGACGTCGCCCTCGATGAAGGCGATCGCGGTCGGGCCGTTGAGCAGCGGGGCCAGGTCGGTGTGGCCGACCGAGTCCGCCGCCCGCTTCGTCAGGGTGTTCTTGACGACGGCGTAGCTGCTGCCCGCACCGAGGGAACGCCGCAGCTGGGTCAGCTGCGACACGGTCAGCCCGCGGTACTCGGTGAGCACGGCCGCGCTGGACTTCTGGAACCGCTCGGTGATCTCGTCGATCACAGCGGCCTTCGCCTGCGTGGGCATGGGCCTCCTCTCGTCGGACGGGTGACCACCCGTGCGTCGTACGAGAGCGCGCGAACGGGGCCCGGAGACGAGGAACGCCCCGGCGCAGGGCGCACGGGGCGAGGGACGCGGGCACGGGGCGCCGCGGCGATCGAACCGTCCTCCTGCGCGGGCCGCCCGGGGGTCCGGGACCTTCGATCGCACGCGGGCGTGCGACGACCAGCGGTCGTGGGGGGAACGCCGACCAGCATACGCGACGTCGGGCCGGAGGCGGCGGCCGGTGCCCGGAACGCCAGGAGGCCCCGCCGCACGAGGTGCGCGGCGGGGCCTCCGGGACGGTCTCAGCAGGAGCTCACGCCGTGGGCTCGTCCACCGTCAGGTTGCGGGTGCGGTTCGGGTCGACCGGGATGCCCGGGCCCATCGTGGTGGAGATGGTGACCTTCTTCAGGTACCGGCCCTTGGCCGCGGCCGGCTTGGCGCGCAGCACCTCGTCCAGCGCCGCGGCGTAGTTCTCGACCAGCTTGGCCTCGTCGAAGGAGGTCTTGCCGATCACCAGATGCAGGTTGGCCTGCTTGTCGACGCGGAAGTTGATCTTCCCGCCCTTGATGTCCGCGACGGCCTTGGTGACGTCGGGGGTCACGGTGCCGGTCTTCGGGTTCGGCATCAGGCCGCGGGGGCCGAGGATGCGGGCGATCCGGCCGACCTTGGCCATCTGGTCGGGCGTGGCGATCGCGGCGTCGAAGTCCAGGAAGCCCTCCTGGATGCGCGCGATCAGGTCGTCCGAGCCGACGACGTCGGCGCCGGCGGCCTCGGCCTCGGCGGCCTTGTCACCGGTCGCGAAGACGATGACGCGGGCGGTCTTGCCGGTGCCGTGCGGCAGGTTGACCGTGCCGCGGACCATCTGGTCGGCCTTGCGCGGGTCGACGCCCAGCCGCATGGCCACCTCGACGGTGGCGTCGTAGGTGGTCGGCGAGGTCTGCTTCGCCAGCTCCGCCGCCTGCAGCGGGCTGTACAGGCTCTCGCGGTCGACCTTGGCGGCCGCCTCGAGGTACTTCTTGCCGTGCTTCGCCATGGTGGTTCCTCTCCCCCGCCGCGGGTGCGGGGATCTCGTGGTGTGCGGGCCTGGCGCAGGCCCTCCCACAGGTGCGCGGGGCTCGGGCGAGCCCCGGGTGGTGCAACGCCGCCGGTCGCCGGCGGCTTCCGTCAGCCGGTGACGGTGATGCCCATCGACCGGGCGGTGCCGGCGATGATCCGCTCGGCCTCGTCCAGCGAGTTGGCGTTGAGGTCGGGCATCTTGGTCTGTGCGATCTCGCGGACCTGGTCGCGGGTGACCGTGGCGACCTTGGTCTTGTGCGGCTCGCCCGAGCCCTTCTCGACGCCCGCGGCCTTGAGCAGCATGCGGGCGGCCGGCGGGGTCTTGGTGACGAAGGTGAACGAGCGGTCCTCGTACACCGAGATCTCGACCGGGACCACGTTGCCGCGCTGCGACTCCGTGGCGGCGTTGTACGCCTTGCAGAACTCCATGATGTTGACGCCGTGCTGGCCGAGCGCCGGACCCACGGGCGGCGCGGGGGTGGCCGCACCGGCGTTGATCTGGAGCTTGATGACCGCGGTCAACCGCTTCCTGGGGGGCATGACTTCCTTCTTCGTGACGGGATGGAACGGCCCCGTCGCAGGGCCCCGCGCGAGTTTACGAGCGAAGGGGGGCGACGGGGTCCTTCGTCAGATCTTGGCGACCTGGGTGAACGACAGCTCGACCGGCGTCTCCCGGCCGAAGATGGAGACCAGCACCTGCAGCTTCTGCTGCTCGGCGTTGATCTCGTTGATGGTCGCCGGGAGGGTGGCGAACGGGCCGTCCATGACGGTCACCGACTCGCCGATCTCGAAGTCGACGACGGCGGTCGGCGCGGACGCCGCCGCGGGCGAGGCCGCCTCGGTCGCCTTCGCCGCCTGCGGCGGGGCGTCGGGCACCAGCAGGTTGACGACCTCGTCGATGCTCAGCGGCGAGGGCCGCGAGGTGGCGCCGACGAAGCCGGTGACGCCGGGGGTGTTGCGGACCGCGCCCCAGGACTCGTCGTTGAGGTCCATCCGGACGAGCAGGTAGCCGGGCAGCTTCTTCCGGTTGACCTGGGTGCGCTTGCCGTTCTTGATCTCGGTGACCTCCTCGGTGGGCACCTCGATCTGGAAGATGTAGTCCTCCATGTCCAGCGACTGGATGCGGGACTCGAGGTTGGTCTTCACCTTGTTCTCGTAGCCCGCGTAGGAGTGGATGACGTACCAGTCGCCGAACTGGGTCCGCAGGGTCCGCTTGAGCGTCTCGCGCGGGTCCTCGTCCGCGGCCTCCGCCTCGGCCAGGGCCTCGGTGACGACCGGGTCGTGGTCGGGGGCCGGCGCGGCCAGCGGGTCGCCGACCAGGCTGTCGCGACCGCCGCCCTCGACCGCGGGGGTCACGTCGGCGACACCGGTGGCGGTGTCCTGGTCGGCGGTGTCGACCGAGCCCTCGGCGGAGCCGGCCTCGTCCGCGCCGGTCTCGAGGTCGACGCTGCCGCGGACGTCCATCCGCTGGTCGTCGAGGTCGATGGCCTCGACGTCGCTGTCGGTGTCGAAGGGCTCGCGGGGGTCGGTCACGGGGTCTCTTCCTTGTCGGGTGCGGTCAGGCGCAGGGGGCGGTCAGCCGAAGACGGCGAGCACGCCCTGCGCGAAGAGGACGTCGAGGCCCGCGACGAGCGCCACCATGAACGCCACGAAGAGGATGACGACGGTCGTGTAGGTGATCAGCTCCCGGCGGCCGGGCCAGATGACCTTGCGGAGCTCGGCGACGACCTCGCGCAGGAACCGGCGCAGGCTGCGCTTCTGCCGGACCTCCTCGGCCCGCGCCCGCTGCGCGGCGGCCCGGGACCGGGTGCCGGAGCCCTCGGCGGCGCGGCCGGCGGGACGGCTGCCGGCGGCCTCCTCGCGGGCGGGGCGCCGGGTGCGCGGGGCGGCCGGCTCGCCGTCCTCGTCGTCGCCGGCGGTGATCCGGCCGCCGCGGCGGCGGGCCGGGGCGCTGACGACCTTGTCCTCCTCGGCCTCGGCCTCGGCGGCGACCTCGTCCTCGGCGGCCTCCAGCTCGGCGGCGTCCTCGACGCCCGGGGCCTCGCGGTCGAGCTGCTCGTCGGACAGCTCGGCGTCGGAGGCGGTACGGGGGTCCTCCCCGCGGCCCGGCTTCTCGCTCACTGCGCCTCGCTCGCGTCGTGGTTGGTGGCCGCTGCTGTCGGGCCGTCTGGTGTGGTGCTCGCCGGCCGGGGACCGCGTCCGGGAGCCGGTGCGCGGTCGTGCCGGGTCGTGCTGCCCGCCGGCACGGGCCGGCGGCACGGGCAGGGGTGACAGGACTTGAACCTGCAGCCTGCGGTTTTGGAGACCGCTGCTCTGCCAATTGAGCTACACCCCTAGGCGCCCGGGGCCGGTGACCCCGGGCTGCCCCGGGACGGTCGGGCCTCGCCCTCGGCGCGCCGGTCCCGGGAGGATCCGGGGCACGCCGGTGGCGGGGTCGAACGCCCCAGGGTTGCCAGTGTACGGGACCGCGGGACCGGTCCGTGAGCGCGCTCCGGGGGACCTCCCGCGCAGGAGCACCGGGGGTGGTGCCGCCGGCGGGGGTCGCGCACGTCGTGCCGCGGGGGGACCGGGAACTGGCGGGCCCCGGCGGCGTGGCGCCTGACACGATGGACCCATGACCGCCGTCTCCCCGTCGGAGTCCGCCCTCTCCCCCGCCGAGCGCCGCGTCTCGCGGCGCATCGGGTCCATCGCCGAGTCCGCCACGCTCGCGGTGGACGCGAAGGCCAAGGCGCTCAAGGCGGCGGGCAAGCCGGTCATCGGCTTCGGCGCCGGTGAGCCGGACTTCCCGACGCCGGACTACGTCGTCGAGGCGGCGATCGCCGCGGCCCGGCAGCCGGCGATGCACCGGTACACGCCGGCCGGCGGCCTGCCCGCGCTCAAGGAGGCGATCGTCGCCAAGACGGCGCGCGACTCGGGCCTGGCCGTCACGCCGGCGCAGGTGCTGGTGACCAACGGCGGCAAGCAGGCCGTGTACGAGGCGTTCGCCACGATGCTCGACCCCGGCGACGAGGTGCTGGTGCCCGCGCCCTACTGGACCACCTACCCGGAGGCGATCCGGCTGGCCGGCGGCGTGCCGGTGCCCGTCGTCGCCGACGAGGACAGCGGCTACCTCGTCTCCGTCGAGCAGCTCGAGGCCGCGCGCACCGAGCGCACCAAGGTGCTGCTGTTCGTCTCGCCGTCCAACCCGACCGGCGCGGTCTACCCGCCCGACCAGGTGGAGGCCATCGGCCGCTGGGCCCTGGAGGCCGGGCTGTGGGTGCTCACCGACGAGATCTACGAGCACCTGACCTACGGCGGGGTCACCGCGCCGTCGATGCCGGTCGTGGTGCCCGGGCTCGCCGATCGCTGCGTCGTCGTCAACGGGGTGGCCAAGACCTACGCGATGACCGGCTGGCGGGTCGGCTGGATCGTCGGCCCGGCCGACGTCGTCAAGGCCGCGACCAACCTGCAGTCGCACGCCACCTCGAACGTCGCCAACGTGTCCCAGGCGGCGGCGGTGGCCGCGCTGACCGGCGACCTGTCGGCGGTGGACGCGATGCGGACGGCGTTCGACCGGCGCCGCAAGACGATCGTGTCGATGCTGCGGGAGATCCCCGGCATCACCTGCCCCGAGCCGCAGGGCGCCTTCTACGTGTACCCGTCGGTGAAGGGCCTGCTGGGCCGGCCGATCAACGGCCGCACGGCGTCGAGCAGCGCGGAGTTCGCCGAGATCGTGCTGGAGGAGGCCGAGGTCGCCGTCGTCCCCGGGGAGGCCTTCGGCACGCCGGGCTACGTGCGGATGTCCTACGCGCTCGGTGACGACGACCTGGCCGAGGGCGTCGGCCGGCTGCAGCGCCTGCTCGGCTGACTCAGTCCGGCAGGTCGTCCTCGTCGAGGGCGCCGGCCGCCACCAGCACCTCGGTGGCGGCCGGGAGGTCGGCCAGCGCCAGCGCGAGGTCGGCGGGCGTGGCGATCGTCCACGCGTTGAGCTGCACGTAGCAGCGCAGCGCGGCGTCGAACTCCGTGGCGCCGGCGGCCTGCCGGGCGGCGACCAGCGCGGCGCCGCCCTTGCCGTAGACGACGTCGAAGTAGCTGCCGGTGTCGGAGAACTCGTCCATCGCCGCGCCGACGTCGCCCGGTGCGGCCAGCGTCGCGTCGAGCTGCTCCTGCGGCACGTCGCCGTCGCTCTCGGCGTAGGTGGCGAAGGCCTCGTCGAGCCAGGGGTCGCGGAACTGCGAGTCGCCGACCATCCCGTAGAACCACATGTGCGCGACCTCGTGCTCGAGCACGACCCGGCTGGCGCCGGCGAGCAGGATCGAGCTGGGGTACTCGATGCCGCCACCCTGGTCGGGCAGCAGCGGCACGGTGAGGGTGTCGTACGGGAAGGGGCCGAACCGGTCGGCGAGGGCGGTCACGTCCTCGCTGGTCCAGTCGGCGAGCTCGCCCGGGCCGGTCCGCGAGTCCGGCAGCACGCCGGTGGTGATCTCGACGCCGTTCGGCGAGGTGAGGGTGGCGGTCCGGAACTCCCCGGCGGCGACGCTGACGTCGCGGGCGACCGGCTCGTGCGCGGTCCAGGTGCGCCGGCCGTCCTCGGGCTCGGAGGGCTCGTCCTGGTCACCGGTCATGAGGACGACGAGGTCCTCGGGCGCCGAGACGCTGATCGTGGTGTCGGCGACCGGGCTGGTGGCGGTCTCGCCGAGGATGCCGACGAACGGGTCGCGGGCCCAGCCCACGCCGGGCTCCCAGGCCAGCAGCGGGAAGCCGCTGGCCCACCAGGACACGTCCTCGGCCGCGCCCAGCCGCTCGAAGCCGCTGCCGCCGAGGGAGACGGTGAAGTCCAGCTCCACCTCGGTGGACTCGCCGGCGTCGAGCTCGCCGTCGAGCTGGAGCACGTAGAGCCCGCCCGGGCCCTCGGCGCCGGCGTCCTCGTAGCCGGCCTGGTCGACGTCGTCACCGCGGACGTCGTCCACCGTGATCCGGTTGCCCAGCTCGGTCGCGCCGGGGCTGTTGGGCACCAGCCGGAACACCATCTCGTCGGTGGCGCGGTCCGGGGTGAAGACGATGTTCTCGGTGCCGGTGACGGTGCGCCCGTCGTCGGAGAGCCGGAACTCCAGGTCGACGACGGGGCGGTCGGGGTCGGGCTCGGCGCGCTCGGCCGGGCAGCTCGGGGCGTCGTCCCCGCCGCCGCCGTCCTCCTGGCCCGGCGACGACGGCGCCGCCGAGGAGGAGTCCTCCGCGGCGAGCGTCTCGGTGAAGGAGGTGCCGCAGCCGGCCAGCAGGAGCAGGGCCGCGGCCGCGACCGGCAGGGCCCGCCGGGGGGTCATGCCAGTGCGACGGTGGCGCGGGCGAGGGACAGCACCTTCTCGCCGCCGCTGGTGACCGTGAGGTCCACGCGCACCCGGCCGTCGTCGAGGACGGCGCCGACCCTGCCGCGGACGGTGACCTCGGCCCCGGTGTCGTCGTCGGGCACGACCACCGGGCGGCCGAAGCGGACCTGGTACTCGACGACGGCGCCCGGGTCGCCGGCCCAGTCGGTCACCGCGCGGGCGGCCAGGCCCATCGTGAGCATCCCGTGGGCGATGACGCCGGGCAGGCCGACGCCGGTGGCGACCCGGTCGCTCCAGTGGATCGGGTTGAGGTCGCCGGAGGCGCCGGCGTAGCGGACGAGGTCCGCGCGGGTGACCCGGTGCGCCTGCTCGGGCAGCTCGGTGCCGACGGCGACGTCGGCGGCCCGCAGCCGGGCGCTCACGCCGTCCCCCGGGCCACGAGCATCGAGGTGGCGGTGCAGACGGCCTCGCCGTCCTCGGTGGCGACGTCGACGCGGGTGGTGAGCAGGTCGTTGCCGGCCACGCTGCGCACCGCCTCGATGGTCGTGGTGCTCACCAGCCGGTCGCCGGCGCGGATCGGCCGGTGGTGGGTGAAGCGCTGCTCGCCGTGCACCACCCGGCTGTAGTCGAGGGCCACGTCGGGATCGTCCAGCACGACGTCGGCGGCGCCCAGGGTGACCACGATGGCGAAGGTGGGCGGCGCGACGACGTCGGGGTGGCCGGCCGCGCGGGCGGCGTCGGCGTCGGTGTGCACCGGGTCGGCCGCGCCGACGGCGGCGGCGAACTCGGCGATCTTGGCGCGACCGACCTCGTAGACGGCGGAGGGCGGGTAGCTGCGCCCGACCAGTCCTGCGTCCAGCGCCACTCCCGCCCTCCCTCGCTCCTCGCGGACCTGCGTCAGCGGGTCTCGCGGTGGACCGTGTGCTTCCTGTCCCGCGGGCAGTACTTCTTCAGCTCGAGCCGGTCGGGGTCGTTCCGCCGGTTCTTGCGGGTGATGTAGTTGCGGCTCTTGCACTCCTGGCAGGCCAGGGTGATCTTCGGACGGACGTCGGTGGCTGCCATGGGGCACTCCTCGCCTTGTGCGGACCGGCCCGGGGGCCGGGACCGTGGCGGCGGGTGCCGACACGGCGACGGACCCCGGGGTACGGGGTCCGTCAGGGGTAGCGGTGACCGGATTTGAACCGGTGACACAGCGATTATGAGCCGCTTGCTCTGCCAGGCTGAGCTACACCGCCGGGAAGACCGCGCGGCCCGGTCTCGCGACAGGACCGGTGGGTCGGAGCCCCTTTACGGAATCGAACCGTAGACCTTCTCCTTACCATGGAGACGCTCTGCCGACTGAGCTAAAGGGGCGTGCTCACTGAGCCGGAGGGAACTCTACCCCACCGTCTCCGGCGGTCTCGCACCCCCTCCGGGGTGTGCCAGACGACTGTAACAGTCAGGCGCGGACGAACAGCCGGCGGTGCTGGGCGCCGGGCGCGGCGGACCGCACACCGGTGCGCGCGAGCAGCCACTTCTCCAGCACCTCGTCCGCCAGCGGCCGGCTGACCAGGAAGCCCTGGAGCTTGTCGCAGCCCATCTCGGTGAGCAGCTTGCGGGTCAGCTCGTCCTCGACGCCCTCGGCGACCACGCGCAGGCCGAGGTTGTGCGCGAGCTCGATGATCGAACGGGCGATGAACGACTCCCCCTGGCTGGTGGACATCCCCAGCACGAAGGACTTGTCGATCTTCACCTCGTCGATCGGCAGCTGCCGCAGCTGGGACAGCGACGAGTAGCCGGTCCCGAAGTCGTCCATCGACAGCCGCAGGCCCAGGGCGTGCAGGTCGGTGAGGACGGTGCCCGAGCGCACCGAGTCGTCGACGACGCTGCCCTCGGTCAGCTCGAGGATGAGCAGCTCCCCCGGGACGCCGTGGCGGCGCAGCGCGCGCTGCACCCGCTCGACCAGGTCCGGCTCGGCCAGGCAGCGGGCGGAGAGGTTCACCGCGACCGACAGCGCGATGTCCTGGTCCAGCCACCGCCGGCAGCGGGCCAGCGCGAGGTCCAGCACGTGGTCGGTGAGCGGGCCGATGCGGCCGATCTGCTCGGCGAGGTGGATGAAGTCGTCCGGCGGGATCGCGCCGAAGCGCGGGTGCGCCCAGCGGACGAGGGTCTCCACGGAGACGATGTCGGAGGTCCGGGCGTCGATGATGGGCTGGAAGACGACGCTGATCTGCCCGTCGGCCATGGCCTGCTCGAGCTCGGTGCCCAGCTGCAGGCGGCGCAGGCTCTGCTGGTCCAGCACCTGGTGGTAGCTGGCGACGCCGCCGCTCTCGGAGGCGGCCGCCAGCAGCGCGACGTCGGCCCGCTGCATGAGCGTGCCGGAGTCCGTGCCGTGGACCGGCGCGGCCGCGACGCCGACGGTCAGCGTGACCTCGAGGTCCAGGCCGGCGACCCGCGCCCGGGTGGAGGTGGCCTCGCGCAGCCGCCGGGCGGCCCGCTCGGTCGCCGGCAGGGACAGCCCCGGCAGGAGGACGGCGAACTGCTCGCCCTCCATCCGCGCGACGAGCGCGTCCGGCGGCGCGTGCTCGCGCAGCAGGCCCGCGGTGACCAGCAGCAGCTCGTCGGCGGCGGCGTGTCCGAGGGTGTCGACGATCTCGGTGTGGTTGTCCAGGGCGGCGAGCACCAGGCCGGCCCGCGCCCCGACCGGGTCGGCGCCGAGCATCTGGTCGATCTCGGCGGCCAGCCGCTGCCGGTTGGGCAGCCCGGTGAGCCGGTCGTGGTCGGCGTCGTAGCGGATCTGGGTGAGCAGCTGCTGCTGGCGGATGGCCGCGTTGACGTGGGTCAGCATCGAGTCCAGCGCGGAGCGGTCGCTGCCGGAGAAGGACACGACGTCGCTGCGCCGGTCGCACACCTCGAGGTAGCCGGGCTCGCCGGCCGCCGTCGCCACCGGGGCGCCGAGGACCTCCTGGGCACCGCGGCGGGCCAGGGCGGCGGACTCGGCGGGCGTCGCGCGGCCGGCGGCCACCAGGACCGGCTCGGAGGACCCGGACGTCAGCACCCGCAGGCGCAGGACGTCCTCGGGGTCGGCCGGACCGTCGTACCAGGTGACGCCGCCGTCGCCGGCCACGACCAGCCGCGGCGGCTCGTCGAGGTAGGGCGGCAGCCACAGCGCGACCTTGTCCGCGTTGAGCAGCTCCTGGACGGCCTGGACGATCTGCAGCGGCCCGTCGGCGTCCGGCCGCACCTGCTCCACCCGCCGGGCGAACTCGTAGACCTGCTGCACGGTCCGCCGCTCACGCAGCGCCGAGGCCGAGAGCCGGAACACCGCGATCATCGCGGCGAGGATCGGGAGGATCAGCAGCCAGGTCCAGCCGTTGCCCTTCGTGAGCAGCAGGGCTCCGACACCGGCGGCCACGCTCAGGGGCCCGACGACGAACTGCGGCACCAGGGCGTCGATCCAGAAGCGCCGGTCGAGTCGGCCGTCGGTCATCGTGATGATGGCGGCGACGCAGGCCGCGGAGACGATGTCGGCGACGGTGACGGCGACGGCCAGGCCGGCCCAGGTCAGCGGCGAGCTGAGATCGGCCGGCGGGAACAGCTGCAGGACCGCCACCGCCGCGGTCACCTCGAGGACGGCGAGCGCGACGTTGAAGACCGTCTTCATCGGTGCGTACCGCTGACGCACCAGGACGAGGAGGACCGCGGCGCCGCGTGCCACGGCGGCCCACAGGCCGCCGACCTCGACCAGCGCGATGACGACGACGAGCTCCATCGGCGTCAGGGAGAACGTCTGGCGCCGCACCTCGAGGTCGAGCTTGACCGACTCGGTGACCAGGAAGGCGACGAACATCGCCAGCACGGCCAGCAGCGACGCCGACTCAGCAGCGGACGGCAGGACGAGGAGTCCGAGGACCAGCGTGATCAGCGCGGTTCCCCAGACGGGCACCCATGCCCGTCGCACGCGCGCGTCGACGGCCTCGGCTGGGACGGCCGAGGTCTCGGGCTGCTCCACGACGGGAGCCTGGGGCTCGGCCAACGGGACCCTGTCTCTTCGGTGGGCGGGCGTCGGCCGAGGCTAACAGCGGAGACCGCTGGTTGAGAGCGATCTCACCCCTCGGAGGCAGCCGCCGGCCACGGGCGGCGGCTGCCTCCGCTCAGGAGCGTGGAGGTCAGCTCCAGCGGTTGCCGCGGCTCCAGCGGTTGCCCCGGCTCCAGCGGTTACCCCGGCTCCAACGGTTGCCGCGCGCAGACAGGACCGTGGACGTGGTGGTGCCCATGACGCCTCCTCAGGCATGGAAAAGACAGCTGTCAGTGCGGCTGTCACCCAGGCGCGGGGGCAGAGCGTCGTTCGAGTACGGACCGCGCCCGGAACCATCGTTTCCCTCACTCGGGCGAGGCAAGCACAGAGCATCACGAACGGGTGACGGCCCGTAGTGTCACTACGGAACGTGGTTGTTGATCAGCAACACGTCACCGGCACGGGTGACAGGTGGTGCTCGTGTGATCGACCGTGTCTGTGGACGCCGGCCCGCCGGAGCCGCACCGCACCTACGCTGCGCGCCGTGCGAGGAGGCGGGAGGCCGGTCGACGGCGGGGCGGAGCGGGGCTCCGCGATGCCCTTCGTCCTCGTCTGCTGGCTGGTCGCCGCGTTCATGGCGCTGGGCGCCGTCGCCGCGTCCGACGCCTTCCTCGAGCACCAGGACGTGCAGGCGGTGTGCGACGGCGCGGCCCTGGCCGCCGCCAACCGGACCGACGAGGGGCGGGTCTACGCCACCGGCGTGGGCGGGGCGCTGCCCCTGACCGGCGAGACGGCGCGGGCCGCCGTCGCCGACCACCTGGCCGACGGCGGGACCGCCCTGGACGCCTGGTCGGCGGAGACCGACGGCACCGAGGTCACGGTCCGCTGCACGCGGGCGGTGCACATCGCCTTCGGCTGGCTGTTCCTCGGCGGGCGGCCGCTGGAGGTCACCGCGGTGGCCGGCGCGCAGGCCCCGACGCTGCCCTGAGGCCGGACACGGACCCGGAACGCGAGAGCGGCCCCCGACCTGCTGGTCGGGGGCCGCTCTGCGAGGGGTGGCGGGTGAAGGATTCGAACCTTCGTAGGCTAAGCCGACGGATTTACAGTCCGCTCCCATTGGCCACTCGGGCAACCCGCCGTGGACCCACGGGGAGAGCGTACAAGACGGGCCGGCGACGGCCCGACGAGGTCCCGACGCGGGTCCTCCGCGCGGGGTGAGGAGCAGACATGGCCGACTCGTCCTTCGACGTCGTGAGCAAGGTCGACCACCAGGAGATCGACAACGCGATCAACCAGGCGGGCAAGGAGCTCGCCCAGCGCTTCGACTTCCGCGGGACCAACGCCAGCATCGCCTGGGCCGGCGAGAACGGCGTCCTCCTCCAGGCCGACACCGAGGAGCGGGTCACCGCCGCCCTCGACGTCTTCAAGGACAAGCTCGTCAAGCGCGGCATCTCGCTCAAGGCGCTCGACGCCGACGAGCCGCAGTCCTCCGGCAAGGCCTACAAGCTGTCGGCGCGGATCAAGCAGGGCATCGAGTCCGACGTGGCCAAGAAGATCGCGAAGATCATCCGCGACGAGGGCCCCAAGGGCGTGCAGGCGCAGATCCAGGGCGACCAGCTCCGCGTCAGCGGCAAGAAGCGGGACGACCTGCAGGAGGTGCAGCGACTCCTGCGCGCGCAGGACCTCGACGTCGCCCTCCAGTTCGACAACTACCGCTGACCGGCGGACCCGCGGACGGCGACCGCCCCGATCGGGCGGTCGCCGTCCGCGGGCGTGCGACCCTCCCGGCGGGGCCGGTTACCGTGGGGGCGATGGTCCTCCACGGGAGCTGGCGGACCGGTGGGGAGCCCGGGGACGGCGCAGTGCGCCGCGACGGCTCCGCCGCCGCCGGCCACGACGCACACGACGCGGGTCCCCTGCCGCCCGCGGGCTCACGGCACGACGCGCTCGTCTACGACACGGCCGACGACGTCGCCGCCGCGGCCGCGCCGTGGCTGCTCGAGGGCCTCGAGTGCGGGGACGCGGCCGTGATCGCGACCGGGCCGGAGACCGCCGGCCCGCTGTGGGAGGCCGTCGGCCGGGACCCGCGGGTGGTCGTCGTCGAGCGGCACCGGCTGTACCGGTCCCGCACCCCCACGGCGATCACGGCCTTCCGCCGGTTCGCCGAGCAGCACGCCGCGTCCGGCCGGCTGGTCCGGTGCGTCGGCGAGGTCGACTTCGGCGCCGGCCCGGCGGACTGGCGGGAGTGGCAGGCCTACGAGTCGGTCATCAACGACGCGTTCGCCGCGCTGCCGCTGTGGGGCCTGTGCGTCTTCAGCTCCGCGCTGCCCGACCCGCTGCTGGCCTCCGCGCTGCACACGCACCCCGGCGTCGTCACCCCCGACGGCCGGGCGGTCAACCCCCAGTACGTCGAACCGGCCACCTACCTGCGGGCCCTGCCGGTGCCCGACGAGCCGCTCGAGGCCACGGTCCCGGCGCTGGCCGACGACGACATCACCGACTACGCCGGCCTGCGGCACGCCGTCCGCGCCCACCTGGACTCCGTCGACGGGCCGGCCGACGTGCTCGAGGACTTCCTCATGGCGGTGGACGAGATGACGTCCAACGCGGTCCGGCACGGCTCCCCGCCGGCCGGGTTGCGGCTGTGGACGGCGCCCGGGCGGCTGGTGGCCACCGTCCGCGACTCCGGCCGCGGGCTGGACGACCCGTTCGCCGGCTACGGGCCCGCGCACGGGGAGGACCTGTCCCACGGCGGGATGGGTCTGTGGCTGGCCCGCCAGCTGTGCGACCACGTCGCCATCCGCCGCGACGACGCGGGCACCAGCGTCCGCCTGTCGACGTCCTGGACCTGAGGCCGGGTCAGCCGCGGCCGGACTCCCCTGCCATGCGCTCCAGCCGGGCGATCCGCTGCGCCATCGGCGGGTGGGTGGAGAACAGCGCCGCCAGCCCCGCGGCGCGGACCGGTGCCGCGATCATGAGGTGGCTCTGCGCGACCAGCCGGTCGTCGGCGGGCAGCGGGCGGGCCGTGGCGCCGGCGGAGATGCGGCGCAGGGCGCTGGCGAGGGCCAGCGGGTCGCCGCTGAGGCGGGCGCCGTCGGCGTCGGCCTCGTACTCCCGGCCGCGGGTGACCGCCAGCCGCACCAGCCCGGCGGCCAGCGGGCCGAGCAGCACCAGCAGCACGGTCCCGGGGACGCCGCCGTCGCGGTCGTCGTCGGAGCGGCCGCCGAACAGCGTGGCGAACGTGGCCAGGTGCGCCAGGTAGGTGACGACGCTGGCCAGGGCGCCGGCGACACAGCCGACCAGGACGTCGCGGTTGCGGACGTGCGAGAGCTCGTGGGCGAGCACCGCCCGCAGCTCGCGGCGGTCGAGCAGCTCGAGGATGCCCTGGGTGCAGCAGAGCGCGGCCCGGCGCGGCGTGCGCCCGGTGGCGAAGGCGTTGGGCTGGTCGGTGGGGCTCACGTAGAGGCGCGGCATCGGTTGGCGGGCCTGCGTGGCCAGCTCGCGCACCATCGCGTACAGGCCCGGCGCCTGCGTCTCGGTCACCGGGAAGGCCCGCATGGCGCGCAGGGCCAGCCGGTCGGAGGAGTACCAGGCCCAGCCGTTGACCCCGAGCGCGACGACGAGCGCCACGAGCAGACCGCCGCGCCCGCCCACCAGCGCCCCGGCGGCGAGGGCGAGACCGGCCACCAGGCCCAGGAGGAGCGCGGTCCGCACCCCGTTGTCCCATCGCCGCACGCCCCGGTGAACGGAACGGCCGCGACCGCCGTTCCCGGCCCCCGTGCTGCGACCCCCGTCACGGACGGGAGTGGAGCGGAACAGCGGCCCGTCGGGGAGGGTTGGTGCCGAGAGCGCCGCGCGCGGCGACGGGTCCCGTGAGCCGCCTCACAGGACCGGCCCGTGAACCCGGCCCGTAATCTGAGCCGTCGGAGGTACACCTGATGACCGTCACCGGATCGCCTGCAACGCCCGGCAGCTCGGCCCCCGGCGGGCTCGTCAAGAGCGTCGTCGAACTCGACCGCGTCGTCATCCGGCTGGCCGGCGACTCCGGCGACGGGATGCAGCTGACCGGCAACCGGTTCACCAGCGAGACGGCGTCCTTCGGCAACGACCTGTCGACGCTGCCCAACTTCCCCGCCGAGATCCGCGCGCCGACGGGGACGCTGCCCGGCGTCAGCTCCTTCCAGCTGCACTTCGCCGACCACGACATCATGACGCCGGGCGACGCCCCGGACGTGCTGGTCGCGATGAACCCCGCGGCGCTCAAGGCCAACCTCTCCGACCTGCCCGGCGGCGGGCTGGTGATCGCCGACAGCGACGAGTTCACCCCGCGCAACCTGGCGAAGGTCGGCTACGCGACCAACCCCCTCGAGGACGGCTCGCTCGACGGCTGGCAGGTCGTCGCCGTGCCGCTGACCTCCATGACGCTGGAGGCGCTCAAGGACTCCGGGCTCGGCAAGAAGGAGGCCGAGCGGAGCAAGAACATGTTCACCCTCGGGCTGCTGAGCTGGATGTACCACCGGCCCACCGAGGGCACCGTCCGCTTCCTGGAGCGGCAGTTCCGCCGCAAGCCGGAGATCGCCGCGGCGAACATCGCGGCCTTCCGCGCCGGCTACAACTACGGCGAGACGACCGAGGCCTTCGCCGTCTCCTACGAGATCAAGCCGGCCCCGATGGCGCCGGGCCGCTACCGCAACATCTCCGGCAACCAGGCGCTGGCCCTCGGGCTGGTCGCCGCCGGCCAGCGGTCGGGCCTGCCGGTCTTCCTCGGCGCCTACCCGATCACCCCGGCGTCGGACATCCTCCACGAGCTGTCCCGGCACAAGGCCTTCGGCGTGCGCACCTTCCAGGCCGAGGACGAGATCGCCGGCATCGGCGCGGCGCTGGGCGCCTCGTTCGGCGGCGCGCTGGGCATCACGACGACGTCGGGCCCCGGCGTCTCGCTGAAGTCCGAGACCATCGGCCTGGCCGTGATGACCGAGCTGCCGCTGGTGATCGTGGACGTGCAGCGCGGCGGGCCCTCGACCGGCCTGCCCACCAAGACCGAGCAGTCGGACCTGCTGCAGGCGATGTTCGGCCGCAACGGCGAGGCGCCGCTGCCGGTGATCGCGCCGCGCTCCCCCGCCGACTGCTTCGACGCCGCGCTCGAGGCGTCGCGGATCGCGCTGAAGTACCGGACGCCGGTCATGCTGCTGTCCGACGGCTACCTGGCCAACGGCGCGGAGCCGTGGGCGATCCCGGCCGCCGACGAGCTGCCCGACCTGCGGGTGGAGTTCGCCACCGAGCCCAACGGCGCCACCGCCGACGGCACGCCGGAGTTCCTGCCCTACCTGCGCGACCCCGAGACCCTGGCCCGGCCGTGGGCGGTCCCGGGCACCGCGGGCATGCAGCACCGCATCGGCGGGCTGGAGAAGGCCGACAAGAGCGGCAACATCTCCTACGACCCGGCCAACCACGACCTGATGACCCGGCTGCGGCAGGCCAAGGTCGACGGCATCGCCGCCGACATCCCGCCCACCGACGTCGACGACCCCGACGGCGACGCGCGGGTCGCCGTCATCGGCTGGGGCTCCACCTACGGACCGATCGGGGCCGCCTGCCGGCGGATCCGGCGCTCGGGCCGCAAGGTCGCCCAGATCCACCTGCGGCACGTCAGCCCGATGCCGGCCGACCTCGGCGACGTGCTGAGCCGGTACGACCGGGTGGTCTGCCCCGAGATGAACATGGGGCAGCTCGCGCTGCTGCTCCGCGCGAAGTACCTCGTCGACGTCCAGAGCCACACCCAGGTGCGCGGGCTGCCCTTCCGGGCCGCCGAGCTGGCCGGGGCGGTCCAGGACGTCATCGACTCCACCACTCCGACCGCCAGCACCGGAGGCCTGCAGTGACCACCTCCCCGCACGTGCACGACCTCGGCATGCCGGGGACGCCGATCGACGACCGCATCCAGCAGGCGATCGCCGACTCGGTCGTCAGCCAGGGCGAGAAGCAGACGGCCCTCAAGGCCAAGGACATGAAGACCGACCAGGAGGTGCGCTGGTGCCCCGGCTGCGGTGACTACGTCATCCTCAACGCGGTCCAGAGCTTCCTGCCCTCGCTCGGGATCGCCCGCGAGGACATGGTCATCGTCTCGGGCATCGGCTGCTCCTCGCGCTTCCCGTACTACATGAACACCTACGGGATGCACTCGATCCACGGCCGCGCCCCGGCCATCGCCACCGGCCTGGCCGCCTCCCGGCCGGACCTGTCGGTGTGGGTCGTGACCGGTGACGGCGACGCGCTGTCGATCGGTGGCAACCACCTGATCCACGCGCTGCGCCGCAACGTGAACATGACGATCCTGCTGTTCAACAACCGGATCTACGGGCTCACCAAGGGCCAGTACTCGCCGACGTCCGAGGTCGGCAAGGTAACCAAGTCCACCCCGATGGGCTCGCTGGACCACCCGTTCAACCCGGTCTCGCTGGCCATCGGCGCCGACGCCACGTTCGTCGGCCGGGCGATGGACTCCGACCGCAAGGGCCTCACCGAGGTGCTGCGGCAGGCGGCCGAGCACGAGGGCACCGCGCTGGTGGAGATCTACCAGAACTGCAACATCTTCAACGACGGCGCCTTCGACCTGCTCAAGGACCCGGCCACCGGCCCGATGTGGACGATCCCGCTGGTCCACGGCGAGCCGCTGGTGTTCGGCCCGGACGGCGCCTCGTGCGTGGTCCGCGACGACTTCGGGGGCCTGCGGATCGCCGAGACCAACCAGGTCGACGCGAGCGAGATCGTCGTCCACGACGCGACCCGCCAGGACCCGTCCTACGCGTTCGCGCTGTCGCGGCTGTCCAGCCAGGACCTGCGGTACACGCCGATGGGCGTCTTCCGGTCGGTGCGCAAGCCCACCTACGACCGGATGATGCTCGACCAGCTCGAGGAGGCCCGCACCGGCGGCGCCGGCGACCTCGACGCCCTGCTGGCCGGCAACGACACCTGGACCGTCTCCGCCTGAGGCGCCTCCGCCGGGCCCGTCTCCCTCAGGGGAGGCGGGCCCGGCGCGTCTCCGCGAGCACCCCGGCGAGGACGGGGAGCGCCCGGGTGAGCTCGGCGCGGGACGGGGCGGCGAAGCCCAGGACCAGGCCGGCGGCCGGGTCGTGCGGCCCCGGGCCGGTCAGGTGCCGGGCCAGCCCGTCGACGGCGAGCCCGCGGGCGGCCGCGGCGGCGACCACCGCCTCCTCGGCCGCGCGGTCCGGCAGCGGGACGAGCACGTGCGCGCCCGCCGGGTCCCCAACGACGGCCACGCCCGCCGCGGTCAGCGCGTGCACCACGAGGGCCCGCCGCTCGGACAGCTCCCGGCGCAACCGCCGCAGGTGCCGGGCCAGGTCGCCGGAGGACGCCAGCGCCGCGAGCACCCGCTGCCCGGCGCGGGCGGGTCGGGTGCCGGTGGCCGTCCGGGCGGTCACCAGCTCCGCCCGCAGGCCCGGCGGCGCCACCAGCCAGCCGGTGCCGAGCGTCGGGCTGACGACCTTGCTGCTGGTGCCGAGGTGCACCACGACGTCGGGGGCCAGCGCGGCCAGCAGCGGCAGCGGGGCGACGTCGTAGCGCAGCTCGCCGTCGTAGTCGTCCTCGAGCACCCACCAGCCCCCGGCCCGCGCGCGGGCGACCAGCGCGACGCGGCGGCCCGCCGACATCCGCCGGCCCAGCGGCCACTGGTGCGCGGGCGTGCAGTAGACCGCGGCCAGCCCGTCCGGGACGGCGTCGACGACCAGGCCGTCGTCGTCGACCGGGCAGGGCACGACCTCGACGCCGGCCGCGCGCAGGGCGCCGGCCGCCCGCTGGTAGCCGGGGTCCTCCACGCCGACCCGGCTGCCCGGCGGCAGCAGGCGGGCGAGCTCGCTGACGGCGGCGGACGTGCCCGCGGTGGCGAGCACGTCGGCGGGGTCCACCGGCAGGCCGCGGTGCCGCAGCAGGTGCCCGGTGACCGCGGCCTGGAAGGCGGGGTCGGCCGCGGGCTCGGGCGCGGCGTCGGGAGGCCCGTCCCCGGCGGCGCGCCACGCCCGGCGCCAGGCGGCGCGGTCGAGCACCTCCAGGCACGGCGACCCGGCGCGCAGGTCGACGGTCACGGGGGCCGGCCGGGTCCGGCCGGCGCGCGGCGCGGGCAGCGGCGTCCCGGCTGGTGCCGTGCCGACGACGAAGGTGCCCGCGCCGCGACGGCCGGCGGCCCACCCCTCGGCGAGGAGCTGGTCGTAGGCGGCGGCGGTCACGGTGCGGCTGACCCGGAGGGCCGCGGCGAGCTCCCGTGTGGACGGCAGCCGGTCGCCGGGGCGCAGCACCCCGCCGGCGGCCGCGGTGCGCAGCGCGTCGGCGAGCTGGACCGCGAGCGGGCGGCCGGCGGTGCGGTCGAGGACGACCGGTGGCATGTCCACGTGCGCCTCCGTGCCCGAAGTGGCCTGGTCGATCGGCAGCATACTGGCCCTTCCGGCAGGCCAGTCGGCGTCGCAGGGTGGTCGCCGTGAGCACCGCGCCGCCGCTGTCCCCCACTCCCCGCAGCACCGTCCGCCGGGGCGCGAGGCGCGCCCGCACCGACCGCGCCGAGCTGCACGCCGTCCTCGACGCCGGGCTGGTCGGCCACCTCGGCGTCGTCCTCGGCGACGCCCCGGTCGTGCTCCCCACCGGCTACGGGCGCCGCGGCGACACCCTCTACCTGCACGGCTCCACCGGCGCGGCCACGCTGCGCGCCGCGGCCACCGGGGCGCCGGTCTGCTTCACCGTCACCCACCTCGACGGCGTCGTGTACGCCCGCTCGGCGTTCCACCACTCGGTGAACTACCGCTGCGCCGTCGTCCACGGGACCGCGCGCGTGGTGACCGACCCCGAGGAGCGGCTGCGCGGGCTGGAGGTCCTCACCGAGCACCTGGCGCCGGGGTCCTGGGCGGCGACCCGGCGGCCCACGCGCCGCGAGCTGGCCGCGACGGCGCTGCTGGCCCTCGACCTGACCGAGGCCAGCGTCAAGGTGCGCACCGGGCCGCCGGTCGACGACGAGGAGGACCTGAGCTCGCCGGTGTGGGCCGGCGTGCTCCCGCTGCGCACCGTGGTCGGGGAGCCCGAGCCCTGCCCCCTGCTGCCGGAGGGGACGCCGGTGCCCGACCGGGTGCTCAGCCGACCGGTGTGACGCGCAGCAGGACGTCCTCGCCGCCGCCGTTGTCGGTGGTGACGTACAGCGCGCCGTCGACGCCGAGCCGCGGCGTCCGGATCCGGCCGAAGCGGTCCTCCAGCCCCGGCATGCGGAACTGCTCGGTCAGCCGCCCCTCGCCGTCGATCCGCAGCGCGAGCACTCCGGTGTCCTTCTGCACGCCCACGAGCAGCAGCCCGTCGTAACCGCCCCAGGGGGCCCCGCTGAGGAAGTCGGCGCCACTGGTGGCGATCGTCGGGTCACCCGAGGACCAGACCGCGGCCACCGCGCCGGGCAGTCCGGGATCGGTCATCGGCACGCTCTCGTCGTAGGAGCCGCCCTCGCCGTCGGGGTCCCAGCCGTAGTTGCCGCCGGGCACCGACCGGTTGACCTCGTCGTCGCGGTCGGGCCCCTGCTCGACGGTGTAGACCTCCCCGGTCCCCGGCCGGACGGCGATGCCCTGCACGTTGCGGTGCCCGTAGCTCAGCAGCAGCCGGGTCACCGGGTCCGGGTCGCCGGCGAACGGGTTGCCCGGCGCGGGGCCGCCGGTGGCGGCGTCGACGCGCAGCACCTTGCCGGCCAGGGTCGAGCGGTCCTGGGGGTTGCTGCCGACGGCGTTGTCGCCGGTGCCCACGAGCAGCGCGCCGTCGGGCGCGAAGCGGACGCGGCAGCCGCCGTGCCGTCCGGTGCGCTCGTTGACCGGGATGCCGCCGACCAGCGGGTCGGCGACGCGGGTGGCGCGGGTCCAGCCGGCGTCGACGGTCCAGGCGATCACCTGGATCTCCGCGCCGCCGTCCTCCTGCACGCCCTGGCAGGTGTACAGCCGGCGGTTGCCGGCGAAGGCCGGGTCGAGGGTCAGGCCCATCAGGCCGGTCTCGCCGTCGGCGAAGAGGTCGGAGAAGTCGGCGTCGAGCTCCCGGGCGGTGCCGTCGGGCAGCACCGCGGTGAGGCCGCCGCCGCGCTCGTCGAGCAGCAGGGTGCCGTCGGGCGCCTGGGCGACGTCCCAGGGGTGGTCGAGCCCGCCGAGGACGGTCTCGACCTGCAGCTCGGGCAGGCCGCCCGGCGCGGGCACCCCGCCGTCGGGGGCCTCGGTGGCCGCCGCGTCCTCCTGCGCGCCGGGCAGGTCGCCGGTCCCGTCGCCCCCGTCGGTCCCGGAGCAGCCGGCCAGCACCAGGACGGCGGCCAGGACCGTGGCCCTCGTGCAGGGGCCCGCCGCGAGCGTGCGAGCGGTGCGGGGCACGGGGGTCCTTCGTCAGCTGGTGCGGGTGACCACGTAGTCGCACAGCGCCGACAGCGCGTCCCGCACCTCACCGGCGGGGACGGCGGACAGCGAGGACCGGGCACGGTCGGCGTACTCCCGCAGCACCGCGCCGGCGCGGTCGAGCGCCGCGGACCCGCGCAGCAGCGCCAGCGCCTCGGCGTGCTCGGCGTCGTCGGACAGCGGGCGGGACACCAGCTCGCGCAGCCGCGCGTCGTCGGGGTCGTCCCCGGCCAGGGCGATCAGCGCGGGCAGCGTGGCGACGCCCTCGCGCAGGTCGGTGCCGGGCGCCTTCCCCGACGCGCCGTCCTGGCTGACGATGTCGAGCAGGTCGTCGGAGATCTGGAACGCGACGCCGACCTCCTCGCCGAAGCGGGTCAGCGCCGCCACCAGGTCGGCGTCGACGCCGGCGAAGCGGGCGCCGAAGCGGGCCGAGGTGGCCACCAGGGAGCCGGTCTTGTCGGCCAGCACCTCGAGGTAGTGCTGCACGCGGTCCTCGCCGGGGCGGGCGCCGACGGTCTCCCGGATCTGGCCGGTGACCAGCCGCTCGAAGGTGCGCGCCTGGATGCGCACCGCCTCGGGGCCGAGGTCGGCGAGCAGGTCCGAGGCGCGGGCGAACAGGAAGTCGCCGGTGAGGATCGCGACGCTGTTGGTCCACCGGCTGTTCGCGCTGGGCGCCCCGCGGCGGACGGCGGCCTCGTCCATGACGTCGTCGTGGTACAGCGTGGCCAGGTGGGTGAGCTCGCACACGACGGCGGCCCGCACGACGTCCGGCGCGTGCGCGTCGCCCAGGTGAGCGGCCAGCAGCGCGAGCATCGGGCGGAAGCGCTTGCCGCCCGCGGCCATGAGGTGGCCCGCGGCCTCGGAGACGAAGGAGTGCTCGCTGGCCACCGCGGTGGCCAGCGCCGCCTCCACGTTCGCCAGCCCCTCGGCCAGCGAGTCGCCGAGGTCCCCGCCCGGGAGCCAGGGGCCCATGGTCGAGGCGGGGGTCGAGATGCGGTGCCAGACCTCGGCCGGGGCGATCCCGTCGACGGCGGCACGGGGTCCGGTCATCAACCGACGAAGATAGCCGCCCGATCGGCGAGACCGAGCACCGCCCCGGGGACGATCCCCAGGACCAGGGTGGCCGCGGCGGTCACCGCGAGGACGACGGTGGTGGGCAGCCCGGGCACGCCGACGGTGGGGCCGTCGGCGGCCGGCTCGGAGAAATACATGAGCACGATGACCCGCAGGTAGAAGAACGCCGCCACCGCGCTCGCCAGCAGCGCGACCAGCGCCAGCGGCCAGGCGCCGTCCTCGATCGCCGCCCGGAAGACGGCGAACTTGCCGGTGAAGCCGCTGGTGAGCGGGATGCCGGCGAGGGCGAGCAGGAACAGGCTCATCACCGCCGCGGTGACCGGCGAACGCTGCGCGAGGCCCGCCCACTGCGACAGGTGCGTCGCCTCGCCGTCGCCGCTGCGCACGAGGGTCAGCACGGCGAACGCGCCGAGCGTGGTCAGGCCGTAGACCAGCAGGTAGAACATCACGGCCGACAGGCCCGTCCCCGGGTAGCCGAGGACGCCGGTGAGCAGGAACCCGGCGTGCGCGACCGACGAGTAGGCGAGCATCCGCTTGAGGTCGGTCTGGGTGAGCCCGAGGACCGCACCGACGACCATCGAGACGATCGCCACGGCGTAGACGAGCGGCCGCCAGGTCCACTCCTCGGTGCCGAACGCGACGTAGAGCAGCCGCAGGATGGCGCCGAAGGCGGCGACCTTGGTGCAGGCGGCCATGAACGCGGTCACCGGGGTGGGCGCGCCCTGGTAGACGTCCGGCGTCCAGGTGTGGAACGGCGCCACGCTGGCCTTGAACAGCAGCCCGACGACCAGCAGCGCCAGGCCGAGGACGGCGAGCGTGCCGCCCCCGCCGGCCGTGACCGCCTCGCGGACGGTGGAGAGCCGGACGCTGCCGGTGGCGCCGTAGACCAGCGCCAGGCCGTAGAGGAAGAACGCCGAGGCGAACGCGCCGAGCAGGAAGTACTTGACCGCCGCCTCCTGCGACAGCAGCCGGCGCCGGCGGGCCAGGCCGCTGATCAGGTACAGCGGCAGGCTGAGCACCTCGAGCGCGACGAACATCAGCAGCAGGTCGTTCGCCGTGACGAACAGCATCATGCCGCCGATGGCGAAGGTGGCCAGCGGGTAGACCTCCGTCTGCACGCGCTGCACGGTGAGCAGCTCGCGGTCGCGGACGCTGCCCGCCGGCACCGCGGCGGAGACGACGAACGCCGAGCGGGCCGGGTCGAGGTTGCGCTCGGCGAACAGCAGGAGCGACAACGCGCCGAGCCCGGCGATGGTGGCCTGCAGGAACAGCCCGGCGCCGTCGATCGCGAGCGCTCCCCCGGCGGTCACCTCGCGGGTGCCGGCCAGCAGCAGGGTGCTGACCAGCCCGCCGACGGTGCCGACCAGCGCGACGGCGACCTGCACCGGGTGCCGGGTGTCGCGCGGGCCGAACGCCTCGACGAGCACGCCGATGCACGCGGCGCCGAGGACGAACAGGAGCGGCGCGAGCGCGGCGAACGAGAGGTCGGGGGCCTCGATGGTCATCAGTCGGTCCCCTCGGTCGGAGCCTCGACGCCGGCCGGGTCGGCGCCGACGTCGCTCATGGTCGCGGCGACGGCCGGCTCGATCAGCCGGATCAGCGGCTGCGGGTAGACGCCGAGCACGACGATCAGCGCGACGAGCGGGGCGACGACGGCCGTCTCGCGGCGGGTGAGGTCGCGCAGCCGCGCCGTCGCCCGGGCCGGGGCGGTCAGGGTCGCCGTCGCGCCGTGCGCGCCGCCCGCGGGGGCCGGGGCCGGCTCGTCGTCGGCCGGGAAGAGCACGCCGCGCGGCGGGCCGTGCATGGTCCGTTGGTAGAGCAGCAGGACGTAGAGGGCGGCGAGGATGATCCCGACGGTGGCCAGGACCGTGAACACCGGCCGGGTCGGGAACGAGCCGACGAGCACGAGGAACTCGCTGACGAAGCTGTTGGTGCCCGGCAGCGCCAGCGAGGCGAGCCCCGCGATCAGGAAGACCCCGGCCAGCTTCGGCGCCCGCGCGGCCACGCCGCCGTAGTCGCCGACCAGCCGGGAGCCGCCGCGGGCGATGAGCATCCCGACGACGAGGAACAGCAGGCCGGTCGCGATGCCGTGGTTGACCATGTACAGCACCGCGCCGGTGCCGGCCTCGGTGGTGAAGGCGAAGACGCCGAGGGCGATGAAGCCGAAGTGCGCGATCGAGGTGTAGGACACCAGCCGTTTCATGTCGCTCTGCCCCATCGCCAGCAGCGCGGCGTACAGGATGCCGGCGACGGCGAGCACGAGCACCAGCGGGGCGAACTCCCGCGAGGCGTCGGGGAACAGCGGCAGGCAGTAGCGCAGGAACCCGAACGTGCCGACCTTGTCGAGGACGCCGACGAGCAGCACCGCGCCGCCGATCGGGGCCTCGGCACCGGCGTCGGGGAGCCAGGTGTGCAGCGGCACGAGCGGCGCCTTGATCGCGAAGGCGACGAAGAAGCCGAGGAACAGCAGCCGCTGCGCGGCCGGGTCGATGTCGAGCTGCCGCAGCGACTCGAAGGCGAACGTGCCGTCGCCCGCCGCCTCGCTGACGACGTACAGGCCGATGACCGCGGCGAGCATGACCAGCCCGCCGACCAGGCTGTACAGGAAGAACTTGACCGCGGCGTACTGCCGGCGCGGGCCGCCGAAGCTGCCCACGATGAAGTACATCGGGACGAGCATCGCCTCGAAGAAGACGTAGAAGAGGAAGACGTCGGTGGCGGCGAAGACGCCGACCATGCAGGCCTCGAGCAGCAGCAGCCAGGCGAAGAACGTCCGCATGGAGCGCCGGGTCGTGGGCTCGTCGCGCCAGGAGGCGAGCACGACCACCGGCACCAGCACGCCGACCAGGAGCAGCATGACCAGCGCGATGCCGTCGACGCCGAGGGCGAAGTCGACGCCGAAGCCCTCGATCCACGGCACCGACGTCGTCAGCTGGAACCGGTCGCCGTCGGGGTCGAACGCCACCGTGGCCAGCACCGCGAGCAGCAGCACGACCAGGCTGACGCCGAGCGCGAGCTGCCGGGCCAGCGCGGTGTTCGCGCGGGGCAGCGCCGCGACGACGGCGGCGCCCACCGCGGGCACCACCAGCATCGCGACCAGGAGCAGGGAGTCGCTCACTCTGTCGTCGTCCTCTCCTGAGAGCCCGGCCCGCTCACCCGGCCGTCACCGCCAGCAGCGCCCCGGCCACCAGGACCGCGCCGCCGAGCATCCCGAGCGCGTAGGACCGGACGAACCCGGTCTGCGCCCGGCCCAGCCGCGACGACGAGCCGCCGAGCGTGGCGGCCAGGCCGTTGACCGCGCCGTCGACGCCGCGGTTGTCCACCCACACCAGCGCCCGGGTGAGCCACTGGCCCGGCCGCATGAACAGCGACTCGTTGACCGTGTCGGCGTAGAGGCTCTTGCGCGCCGCGCGCACCACCGGGGAGACGCGCGCCGGGGCGACCTCGGGGACCTCGCGGCGACCGACGAACAGCCAGGCCGCCAGGACGCCGACCAGCATCACCGCGGTGACCACGACCCCGACGACGGCCGGGGCCACGACGTGTGCGGCCTCCTCGGGCTCGCCGAACACCGGGGCGAGCCACTCGTCGAGCGGGAAGACCTGCACCAGCAGGAAGCCGGCGGCCACCGAGCCGACGGCGAGCAGCACCATCGGGGCGGTCATCACCGGCGGCGCCTCGTGCGGGTGCTGGCCCTCGGTCCACCGCGGCCGGCCGAGGAAGGTCATGATCACCAGCCGGGTCATGTAGAAGGCGGTCAGCCCGGCGCCGACGACGGCGACCGCGCCGAGCAGCCAGCCCCACCCGTCGCCGCGGTCCAGCGCCGCCTCGATGATCGCGTCCTTGGTCCAGTAGCCGGACAGGAACGGGAACCCGATCAGCGCGAGGTAGCCCAGGCCGAAGGTGGCGAAGGTGACCGGCAGCTTCCGCGCCAGCCCCCCGAAGCGGCGCATGTCCACCTGGTCGCCCATGGCGTGCATGACCGACCCGGCCCCGAGGAAGAGCCCGGCCTTGAAGAAGCCGTGGGTGAGCAGGTGCGCGATGCCCGCGGCGTAACCCACCGGGCCCAGGCCCACGGCCAGGAACATGTAGCCGATCTGGCTGACCGTCGAGTACGCGAGCACCTTCTTGATGTCGTCGTACGCGCAGCCCACGATCGCGCCGTAGAGCAGCGTGATCGCGCCGACGGCGAGGACGACGGCGCGGGCGGTCGGCGTCAGGTCGTAGATCGGCGCGGACCGGGCGATGAGGTAGACGCCGGCGGTGACCATCGTCGCGGCGTGGATGAGCGCCGAGACCGGCGTCGGGCCCTCCATGGCGTCGGGCAGCCACGCCTGCAGCGGGAACTGGCCGGACTTGCCGCACGCGCCGAGCAGCAGGAGCAGGCCGAGCGCCGTCACCGTGCCCCCGGCCAGGGCGCCGACGCCGCCGAAGACGCCCTCGTAGGACACCGTCCCGAGCTGGGCGAACATCACGAAGATCGCCAGGGCCAGGCCGACGTCGCCGACCCGGTTCATCACGAAGGCCTTCTTCGCGGCGGTGGCCGCGGCCGGGCGCTCGTGCCAGAAGGCGATGAGCAGGTAGGAGGCCAGGCCCACGCCCTCCCACCCGACGTAGAGGGCCACGTAGTTGTCGCCGAGGACCAGCAGCAGCATCGCCGCGACGAACAGGTTCAGGTAGGCGAAGAACCGGCGCCGCCGCGGGTCGTGCGCCATGTAGCCGACCGAGTAGACGTGGATCAGCCCGCCCACGCCGGTGATCAGCAGCATGAAGGTGGCCGACAGCGGGTCCACCAGCAGCCCGGCCGGCACGTCGAGCGAGCCCACCGACAGGAAGGTGAACAGGTCGACGTCGACCGCCCGCTCCTCCAGGCCGGCCAGCTGGATCGTGCACAGCAGCGCGACGACGAAGGCGGCCAGGACGGTCGCCGTCCCCAGCAGGTGGCCCCACCGGTCGGTGCGGCGCCCGCCCAGCAGGAGGACCGCGGCCCCGAGCAGCGGCAGTGCGATGACCAGCCACGAGGCCGACAGCAGGCCCTCGGCGGCGACGGCGGATTCCATGGGGGTGACCGGCTCCCGTCAGTACTTGAGCAGGTTGGCGTCGTCGACCGACGCCGACCGGCGGGTCCGGTAGATCGACATGATGATCGCGAGGCCGACGACGACCTCCGCCGCGGCGACGACCATGACGAAGAACGCCATGATCTGGCCGTCGACGGTGCCGGTGGCGCGGGCGAAGGTGACCAGGGTCAGGTTGACCGAGTTGAGCATCAGCTCGACGCACATGAAGACGACGATCGCGTTGCGCCGCACCAGCACGCCGACGGCGCCGATGGTGAACAGGATCGCCGCGAGCACCAGGTAGTGCGTGAGCGTCATGCCCGGTCCTCCGGGGCCGGGTCGAGCGTGCCGAGGGCGGCGTCCGGGCTGCCGAGCTGGGCCCGGCCGGTGGGGCGGGGCATCTGGTCGACCTCCTGGGGCTCGATGCCGGTGGCCAGGCTGTCCTCGGCGGTGCGCCCGTCGGGCAGCAGCGCGCCGGCGGCGACGGAGTTGGCGCGGGCGAACACGCCGGGGCCGGGCAGCGTCTGCGGCCGGTCGGTGAGGAACCGGGCGCGGGAGAGCTCCTTCTGCGTCCGTCGGGTCCCGGGCTCGCGCTCGATGTGCGCGAGCACCATCGCGCCGACCGCGGCGGTGATGAGCAGCGCGCTGGTGACCTCGAAGGCCAGGAGGTAGCGGGTGAACAGCAGCTCGGCGATCGCGTCGATGTTGCCGGCGCCGCCCTGCGCGTCGGACAGGCCCGCGACCGGGGTGTCCTGCGTGGCGCGGGCGATGCCGGCGCCGACCAGCCCGGCGAACCCGACGCCGAGCACCGTGGCCGCCACCCGCTGCCCGCGCAGGGTCTCCACCACCGAGTCCGAGGAGTCCCGGCCGACCATCATGAGGACGAACAGGAACAGGATCATGATCGCGCCGGTGTAGACGATGATCTGCACGGCGCCGAGGAACGGCGCGGACTGGACGACGTAGAAGACGCCCAGCGCCAGCATCGTGTTCACCAGCCACAGCGCCGAGTGGACGGCGTTGCGGCTGAACACCATCCCCAGCGCCCCGGCCAGCGCGATCGGCCCGAGGACCCAGAAGACGACGGCCTCGCCGGTGCCGATGACGACGTCGGTCATGCCCGCTCCACCGTGACCGGCTCCGCCGCCGAGCCCTGCTGCGGCTCGCGCACGTAGTAGGCCTTCTCGTCGTCGCCGAGGCGCATCGCGTGCGGCGGGGCCTCCATGCCGGGCAGCAGCGGGGCCATGAGCTGTTCCTTGGTGTAGATCAGGTCCTGCCGGTTGTCGTCGGCCAGCTCGAAGTCGTTGCTCATCGTCAGCGAGCGGGTGGGACAGGCCTCGATGCACAGCCCGCAGAAGATGCAGCGCAGGTAGTTGATCTGGTAGACGCGGCCGTACCGCTCACCGGGGCTGTAGCGCGCGTCCTCGGTGTTGTCCCCGCCCTCGACGTAGATCGCGTCGGCCGGGCACGCCCAGGCGCACAGCTCGCAGCCGATGCACTTCTCCAGCCCGTCGGGGTGCCGGTTGAGAACGTGCCGGCCGTGGTAGCGCGGCTTGGTCACCTTGGGGACCTCGGGGTACTCCTCCGTGGTCACCTTCTTGAAGATCTGGGCGAAGGTGACGCCGAAGCCCTGGCCGGGCGCCGGCAGCAGGCTGCGGCGCGGCGCGGGCGTGCCGCCGCCGGCGCCGCCTGACCGCTCGACCTCACCGCCGCCGCGCCGGGCCGGGGTGGCCCCGGCGGGGGTCCGCTCAGACATCGGAGTCCTCCTGTGCGCTGGTCGCGGTGCTGCCGGCGGCTCGGCGGCCGCTGCTGACCACGCCGCCCTCGGGGCGCGTGCCCACCGGCTCGGCCCGGCGCAGCCGCGGCGACGGCGGCACGACGAGGTCCATGGGCGGCACCGGGAACCCGCCCTCGGCACGGGCCGGGCCGGTGCGCTGCGCCGGCCGGTGCCGCGGCCCGGCGGGGGGCAGCACCTCGGGGTCGGGGTCGGTGGCGTGGATGCCGCCGGCCGCGGCGTCCTCGGCCATGAGCCGCGTGTCGCGGTTGCTGGCCCGGCTGGCGACCGACAGGCCGAGCAGCACCAGCAGCGCGATCGGCACACCGACGAACACCGCCACCTGCCCGGTGGACAGGTCCGCCTCGCGGGAGACGGTGCGCATGGTGGCGACGGCGAGGATCCAGACCAGCGCCGTCGGCACCAGGACCTTCCAGCCGAAGCGCATGAACTGGTCGTAGCGCAGCCGGGGCAGCGTCCCGCGCAGCCAGATGAACACGAACAGCGCGGCGGCGACCTTGAGGAAGAACCACAGCAGCGGCCACCAGCCGGAGTTGGCGCCGTCCCAGATCGAGATCGGCCACGGGGCCCGCCAGCCGCCGAGGAACAGCGTCGCGGCCAGCGCCGAGACGGTGACCATGTTGATGTACTCGGCGAGGAAGAACAGCGCAAACTTCAGCGACGAGTACTCGGTGTGGAAGCCGCCGACCAGCTCGCTCTCGGCCTCGGGCAGGTCGAACGGCGCCCGGTTGGTCTCGCCGACGACGGCGATCACGTAGATGACGAAGCTGACCGGCAGCAGGACCGCGAACCAGCTCGGCCCGGTGAACTCCAGCCCGAAGAACGACAGCCGGTTGCCGTCGGCCTGGGCGGCGACGATCTCCGAGGTCGACATCGACCCGGCGTAGAGGAACACCGCGACGATCGACAGCCCCATCGCGATCTCGTAGCTGACCATCTGGGCGGCGCTGCGCAGGCCGCCGAGCAGCGGGTAGGTCGAGCCCGAGGCCCAGCCGGCCAGCACGATGCCGTAGACGCCCATCGCCGAGCAGGCCAGGACGACGAGGACGCCGATGGGGGCGTCGGTGAGCTGCAGCGGGGTCTGCTGGCCGAAGATGCTGACGACCGGGCCCAGCGGGATGACCGAGAACGCCAGGAACGCCGGGATGGTCGCGATGACCGGGGCCAGGAAGTAGATCGGCTTGTCCGCGAGCGCGGGCCGGATGTCCTCCTTGAACGCCAGCTTCAGCCCGTCGGCCAGGCTCTGCAGGTAGCCGCGCGGGCCGACCCGGTTGGGGCCGATGCGCTGCTGCATCCGGGCGACGACCTTGCGCTCGAACACGATCGCGAACAGCGTCATCAGGACCAGCACGACGAAGACACCGACGATCTTGAGGAGCACGATCCACCAGACGTCGTGCCCGAAGTCCTCGAGCGTCGGCTGGTCGGCGGCGGCGGCGAGCAGGGTCACGCGGCACCTCCCGCGCTCGATCCGGAGGCGCTCGATCCGGAGGCGCTCAGCCGGACGACGCCGCCGGGCGCCGTGCCGAGGCCCGTGCGCAGCTCGCTGCCCGGTGAGCGCATCGGCAGCCACACCACGTCGTCGGGCATCTCGGTGACGCACACGGGCAGGGTGACCGAGCCGGTGGCGCCGGTGACGGTGAGCGGGGCGCCGTCGGCCACGCCGAGCCCGGCGGCCCGCGCGGCGCTGATCCGCACCACCGGCGGGCGGGCGGTGCCGGCGAGCTCCGGCTCGTCGCGCTGCAGCGTCCCGACGTCGAGCAGCTGCCGCCAGGAGGCCAGCAGCGCCTCGCCCTCGCCCGGCTCCGGCGCCACGGCCGGCGGCACGTCGAGGCCGCCGTCGGCGCGGGCGCTCGCGTCGCCGAGGAAGGCGAGTTCGGCGCGCGCGGCGTCGGGGGTGGGCAGCCGCAGGTCGGCGTCGAGGTGCTCGGCCAGGCCGTGCAGCACCCGGCCGTCGGGGAGCTGGCCGGTGCCGTGCAGCGTGGCGTCGAAGGACCGCACCCGGCCCTCCCAGTCCAGGTAGCTGCCGGCCTTCTCCGGCGCGGCGGCCACCGGCAGGACGACGTCGGCGTGCTCGGTGACGGCGGTCGGCCGCTGCTCGAGGCTGACCACGAACGACGCCGCGGCCAGTGCCTCCGCCGCCAGGGCGGGGTCGGGCAGGTCGGCGGGGTCCACGCCGCCGACGACGAGGCCGGCCAGCCGGCCGTCGCGGACCGCGGCGAGGATGCCGGTGGTGTCCCGGCCGGGCAGCGCCGGCAGGTCGGCGGGGTCCACGTCCCACAGCGCGGCCACCTCGGCGCGGGCGACGGGGTCCTCGACCGGCCGGCCGCCGGGCAGCAGCGCTGGCAGCGCGCCGGCCTCGACGGCGCCGCGCTCCCCGGCCCGCCGCGGCACCCAGGCCAGGCGGGCGCCGGTGGCGCGGGCGAGGGCGGCGAGCGCGGTGAACGCGCCGGGCACCTCGGCCAGCCGCTCGCCGGCCAGCACGACCGCGCCGGGCTGGCGCAGCGCCTCGACGGCGGGACCGCCCCAGCTGCCCTCGGCCAGCGCCGCGAGCGCGCGGGCCTCCTCGCCGGGCCGGGTGACCAGCACGGTGGCCTGCAGCTTCTGCGCCGCGCGGGTGGCGAAGGGGGCCAGGTCGTAGACGGCCAGCCGGTTCTTCCGCACCGCCCGGCGCAGGCGGAGGAAGACGATCGGCGACTCCTCCTCCGGCTCGAAGCCGGCCAGCAGCACGGCCGGGGCGGCGGAGAGTTCGTCGTAGGTGACCGCCCCGCGACCCGGGCCGGTGCCGGCCACGTGCGCGGCGAGGAACGCCTGCTCCTCGGCGGAGTGGGCGCGGGCGCGGGCGTCGACGTCGTGGGTGCCCAGCGCCACGCGGGCGAACTTGGCGTACGCGTAGGCGTCCTCGACGGTCAGCCGGCCGCCGGGCAGCACCCCGACCCCGCCCGCGGCCCGCGCCGCGCGCAGGCCCTCGGCGGCCGCGGCCCACGCGTCCGGCCAGGAGGCGGGCTCCAGGACGCCGTCGCGCCGGACCAGCGGGGTGGTGAGCCGGTCGTTGGTGGCGGCGTAGCGGAAGGCGAAGCGGCCCTTGTCGCAGGTCCACTCCTCGTTGACCGCCGGGTCCTCCCCCGCCAGCCGGCGCATGACCTTGCCGCGCCGGTAGTCGGTGCGCATCGAGCAGCCCGAGGAGCAGTGCTCGCACACCGAGGGCTCGCTGCGCAGGTCGAACGGCCGCGACCGGAACCGGTACTGCGCGCTGGTGAGCGCGCCGACCGGGCAGATCTGGGTGGTGTTGCCGGAGAAGTAGGAGGAGAACGGCTCGTCCTCGTAGACGGCCACCTGCTCCAGCGCGCCCCGCTCGAACAGCTCGATGAACGGGTCGCCGGCCACCTGCTGGGAGAAGCGGGTGCAGCGGGCGCACAGCACGCAGCGCTCGCGGTCGAGCAGGATCTCGCTGCTGATCGGCAGCGGCTTGGGATAGGTCCGCTTGACGTCGACGAAGCGGGTCTCGGCGCGGCCGTTGCTCATCGCCTGGTTCTGCAGCGGGCACTCGCCGCCCTTGTCGCAGACCGGGCAGTCCAGCGGGTGGTTGATCAGCAGCAGCTCCATCGTGCCCTGCTGCGCCTTGTCGGCGACCGGGCTGGTCAGCTGCGTCTTCACCGCCATGCCGTCGGTGACCGGCATGGTGCAGGAGGCCACCGGCTTGCGCTGGCCCTCCACCTCGACCAGGCACTGCCGGCAGGCGCCGACCGGGTCCAGCAGCGGGTGGTCGCAGAACCGCGGGATCTGGATGCCGACCATCTCCGCGGCCCGGATGATCAGCGTCCCCTTGGGCACCGCGACGTCGAAGCCGTCGATGGTGCAGTGGACGGC
The DNA here is from genome assembly GCF_054050415.1 of Geodermatophilus sp. SYSU D01180. Lineage (NCBI taxonomy): Bacteria > Bacillati > Actinomycetota > Actinomycetes > Geodermatophilales > Geodermatophilaceae > Geodermatophilus > Geodermatophilus sp. SYSU D01180. The sequence goes on along the minus strand of NZ_JBJGZH010000009.1, from coordinate 83,239 downwards.
GTCCGGCGGGGTGTGCGGGCCGGGGACGCCCGGCGGCACCGCCGGCGCGGGCTCGGGGGCGGTGGGCGTGAGGGTCACTGGTCCTCCTCGCTGGCGCTCGTCGCACCAGTGCCACCCGGTGCTCTGTTCCTGCGTGACCTCGCGAGCTCGGTCACGAGGCCACTCCGACGGGCTCGAGCCGCAGCGAGCGGCCCAGGCGGGCCTGCTCCTCGGGCGGCAGCAGGGCGACGTAGTCGTCGCGGAAGTACTTGAGCGAGCTGGTGATGCAGCTGGTCGCGCCGTCGCCGAGGGCGCAGAACGAGCGGCCGAGGATGTTGTCGCAGGTGTCGGTGAGCAGGTCCAGGTCGGCCGCCGTGCCGCGGCCGTCGACCAGCCGCTGCAGCACCTGGACCAGCCAGTAGGTCCCCTCGCGGCAGGGCGTGCACTTGCCGCAGGACTCGTGCGCGTAGAACTCGGTGAACCGCAGGGTGGCCTCGACGATCGAGTCGGTCTCGTCGAACACCATCAGGGCGGTGGTGCCGAGCATGGAGCCCGCGGCGGCGACCGAGTCGAAGTCGAGCGGCACGTCGAGGTGCTCGGCGGTGAAGTACGGCGTCGAGGAGCCGCCCGGCGTCCAGAACTTGAGCTCGTGCCCGGCGCGCACGCCGCCGGCCATCTCCAGCAGCTCGCGCATCGTGCTGCCCATCGGCGCCTCGTACTGGCCGGGGCGGGTGACCCGGCCCGACAGCGAGTAGATCTTCGGCCCGGGCGACTTCTCCGGCCCGAACCGCTTGAACCACTCCGCCCCGCCACGGACCACGAACGGCACGGTGGCCAGCGTCTCGACGTTGTTGATGACCGTCGGGGCGCCGTAGAGGCCGGCGACCGCCGGGAACGGCGGCTTGAGCCGCGGCTGCCCGCGGTAGCCCTCGAGCGAGTCGAGCAGCGCCGTCTCCTCGCCGCAGATGTAGGCACCGGCGCCGGCGTGCACGACCAGCTCCAGGTCGTAGCCCGAGCCCAGGACGTCGCTGCCGAGGTACCCCGCGGCGTAGGCCTCCTCGACGGCGGACACCAACCGGCGGTGGGCGTGCACGGCCTCGCCGCGGACGTAGATGACGGCGAACCGGCAGCGGATCGCGTACGCGGAGATGATCACGCCCTCCACCAGGGAGTGCGGGTCGGTCATCATCAGCGGCAGGTCCTTGCAGGTGCCCGGCTCGCCCTCGTCGGCGTTGACCACCAGGTACTTGGGCATCGCGGCCGGCCCGGTGGGCGTCTCCCCCGGCTTGGGCTGCGGGATGAAGCTCCACTTCATGCCGGTGGGGAAGCCGGCGCCGCCGCGGCCGCGCAGGCCGGAGTCCTTGACCAGGGAGACCAGCTCGTCGGGCTGCATCGACAGCGCGGTGCGCAGCGCGGCGTAGCCGTCGAGGGACTCGTAGGTGGACAGCCGCCAGGGCTGCTCGGCGCCCCAGCGCGAGGTGAGGACGGGGGTGAGGGGCATCGGTCAGGCCTCCCGCTGGGTCGCGGGCCCCTGGCCGGAGGTGCCCGGCTCGGCGCCCGCGGGGGTGTCGGGGGTGGGACGGTCGCCGCCGGGGGTGCGGCGGCCGTACTCGGCGCCGCGGTCGGGGTGCGCCTGCGCGGCGCCGGCCCGCTCGGCCGGGTTGTCGGCGGCCGCCACCCGGGCGTCGGCGGCCTCCTCCTCCGGCGTCTGCCCGGCGTCGCCGGACGGCGCGACGGCGTCCGCGGGCTCGCCGGTGTCGGCGGGCTCGGGCTCCGGGCCGCTCATCGGCGGGGCGGCCTCGCCGCGGTCGGCGGCCAGCCGGACGCCGGCCAGCGTGGGGCCCCACTCCCCCGGCGCGTCGACGGCGGCGCGCGCGGCCCCGGCGTCGGCGTGCTGGGAGAAGCCGGCCAGCTGCCGGGACACCCCGCGGAAGTCGGTGAGCGGGGCGCCGCGCGTGGGGTGCGGCTTCTCGCCCCGGCGCAGCGCGGCGACCAGCGCGCGGGCGCTCTCGACGTCCTGCTGGTCGTAGAACTCGTAGTCGACGGTGACCACCGGCGCGTAGTCGCAGGCGGCCAGGCACTCGGCGTGCTCGAGGGTGACCGAGCCGTCGGCCGCCGTCTCGTCGTGGTGGACGCCGAGGTCGGCCGACAGCGCGTCCATGATCCGCTGCCCGCCGAGGACGGCGCACAGCGTGTTGGTGCAGACGCTGACCAGGTGCCGGCCGGTCGGGCGGCGCTTGTACATCGTGTAGAAGGTCGCGACCGCGCCGACCTCGGCCTTGGTCAGCCCGAGCACCTCGGCGCACAGCGCGACGCCCTCCGGCGTCACGTAGCCCTGGTAGCTCTGCACCAGGTGCAGCATCGGCAGCAGCGCCGAGCGCGGCTGCGGGTAGCGGGTGGTGATCTCCCGCGCCTCCAGCCACGCCTGCTCGGTCAGCGGCGGCAGGTCGGCCGGCGGCGGCTCGACCGGGCTGTCGACCAGCCCGGTCGTCGCCGCGCCCTCCCGGGACCCGGGGAGCGCGCTCATCGGTCCACCCCTCCCATCACGGGGTCGATGGAGGCGATGGCGGCGATGACGTCGGCGATCATCCCGCCCTCGCTCATGGCGGCGGTGGCCTGCAGGTTCACGAAGCTGGGGTCGCGCACGTGGACGCGCCACGGGCGGGTGCTGCCGTCGCTGACCACGTGGTAGCCGAGCTCCCCGCGCGGCGACTCGATCGGGACGTACACCTGCCCGGCCGGCACCCGGAAGCCCTCGGTGACCAGCTTGAAGTGGTGGATCAGGGCCTCCATCGAGGTGCCCATGATGTGGCGGACGTGCTCGAGGGAGTTGCCCATGCCGTCGGCGCCGAGCGACAGCTGCGCGGGCCACGCGATCTTCCGGTCCTCGACCATCACCGGGCCGGGCTCGAGCCGGTCGAGCGCCTGGCGGACGATCCTCAGCGACTCGAACATCTCGGCCATCCGGACCAGGTAGCGCCCCCAGGCGTCGGACGTGTCGGCGGTGGGGACCTCGAAGTCGTAGGTCTCGTAGCCGAGGTAGGGCTCGGTCTTCCGCAGGTCCCAGGGCAGCCCGGCCGCGCGCAGGACCGGCCCGGTGACCCCGAGGGCGAGGCAGCCGGTGACGTCGAGGTAGCCGACGTCCTTGAGCCGGCGCTGCCAGATCGGCTGGCCGGTGAGGAGCTTGTGGTAGCCGGCGAGCCGCTCGGGCATGACGGTCAGCCACTCGCGGATCGAGTCCTCCACGCCGGCCGGCAGGTCCTGGGCGACGCCGCCCGGCCGGATGTAGGCGTGGTTCATCCGCAGCCCGGTGATCTCCTCGAGCAGGTCGAGGCACAGCTCCCGCTCGCGGAAGCCGTTGGTCATGCCGGTGAGCGCGCCCAGCTCCATGCCGCCGGTGGCCAGGCCCACGAGGTGCGAGGCGATCCGGTTGATCTCCATGACCAGCACGCGGATGGTCTGCGCGCGCTGCGGCACCTCGATGCCGAGCAGCTTCTCGACGGCCGTGCAGTAGCCGGCCTCGTTGAACAGCGGGGCCAGGTAGTCCATCCGCGTCACGAAGGTCGTGCCCTGCACCCAGTTGCGGTACTCGGTGTTCTTCTCGATGCCGGTGTGCAGGTAGCCGATGACCACCCGCGCCTTGGTCACCGTCTCGCCCTCGAGGTCGAGGACCAGCCGCAGGACGCCGTGCGTCGAGGGGTGCTGCGGCCCCATGTTGACGACGAGCCGCTCCTCGCCGGAGAGGTCCGCGCCGAAGGCCTGGTCCCAGTCGCCGCCGGTGACGGTGTAGACCCGCCCCTCGGTGGTCTCCCGCGAGCCGGCGTACGGGTCGTGGGTGGTGCTCATCGGTAGCTCCGCCGGGTGTCGGGCGGCGGGATCGTCGCGTCGTGGTACTCCACCGGCACGCCGCCGAGCGGGTAGTCCTTGCGCTGCGGGTGCCCGTCCCAGTCGTCGGGCATGAGGATCCGGGTCAGCGCCGGGTGTCCGTCGAAGACGACGCCGAACATGTCGTACGTCTCCCGCTCGTGCCAGTCCGCCGTCGGGTAGACCGAGGACACCGACGGCACGTGCGGGTCCTCGGCGGTGACCGCGACCTCGAGCCGGATCCGCCGCCGGTAGGTCATCGAGGTGAGGTGGTAGACGACGTGCAGCCGCGGCCGGCCGGCGTCCACCGCGGGGCCGCCGCTGTCCAGGTAGTCGACGCCGGAGACGCTGCTGCACAGCTCGAAGCGCAGCGCGTCGTCGTCGCGCAGCGCCCGGACCAGGGTGAGCAGGTGCTCGCGGGCGACGAAGTAGGTGATCTCCCCGCGGTCGACGAGGACCCGCTGCACGGCGGCGGCGTAGGTGGCCGCCCCGACGGCGTCGACCAGCGCGTCGGTCACCTCGTCGAACCAGCCGCCGTAGGGGCGGTCGGTGGAGTGCAGCGCGACCGCCCCACCGGGCTCGACGCGGACCAGGCCGCCGAAGCCGGAGGTGTCGCCGCTGCCGCTGACGCCGAACGCGCCCTTGCGGAAGCCGCCGCCCGCGGCCGCGGCGCCCTGCGAGGCGTCGGCGCCGCTGCGGTCGCCGGGGCCGGTCACCGGGACCCGCCGCGCGATCCGGGCAGGAGGACGGCGTCGCCGCCGCGCTGCTCGATGGCGAACTGGCCGGTGCGGCCGAGGGCCGCGGCCTGCTCGTAGGCGGCCCGCTTGGCCTTGTCGGCGCGGACGCTGGAGGGCATCTCGACCAGCAGGTCGGGCGCGCGGCCCTCGGCCCGGTCCTCCTCGAGCCGGCGGGCCCGCTTGGGACCGAGCGGCTCGTTCTGGATCTTGTGGTGCAGCTTGAGGATCGCGTCCACGAGCATCTCCGGGCGCGGCGGGCAGCCGGGGAGGTACATGTCCACGGGGACGACGTGGTCGACGCCCTGCACCACCGCGTAGTTGTTGAACATGCCGCCGGAGCTGGCGCAGACGCCCATGGCGAGCACCCAGCGCGGCTCGGGCATCTGGTCGTAGATCTGCCGCAGGACCGGCGCCATCTTCTGGCTCACCCGGCCGGCGACGATCATGAGGTCGGCCTGGCGCGGGGAGGCGCGGAACACCTCCATGCCGAAGCGGGCCAGGTCGTAGCGGCCGGCGCCGGTGGCCATCATCTCGATCGCGCAGCACGCCAGGCCGAAGGTGGCCGGCCACAGCGAGGACTTGCGCGTCCAGTTGACCAGCTTCTCGACCGTGGTCAGCAGGAAGCCGCTCGGCAGCTTCTCCTCGAGCCCCACGTCAGCTCCCCTCCGTCGGTCCCACGCTCAGTCCCACTCCAGGCCGCCGCGGCGCCAGACGTAGGCGTAGGCGAGGAAGACGGTGGCGATGAAGACCGCCATCTCGACCAGGCCGAAGACACCCAGCGCGTCGTTGGCGACGGCCCACGGGTAGAGGAAGACGATCTCGATGTCGAAGACGATGAAGAGCATCGCCGTCAGGTAGTACTTCACCGGGAAGCGGCCGCCGTGCAGCGGCTGGTCGACCGGTTCGATGCCGCACTCGTAGGCCTCGAGCTTGGCCCGGTTGTAGCGGCGCGGGCCGACGAACGGCGCGACCGTCACCGAGAACAGCGCGAAGGCCGCGGCGAGCGCGAACAGCCCCACGATCGGGACGTAGGACGACAGCACCGGCGCCTCCCTCGGCGGCTCGTGGGCTTGTGAAGAAATTCACAAACTCGTGCCACGAGCCTATGCCGCCGGGGACGGCAAGTGAAGCGCGGGGGGTGAGTGAGTTCACATCCCCGGGTAACGGTCCTGTCACGGACCGCTTCGGGCCCTCCTCAGACGGACGGCGCCAGGCGGGTGAGGACGGCGACCACGCGGTCGAAGCGGTCGCCGTCGCGGCCGTCGGAGAGGTTGCCCATGAGCCGCAGCGCGGCGTTCACCATCGCCGGCCGCTTGAGCCCGTGGGCGGTGGCGAAGCGGACCAGGCCGGGGCGGTCGAGCAGCGAGAGGAAGGCCATCCCGAGCCGGTGGTGGCGGCCGTAGGCCTCGCGCAGCCGCTCGGGGTAGCGGCGCAGCACCGCCTCGCGGGCCGGCCCCTCCGGTGCGGCGAGCGCGGCGGCCGCCGTCTCCCCGGCCATCCGGCCGGTCTCGAGCGCGTAGCTGATGCCCTCGCCGTTGAACGGGTTGACCACGCCCGCGGTGTCACCGGCCAGCAGCAGCCCGCGGGTGTAGGCGGGGCCGCGGTTGAGCGCCATGGGCAGGCCGGCACCGCGCAGCGGGGTGACCGCGTGCTCCTCGCCGAGCTGCCACTCCCGCGGCAGGGTGGCCAGCCAGCGGCGCAGCACGGTGCGCGCGTCGGTCTCGCCGCCGCGGCGGGTGTCGAGCAGGCCGAAGCCCACGTTGGCGGTGCCGTCGCCCATGCCGAACGACCAGCCGTAGCCGGGCATCGAGTCGGCGGTGGGGCCCGCGGCGGACAGGTCGAAGGAGATGTCGAGGTAGGGGTCCTCGCCGCGCGGCGTCTGCACGTACCGGCGGACGGCGACGCCGAGCGGCCGGTCCTCGCGGCGGGTCAGCCCGATCGCCTTGGCCAGCCGGCCGGACAGGCCCTCCGCGGAGACGACCAGCGGCGCCCGCCAGGTCACCGGCTCCCTGCCGGGGCCGGCCTGCGCGTGCACGCCCACGACCCGGCCGGCGTCGTCGAGCAGCGGGTCGGTGACGGTGACCTCCTGCTCGAGCCGGGCGCCGGCGGCCACGGCGTGCTCGGCGAGCACGAGGTCGAGGTCCTTCCGCGGCCGGATGAGGCCGTAGCCGGGCCAGGAGGACAGCCGCGGCCAGTCGACCTCGACCACCTGGCCGCCGCCGAAGACCCGCAGGCCGCGGTGCCGCACCCAGCCGGCCTCCGGGGAGACGTCGATCCCCATGTCGTCCAGCGCCTTCACCGCGCGCGGCGTCAGCCCGTCGCCGCAGACCTTCTCCCGCGGGAAGCGCGCCTTCTCCAGCACGACGACGTCGAGCCCGGCGGTGGCCAGGGTCCACGCGGCGGCCGACCCGGCCGGCCCGGCACCGACCACCACGACGTCGGCACTGCCCCCGGCGGTCGGACTCGTCACGCGCTGGCCCCCTCGGCGCTCGGTCTGCGGTCGCCCCGAGCCTAGGCGGGCGCCCCGCCGGGGCCGCCGGCGAGCGCGGCGCGCACCTCGTCGTCGGACGTCTCGCCGAAGTCGTCGTAGTAGCGGCCCACGGCGCCGAACGGGTGCGGGGTGACCGGGCAGACGACCTCGTCGGCCAGCACGGACAGGTCGGCGCACACGTCGGGCGCCCCGACCGGGACGGCGACGACGACCGCGGCGGGCCCGGCCGCCCGGACCGCGGCGAGGGCGGCGCGCATGGTGGCGCCGGTGGCCAGCCCGTCGTCGACGAGGACGGCGGTGCGGCCGGCGAGCGCGGGCGGCGGTCGGTCCCCGCGGTAGGCCAGCTGCCGGCGGCGCAGCTCGGCCAGCTCGGAGCGGCGCACCTCGTCCGCGGCGGCGGGCGCGACGGGGTTGCGGGCGAGGACGGACTCGCTGCGGACGCTCTCGACGGTCTCCCCCACCGCGGCCAGCGCGCCCATGGCCAGCTCCGGCCGCTCGGGCAGGCCGAGCTTGCGGACGGCGACCACGTCGAGCTCCGCGCCCAGCGCCGCCGCGACCTCGGCCGCGACCAGAACGCCGCCGCGGGGCAGGCCGAGGACCAGCGCGTCCGGGCCGAGCGGCACGCCGGGGGGACGGGCCGGGTCGGTCAGGCGCGCGGCGAGCCGCCGGCCGGCGTCACGCCGGTCGCGGTACGGGCGGCCGTCCACCGCGCGGCCGGATCAGACGGGCTGGGGTCCCGACGGCGGCGGGGCGCTCGGGTCGGTGGGGCTCGGCTGCGGGAGCGGGGCCGGCGACGGCGGCGAGATCGGGTCGACCGGGGACGGCGACGGACCGGGCGGCTCGGGCATCGGTGTCGGTGTCGTCATGCGCCGACGCTAGTGGAAGGACCCCCTCGCCCCCACACCTCGCTCCGCTCGGCGCGGGCCCCTGCGACGGGGCCGTCCCAGCAGGTCACCTGCGGGCGCGGTGGAGGGCGACGACGCCGCCGGTGAGGTCCCGCCAGGCGACGTCGGTCCACCCGGCGGCCTGGATGCGGGCGGCCAGCGCCGGCTGGTCGGGCCAGGCGCGGATCGACTCGGCCAGGTAGACGTAGGCGTCGGGGTTGCTGCTCACCGCGCGGGCGATCCGCGGCAGCGCCCGCACGAGGTACTCGGTGTAGACGGTGCGGAACGGCTTCCACGTGGGGCTGGAGAACTCGCAGACGACGAGTCGCCCGCCCGGCCGCACGACCCGGGCGAACTCCCGCAGCGCGGCGTCGGGGTCGGCCACGTTGCGCAGGCCGAAGGAGACCACCAGCCCGTCGACGCTCGCGTCGGCGAACGGCAGCGCCATCGCGTCGCCGGCCACCTTGGGCACCGGCCGCCCGGCGCCGGCCCGCAGCATCCCCTGCGAGAAGTCGCAGGCGATGGCCCGCACGCCCCTGGCGGCGAGCTCGACGGTGGAGACGGCGGTGCCGGCGGCGACGTCGAGGACGACGTCCCCCGGCCGGGCGCCCAGCGCCTCGCGGGTGGCCCGCCGCCAGGCGGCGTCGCGGCCGCCGGAGAGCACGGTGTTGGTGAGGTCGTAGCGGCGGGCGACGCCGTCGAACATGGCCGCGACCTCGTGCGGCTGCTTGTCCAGCCCGGCCCTCGACCCGGCGGTGTGTGCGCTGTCTCGCCGGTCTGCCACGGCGGACGACGCTACCGGCTGCCTACGCTGGGGGCTGTGACGGCAGCGGCGGTGACCACCCCGGACGCCGTCGCGCCCGCCGTCACCACGGTCGCGCTGCCCGACTCCCCCGACCTGCTGGCGCTGCTGCCGCGCGAGGGCGCCCTGTCCTGGGTGCGCCGCGGCGAGGGCCTGGTCGGCTGGGGCGAGGCCGACCGCCTCGAGGTCTCCGGTCCCGGCGCGCTGGCCGAGGCCGCCGCCTGGTGGGCCGACCGCAGCGCCGCCCTCGCCGTCGACGACCAGGTGGGCGTGCCCGGCTCCGGGCCGGTGGTGTTCGCGAGCGTCGCGTTCGACCCCGCGCGGGAGACGTCGGTGTTCGTCGTCCCCGAGGTCGTCGTCGGCCGCCGCGACGGCGTCGCGTGGGTGACCACGACCGGCGGCGCCGACCCGCGCGACGTGCTGCCGGCCACCCGCGAGCCGCTGACCCCCGCGCCGGGCCGGCTCCGCTACGCCGACGGCGCGCTCGACCCCGCCTCGTGGTGCGGCGCGGTGTCCGCCGCGATCGGCCGCATCGGGGCCGGCGACCTCGCCAAGGTGGTGCTCGCCCGCGACCTGCTGGTCACCGCCGACGTGCCGCTGGACCCGCGCCGCCTGCTGGACCGGCTGGCCGCCCGCTTCCCGGACTGCTGGACCTTCGCCGTCGACGGGCTGCTCGGCGCCACCCCCGAGCTGCTGCTGCGCCGCACCGGCCGGCAGCTGTCCGCGCGGGTGCTGGCCGGCACCGCCCCGCGCGGCGCGGGCGCCGAGGACGAGCGGCTCGCGGCGGGCCTGCTGGCCAGCGCCAAGGACCGCGCCGAGCACGCCCTCGCCGTCGACTCGCTCGTGCGCGCGCTCGACCCGTTCTGCACCGCGCTGTCGGTGCCGGAGCAGCCCTCGCTGCTGACGCTGCCCAACGTGCGGCACCTGGCCACCGACGTCGTCGGCACCCAGCGCCGCTCCGGCGCCCGCGGCCGGGCCGGGCTGCTGGAGCTGGTCGACACCGTGCACCCGACCGCCGCCGTCTGCGGCACGCCGCCCGAGGCCGCCGCCGCGGTGATCGCCGAGCTGGAGGGCATGGGCCGCGGGCGCTACGCCGGGCCGGTGGGCTGGCTCGACGCCCGCGGGGACGGCGAGTTCGGGCTGGCCCTGCGCTGCGCCCAGCTGGTCGACGACGACCCGCGCTCGGCCCGGCTGTTCGCCGGCTGCGGCATCGTCGCCGCCTCCGACCCGACGGCCGAGCTCGCCGAGACGCAGGCGAAGTTCGCCGCCTTCCAGGCCGCGCTGGAGGGCTGAGGCGGCTCCGTCCCGCCGGCGCCGGCGTCCTGCCCCGGAGACGGCGAGGGCCCCGGCCGCTGCGCGCGGTCGGGGCCCTCGTCGGGTGTGCGGGAGGTCAGCCCACGTAGTTGACGTGCACGTGGTCGAAGTGGTTGGCGGTCACACCGCCGCGGTCCTCCATCGCCTTCCAGGCACCGTCGGGCGAGGTCAGGATGCGCTGCTGCCAGATGACGTACTCGACGCCGAGCTCGTCCCAGTGGTCCACGTGGTACTGGGCGATCGCGTCGCCGAGGGCGGCGTCGGACATGACCATGTAGTCCAGGGCCTTGCCGGAGGGGTGGCCGTCCGGGTCGACCGCGCTGGCCCGCGTGCCGCCGAGGGTGATGTCCGCGGCGCCCGGGACGTTGCTGACGACGGCGTTCGCCGCCGCCTGCACGGCCTCGTGGATGGCGCCGGCGGTGTTGGTGATCTCGGCGACGACCGAGGCCTGCGCGACCTGCGGGGCGGCCTCGGCGATCGGCGGGGTGGCGGCGGGCGCGGCCTCACCGGCGGCGGCGACCGGGGCCGGGGCGGCCTCGGCGGCGGGGGCCGGGGCGGCCTCGGCAGCGGGGGCCGGGGCGGCCTCGGCCGGGGCGGCGGTCGAGCCGCTGAGCGCCAGCACCTGACCGGGGAAGATCAGGTTCGGGTTGGCGCCGATGACGTCGACGTTGCGCTCGTAGAGCTCCCGCCAGCTCTGGCCGTGGGCGGCGGCGATCTTCGCCACCGTGTCCCGCCAGCGGACGGTGTACTCCTCGGTGGTGACCTCGGCCTGCTCGGCCGGGGCGACCTGCTTGGCGGCCGGCTGCTCGGCCGGGGCGGCCGGGGCCTCGGCGGCGGCGGGGGCGGCCTGCTCGGCGGCCGGCGCCTCGGCGGCGGCCGCGGTGGTGCCGTCGGTCAGGTACTTGCCGCAGCTCGGCCAGGCGCCGACGCCCTGGCCGGCCAGGACGGCCTCGGCGATCTGGACCTGCTGGGCCGGGGTGGCGAGGTCGGCACGCGGGGCGAGGTCGGTGCCCCCGAAGGCGGCCCAGGTGGACTGGCTGAACTGCAGGCCGCCGTAGTAGCCGTTGCCGGTGTTGATGCTCCAGTTGCCACTGGACTCGCACTGGGCGACGCCGGTCCAGTCGTGGGTGGTGGAGGCGGAGGCCGGCGAGCTCAGGACGCCCAGACCGACGGCGGCGGCGCCGGCGGCGACAGGGGCCTTGGCGATGACCTTCTTGGTGCGGACGTAGCGGGGTGCGCGGTGCTTGGGCATGGTGATGATCTCCCGATCACCGCCGGCGAGGTGAGCTGTCGGGTTCGGGCGATCGGTGCCCGGCCGCGGTCCGCGGCTTCACCCCGAGGCGCGCTCCGACCAGGCCCCCGTGGGCCGTCGCGCGCCGGAAGAGTGGGTCCCCCACCCCTGCCCTGGGAGTTGACGTGGGCGACCGGTGGGCAGGGTTTGGCGGACCGGCGCCGCGCTCCGTGTTCGCTGAGCGCAGCCAAAACGTTACGTGTCGTCATGTCGACTGTCGTCGTGACGGCGGTCACAGCACGGTTCGACTGGGACCCGTGGGGTACGGCGTGACGTCGGCGTGATCCCCGCGCGGGTAACGGAACGCGCTGCTCGCCGCGCGCGATCCGGCCCTGCCGCGGTCCTCCCGCCCCCGTCCCGGCCGCCCCGGATCCCGTGACGAAGGCCACCGGCGACGGGCTCCCCCTCCCCCGTCGGGACCGCGCCGCGAGGCACCCGCCGGGTGCCCGGACCTCCCTGGGGTCCCCCGCACGGACACGCGACTCGAGGTGACCGGGATCCCGGTGAGCGACGTCGACGTCGCCAGGGCCTTCCACGTCGAGCAGGTCGGTTCCGGGCTCGACCACGACGTCAGCCCGGCCCCCGGGCATGCGTGTGGTGCAGATGACGCCGGGCTCCCCCTGCTCGGTGGTCATCGTCCAGGGCATGCCGCTGGGCGAGCCGGGCTCGACCCGGGGCCCGCCGCTCGTCGTCGAGGACGTCGACGCCGTCCGCCGGGAGCTGGCCGAGCGCGGGGTCGACGTGACCGAGGTCCAGCAGCCGGGCCCCGAGGGCGCCCCCGGCTCGCGGTTCGCATTCTTCAGCGACCCCGACGGCAACGGCCGGTCGTTGCAGGAGATCCGCCGCTCCTGAGGCCGGTCAGGCCAGCGCGCGGCCCGCGGCCTCCCGGAGGGCGACGGCCAGGTCGGCCTCCGCGCGCTGGTCGGTGCGGGCGACGACCACCCGCGGCCCGCCGCACGCCAGCGCGGCAGCGAGCTCCTCCGGCGTGGCCACCGCCGTGGCCGCCCACCCCAGGGACGCCGCGACGGCGACCAGGTCGCGCCCGTGCGGCGTGCCGAACACCCGCCGGTAGTCGCGGGCGTACGCCGGCCGCCCCGGCTCCAGCTGGGCGAAGATCCCGCCGCCGTCGTTGTCGGGCACCACCACGGTGAGGTCCGGGCGCGGCTCGCCCTCGCCGGTGAGCAGCCCCTGCAGGTCGTGCAGGAACGTGAGGTCGCCCATGAGCGCCACCGCCGGCCCGCCGTGCGCCAGCGCGGCGCCGACGGCGGTGGACACCGTGCCGTCGATGCCGGCGACGCCGCGGTTGGCGAGCACGGCGACGTCGCCGCGCGGCACGGCGAGCCGGTCGACGTCGCGCACCGGCGTCGAGGAGCCGAGCACCAGCAGCGCCCCGGACGGCAGCGCGGCGACGACGTCGCGGGCCAGCCGGGCGGCGGTCAGCCCGGGCGCGGTGTCCAGGGCGGCGTCGACGGTCGCGCCCACCCGGTCCGCGGCCACGCGCCAGGCGGCGGCCCAGCCCGGGTCCGACGGCGGGCCGCCCGGCGGGGCGGCGCGGGTGACCAGCGCGGCCGAGCGGCCGGCGTCGGGCCAGCGCGGCCCCGCGACCACGGTCTCCACGCGCACCCGCGGGTCGGCCAGCAGCGCCGACACCGGCCGGGACAGCGTCGGCCGGCCGACGACGACCACGCGCTCGGGCCGGTGCGCGTCCAGCCAGCCGGGCACGCCGAGCAGCAGCGCCCCGCCGCGCACGGCGCCGTCGGTCCACGCCCCGCCGCTCGGCTCGGCGACCACCGGCCAGCCGGCCGCGGCGGCGCCGGCCGCCCACGCCCGGCCGACGGCGTCCGGCCCGTCCCCGGCGACGACGAGCGTGCGCGGGCCGTCCGCGACCGGCGCGGTCGCGGCGGGCGCGGACGCGCCGGCGGTCCACGGCGCGCCGCCGTCCCGGCCGGCCCACGGGCCGGTCAGCGGTCCGGGCTCCTCCTCGGGCAGCAGCGGGTCACGGAGCGGCAGGTCCAGCTGGACCGGCCCGGGGTCACCGGACAGGACGCCGGTGGCCGCGAGCAGCGCCCGGGACACCACCGAGCGCCAGTAGCGGTTCTGCGCGGCCTCGCGGCCGGCCTCGGGCACGCCGACGTCGGCCGCCCAGCGCACCGCGCCGCCGTAGAGGCCCGGCTGCTCGATCGTCTGGTTGGCGCCGGTGCCGCGCAGCTCCGGCGGCCGGTCGGCGGTCAGCGCCAGCAGCGGCACGCCGCTGACGTCGGCCTCGAGGACGGCGGCATGCAGGTGCGCGGTCGCCGTCCCGGAGGTGGTGAGCACCGGCACCGGCCGGCCGGACGCGCGGGCCAGGCCCAGGGCGAGGAAGGACGCCGTCCGCTCGTCGATGCGCACGTGCAGCCGCAGGACGCCGGCCCGCTCGGCGGCGGCCAGCGCCAGGGCGACCGGCGCCGAGCGCGAGCCGGGCGCGACGACGGCGTCGCGGACCCCGCCGCGGACGAGCTCGTCGACCAGCACGCGGGCCAGCGCGGTGGAGGGGTTCACGCGGCCAGCACCGCGCCCAGCCGCTCGGTCCAGCGGGCGGTCACGTCAGCGGGCGCGGCCACGGCGTCCAGCCGGGCGGGGTCGGGCCGGGTCACCGGCAGCACGCCGTCCACCGGCAGCAGCGGGGCGTCGGTGACGTCGCCGTCGAGGAGGGCGACCGTGGCCAGGCCGCAGGCGAAGGGCAGCTCCGGCAGCGCGGCGGCCAGCGCGACCCCCGCGGCGATGCCCACCGAGGACTCCAGCGCGGAGGAGACCACGCACGGCAGCCCGTGCGCCTCGGCCACGCGCAGCGCCGCCCGCACGCCGCCCAGCGGCTGCACCTTGAGGACGACGACGTCGCCGGCCTCCCGCAGGTCCACCCCCAGCGGATCGCCGGCGCGGCGCACGCCCTCGTCGACGGCGACGCGGACGTCGACCCGGCGGCGCAGCGCGGCGAGCTCGGCCAGCGTGGCGCAGGGCTGCTCGACGTACTCCAGGCCCACCCGGTCCAGCTCCCGGATCCGGGCGACCGCGGTGTCGACGTCCCAGGCGGCGTTGGCGTCCACCCGGACCGCGCCGGACGGGCCGAGCGCGTCGCGGACGGCCTCCACGCGGGCGAGGTCGTCGGAGCGCGTCTGGCCCGGCTCGGCCACCTTCACCTTCGCCGTCCGGCAGCCCGACGCCGCCACGATCGCGTGCGCCCGCTCGGGCCCCACCGCGGGGACGGTCACGTTGACCGGCACCGCGTCGCGCACCGGCGCGGCCCAGCCCTCCAGCGCAGCCTCGGCGGCGGCCGCCCACCACCGGCGGCTCTCCTGCGCGCCGTAGTCCCAGAACGGGGAGAACTCGCCCCAGCCGGCCGGGCCGTGCACGAGCACGCCGTCGCGGACGTCGATGCCGCGGAAGCGGGTGCGCATCGGCACCGACCACACCGCCAGCCGGTCGATCCCCTCGGGGAGGCCGGCGGGGGTGATCACGCCCGCAAGCCTATGTCGCGCGCGACGTACCCTCGGGACCCGTGATCCGGCAGCTGACCGTCCTCCCCGCGCCGGACTCCCCCGACGCCGTCCTCGGCACCGTGCTGCCCGCCGTCCGCGAATGCCTGGAGGGCGCCGCGCCGCTCGCGGTCCTCCCGGCCGGGCCACCCGCGGCGGCCGCGCGGGAGGTCCTCGCGCCGGACGAGCCGCTGGAGGACGGCGCCGACCTCGTCGTGGTCACCTCCGGGTCCACCGGCGGCCCGCGCGGCGTGCTGCTGCCGGCCGCGGCGCTGCGGGCCTCGGCGACGGCGACCCTCGACCGGCTCGGCGGGCCCGGCGTCTGGCTGCTCGCGCTGCCGGTGTCGGCGATCGCCGGGCTGCAGGTCCTGGTGCGGTCCCTGCTCGGCGGCACCGCGCCCGCGGTGCTCGCGCCCGGGGAGGACCTGGCCGCGGCGGTTGGGCGGATGCCCGCCGGCCGCCGGTACACCGCCCTGGTACCCACCCAGCTGCGCCGGTACCTGGAGCGCGAGCCGGAGGCGCTGTGCGCGTTCGACGCGGTGCTCGTCGGCGGCGCGGCCACCGACCCCGACCTGCTGGCGCGCGCCCGCGGGGCCGGCGTCGCGGTGGTCACCACGTACGGCATGACCGAGACCGCCGGCGGCTGCGTCTACGACGGCGTCCCCCTCGACGGCGTCCGGGTGCGCGTGGGCGCCGACGGGATCGCGGTCGCCGGGCCCGTGCTGGCGCTCGGCTACCGCCGCGACCCGGACGGCACCGCGGCGGCCTTCGCCGGCGGGGAGTTCCACACCCGCGACGCCGGGTCGGTCGGCCTCGACGGGCGGCTGACCGTGGCCGGGCGGCTCGACGACGTCGTCGTCACCGGCGGGGTGAACGTGGCTCCGCAGGCGGTCGAGGGGGCGCTGCGCACGCACCCCGCCGTCGCCGACGCCGTGGTGTTCGGCCGGCCCGACGAGGAGTGGGGGCAGCGGGTGGTGGCCGCCGTCGTCCCGGCGCCGGGCGCCGCGCCCGACCTCGCGGCCCTGCGGCCGTGGGTCGCCGAGCGGCTGGGCGGGCCGTCCGCGCCGCGCGAGCTGCACGTGATCGAGTCGGTGCCGACCCTGCACACCGGCAAGCCCGACCGCCGCGGCGTCGCGGCCCGGCTCGGCGGGGTCGGCTAGTGGCCACCCCCGCGCAGTGGGTGGCCGGCGCCCGGCCCCGTACGCTGCCCGCCGCGCTCGCGCCGGTGCTCGTGGGCACCGGCGCCGCGGCCGCGCTCGACGGCTTCCGGCTCGTGCCCGCGCTGCTGGCGCTGCTCGTGGCGCTGGCGCTGCAGGTGGCGGTCAACTACGCCAACGACTACTCCGACGGGAAGCGCGGCACCGACGCCGTCCGGGTCGGGCCGATGCGGCTGGTCGGCTCGGGCGCCGCCTCGCCCCGCGCGGTGCTGACGGCGGCGCTGCTGTCCTTCGCCGTCGCGGGGGTCGCGGGGCTGGCGCTGGCGGCACTGTCGAGCTGGTGGCTGGTCGCCGTCGGCGCGGTGTGCATCGCCGCGGCCTGGACCTACACCGGCGGCCCGCTGCCCTACGGCTACCGGGCGCTCGGCGAGGTGTTCGTCTTCGTCTTCTTCGGCCTGGTCGCCGTCGCCGGGACGACGTTCGTGCAGACCGGGCGGGTCGAGGGGCTGGCGCTGGCCGCCGCCGTGCCGATCGGGCTCCTGTCGGTGGCGCTGCTGGTGGTGAACAACCTGCGCGACGTCGAGGGCGACGCCCGGGTGGGCAAGCGCACGCTCGCGGTGCTGCTCGGCGACCGCGCGACCCGGCGGTTCTACGTCGTCCTGCTCGCGGTCGCGTTCGCCGTCGTCGTCGCGATCGGGGTGGGCCGGCCCTGGGCGCTGCTCGCGCTGGCCGCCGCGCCGCTGGCCGTGCCGCCGTCGCGGGTGGTCCTCTCCGGCGGGCGCGGGCCGGCGCTGATCGCCGCGCTGCAGGCCACCGGCCTGCTCACCCTGGTCACCGGCGTCCTGCTCGGCGCCGGGCTCGCCCTGTCGGGCTGAGCGGGGGGGCTCAGGCGGCGGCGTCGCCCGACAGCCGGGCGCGCAGCTGCTCCTTGCGGGCGCGGCGGGCGACGCTGCGGGCGGCCAGGCCCTCGGTGAGCTTGTCGCGGACCGGGCGCAGCAGGACCAGCGCCACCGGCATCGACAGCAGCAGGCCGAACAGCAGCGCCGGGAAGCCGGGAAGGCCGACCAGCCAGATCAGCGCGACGAGCGCGACGGCGATGACCAGCCGGCCGAGCGTGTAGAGCAGCAGCCACGGGGCGATCCGCGGCGGGGTCGCGGGACCGCCGGTGGGCGCGCCCGGGGTGGTGCTCTCGGCCATGCTGCTGTCCTCCTGCGTGCGGTCGGGCGTCATCCCGTCCGGCCCTCCCACTTGGTGGAGAGCACGACGGTCGTCCGGGTGCGGGCGACGCCCTCGATCCTGTTCAACGCGTTGATGGCGGCCTCGAGTGCCGGGATGTCGGTCACCCGGACCTTGAGCACGTAGCCCTCGCTGCCGGCGACCCGCCAGCAGTCCTCGACCTCGGGCATCGCCCGCAGCGCCGCCTCGACGCCGGTGTCGTCGACGGCGTCGCTCTCGATCACGCCGATGAGCGCGGTGACGTCCAGCCCCAGGGCGGCCGGGTCGACGACGGCGCGGTAGCCGAGGACCACGCCGGAGGCCTCGAGCTTGCCCACGCGCTCGTGCACGGCCGGCGCGGAGAGCCCGACCTGCCGGGCCAGCTCGGCGATGCTGGCCCGGCCGTTGGCGCGCAGCAGGTCGATCAGCTGCCGGTCGACGGCGTCGATGGAGGGCTCCGTCCAGGTCGTGTGCGGACGCGGTCGCGGTCCGCTCCCCCGAGTATCCCTGCGCTCGTACATTGGGCGGCGAGGGACGTTCCTGGAGAGGGGAGGCCGGGTGCCGGTCGTGCTGCTGGTGGTCGCGGTGCTCGTGGTGGTGCTCGTCGTCCGGGCGACGGCGGTCGCCGGGAGCGAGTTGCGCCGGGAGCGGCCGGCCCGACGTCCGCGGCCCTCGCGCGCGGTCCGTCCGGTCGCCCCCGACGACGACCCGGAGTTCCTCCGCGAGCTCGGCCGCCGCGTCCGCCGCGACGACGGCTCCCCCGCCTAGCGGACCCACTCCCGCTGCACCTCCGCGGAGGGGCACGGCCGAGGTGACGTCAGGCCGCGCGGCCGCCGAAGAGGCGGCGCCAGCCGCGCGGGCCCGGCGGCTCCGGGTCCCCGTCCGGCCCGGTCCCCGGCACGGCGGGGACGACGTCGATGCGCGCGGTGGCCTCGGGGCCCGCCGTCGCGTCGGTCCCGGCCGGCCCGGCCTCCGTCGTCTCGCCGGCGTCGCCGGCCCGGTCCAGCGAGCCCGGCCAGCCGAGCCCGCCGCCGGTGGTGGTGTCCCCCGGCCAGCCCAGGTCGCCCTCGGTCCCCTGCGCGGCGGCTCCGGGCGCGTGCCGGGTCACCGGGGTGCCGGTGGCCAGCGCGGCCGCCACGATCGGGTCGGTGCCGGCGCCGTCGGCGGCTGCGTGCCTACCCACGGCGTCCCCCCGCGCGTGCAGTCATGCGCCCATCGCAACACGCCGGGCCGGGAACACGCGCCCCGACCCCCTCACGGGAGTGAGGGGTGGGACGGGTGGGGCGGACGGGGCGCAGGTCAGTTGACCCCGCCGTAGCTGTGCAACCCGGACGACACCATGTTCACGTAGAGCAGGTTGAAGACCATGACGCCCAGGCCGACCACGTTGACCCACGCCGCGGGCCGGCCGCGCCAGCCCGCCGTCGTCCGGGCGTGCAGGTAGGCGGCGTAGACCACCCAGGCGATGAAGGCCCAGGTCTCCTTGGGGTCCCAGCCCCAGAACCGGCCCCAGGCGCTCTCGGCCCAGATGGCGCCGGCGATCACCGCGAAGGTCCAGATCGGGAAGCCGAAGATCGCCGTGCGGTGCGCGACCCGGTCCAGCGTGGCGGCCGAGGGGATGCGCGCCACCAGCCGCGACGACGACGGGTCGCCGCCGCGGGCCTCGAACCGGCCGCGGACCAGGTACAGCACGCTGGCGATGCCGCTGACGAAGAAGACGCCGAAGCCGAGGATCGCCGTCGACACGTGCACGGCCAGCCAGCTCGACCGCAGCGCCGCCACCAGCGGGGCGCTCTCGACGTAGAGGAACAGCCCGATCGCGACCAGGCTGACCACGACGGGGGCGAGGACGAACAGCCCCAGGTGCCGCAGGCCCGGCGAGCGGACGGCGAGGACGAGGAAGGCCACGACGGCGACCAGCACGACCGCGACGGCGAACTCGTACATGTTGCCCCAGGGCAGCCGCTCGACGGCCAGGCCGCGGGCGACGAGCACCCCGGTGTGGGTGAGCGCCCCGAGGGCGGTGAGCAGCATCGCCACCAGGCCCCAGCGGCGCACCGCCGGCGGGTCGTCCGTGCCGGCCGGGGCCGCCTCGGGGGCCACCGGCTCGTCGACCGGGGCACCGGCGCCGACCAGCGCGCGGGCGCGGGCGGGCCGGCGGCCGAAGGCCAGCTGGGCGGCGAAGGCGACGACGGCGAGCGAGTACAGGCCGACGCTGACGGAGAACAGGGTGTCCGACAGTCCGGACAGCTGGTCGGCGGTCACGCGGGTGTGCCTCCGGTCTCGGGTGCGCCCCCGGACGGGGCGCGGGGCGCGGCGCGGGGGGCGAGGGCCGCCCGCAGGTCGTCGGTCAACGCCGTGAAGCGCGGTGCGCTGTCGCCGCTGCCTCGAGTCAGTCCACCGACCTCGAGCACGGTACCGCCGTCGGCGGAGGGCCCGGTGGCGCGGGCGAAGACCCGCTCCCGGCGCAGCAGCAGCATCCCGAGGAGGCCGGCGAGCACCGCGATCGCCGCGGCGAGCACCCACACCTGCCCCGGGTCGTGCGAGAACTGCATCGCGGCGAACTCCTTGTAGCCGGTGAAGGTCACCGTCGTCCCGTCGGGCAGCGTCAGCGACTCACCCACCGACAGGTTTCCCCGGCCGACCTCGGTGAGCCGGCCGCGCTCGATCTGCGAGGCGTCGAGTGAGTAGACCGACTGCGGCAGGCCGGAGTCCAGGCCGAGGTAGCCCTCGTAGGCAACGACTGCCACCTGCGGCGCCAGCGGGCGCGGGTCGATCGAGGTGAGGACGCCGCCCTGCGTGAGGCCGGTCGGCGCGAAGAAGCCCTCCAGCGCGAACTGGTCCTCGCTGCCGGCGCCCAGGTCGGGCAGCTTGAGCGCGCCCTGGCTGCCCATCATCCGCTGGTCGCTGGGCAGGAACGGCGCCGAGACGTCGTCGATGCTGAACCCGTCGGGCCGGGTCACCGTGAACGTCGGGCTGAACCCGTGGCCGGTGACGTAGACCCGGTCGCCGTCGACCCGCAGGGGGTCGTTGACGCCGATCGTCGTCGGCCGGCCCTCCTCGCCGGGGGCCCCGTAGGTGATGTCGGCGGTGAACGAGGAGGCGGTGAGGTCCTGCTCGTAGGTGGCGCGGAAGTCGTCGAGCCCGACGCAGATCGGCGTCAGGTCGCTGCCCTCCACCAGCGCGCCGGAGGAGTGGGTGTCGTACTGCTGGAACGAGTTGCAGAACCGCTGGCCCTCGGTGACCAGGATGCTGCCCTCGTAGCCCCACAGCTTGCCGCCGGCCAGCGCCAGCAGCAGGCCGACCAGGGCCAGGTGGAAGACCAGGTTGCCGGTCTCCTTGAGCAGGCCCTTCTCGGCCGACAGCTCCTCCACCCCGTCCCGCTCGCGGCGCACCACGCGGTAGCGGCGGACCCGCAGCTCCTCCTCGACGACGTCGAGGGCCCCGGCGGCCGGCAGCGCGGTGGGCAGCGCGGCGGCGTCGGGGAGCCGGGACAGCCGCCGCGGCGCGGGCGGCGGCGGGGTGCGCAGCGCGCGGGCGTGCTCGAGCGCGCGGGGCAGCACGCAGCCGATGAGCGAGACGAACAGCAGCAGGTACACCGCGGCGAACCACGGCGAGCCGAAGACGTCGAACAGGTAGAGCCGGTCCAGCCACGGCGCCAGCGTCGGGTGGTCGGCGAAGTACTGCGTGACGTTGCTCTGCGACAGCGAGCGCTGCGGCAGCAGAGAGCCGGGGATGGCGGCCAGTGCCAGCAGGAACAGCAGCACGATCGCCGTGCGCATGGCGGTGAGCCGGCGCCACTGGCGCAGCAGGAACCCGCCGAGGCGGCGGAGCCCGGAGGGCCGGGCCGGCGGGGTGGGCGCGGCGGCCGGGCGGGGCGGGGCGGTCGTCGTCACAGCGGCGCCGACTCCCCCAGCCCGGTGACCGCCAGCCAGGACCGCAGCCAGCCCATCATCTCGGTCCACGCGCCGGTGACCAGGAGCAGGCCGACGAGCACCAGCACCGCGCCGCCGAAGCGGGTGACCCCGCGGGCGTGCCGGCGCAGGAACGTCGTCGCCCCGACCGCCCAGCGGGCGCCCAGGGCGACCAGCACGAACGGCACGCCCAGGCCCAGGCAGTAGGCGACCGACAGCAGCGCGCCGCGGCCGGCGGTGGCCTCGGTGTAGGCCAGCGAGTAGACCGCCGACAGCGTCGGGCCCAGGCACGGCGTCCAGCCCAGCCCGAAGACGACGCCGAGCAGCGGGGCGCCGGCCAGCCCGGCCGCGGGCCGCACCGACAGCCGGGCGGTGCGCTGCAGGAACGGCAGCCAGCCGAGGAAGCCGAGGCCCACCACGACGACGACCGCGCCCATCACCCGGGTGATGACGTCGTCGTACTGGACCAGCAGCCGGCCCAGCCCGCCGAAGGCGGCGCCCGCGGCGACGAACACGACGGTGAAGCCGAGGACGAACAGCAGCGCGCCGAGCACCATCCGCCCGCGCGGGGTGCGCTCGTCGGTGCGGACGGCGGTGGCCGTGGCGCCCTGCCCGGCGGGGACGGGCGCGGGCGCGGGGCGGGCGCCGGTGCCGACCAGCCCGGTGACGTAGGACAGGTAGCCCGGCACCAGCGGCAGCACGCAGGGCGAGGCGAAGCTGACCAGCCCGGCCAGCGCGGCGACGGCGGCGGCCACCAGCAGGGGGCCGTCGGTCACGAGCTCACGCACGCCGTCCACTCAGCTCTCCTCCCCGAGCAGCCGGTCGAGGACGGCGCGCAGGTCCTCCTGCGCCACCTCGCCCGTGTACACGGCGGCGACCCGGCCGTCCCGGTCCAGCACGATCGTGGACGGGATCGCGTTCGCCGGGTAGTCCCGGAAGGCCAGCGCGACCTCGCCGGCGGGGTCGTACAGCGAGGGGAATTCGATGCCCTGGCTGTCGACGAACGCCTGCGCGAACTGCTCGTCGGCCTCCTTGACGTTGAGCCCCAGGAAGGCCACGCCCCGGTCGCGGACGTCGGCGTAGACCTCCTGGAACGCCGGGGTCTCCACACGGCAGGGCGCGCACCAGGACCCCCAGAAGTTGAGGACGGCGACCTGCCCGGCGAGTTCCTCGGAGGTCCAGTCACCGCCGCCGACCAGGGTGCCGCCGAACGCGGGCGCGGAGTCCCGCTCGCCCTCGGGGATCACCTCGCCGGCCGGGGTGGCCGCGACGAAGCGGAACTCGCCGCCGTTGCTCACGTCGACCGCGTCCGAGCCCGTGGAGCAGCCGGCCAGCAGGGCCGCCGACGCCACGAGGGCGGTCAGGGCGCGCCTCCCGGGGCCCCCGCGGAAGCGCGGAGCGCCGGCGGAGCGCTGTCGTGGGGTGGTCATGCCCCGGGCACCGCGTCGGGGTCGGTGGCCCCGGCCGGCTCGGCGTAGGTGATGCCGGCGACCCGGTCGCCCTCGTAGGTCACCGACGTGACGCTGGCCAGCCCGCACTGCCGTCGGCGCGGGTCGTGCACGTACCGCTTCCCCTCCAGGTGCAGCCGCAGCGTCCAGATGGGCAGCTGGTGGCTGACGCAGACGGCGGTGCCCCCCCGGGCGGCGTCGCGGGCCGCCTCGACGGCGAGCAGCATCCGCGCGGCGATCTCCACGTAGGGCTCGCCCCACGAGGGCCGCACCGGGTTGCGCAGCTTCCACCAGTCCCGCGGCCGGCGGACCAGCCCCTGGCCGCCGGCGACCGGCATCCCCTCGAAGGCGTTGCCGGCCTCGATCAGCCGCTCGTCGACGGCGACCCGCAGGTCCAGCGCCTCGGCGACCGGCTCGGCGGTCTGCCGCGCCCGCTCCAGCGGGCTGGACACCAGGTGCGTGACGCCGCGCCCGACCAGCCACTCGGCGGCGCGGCGGGCCATCGCCTCGCCGGCCTCCGACAGCCGGTAGCCGGGCAGCCGGCCGTAGAGCACCTTCCCGGGGTTGTGGACCTCCCCGTGCCGGAGCAGGTGGACGACGGTCGTCTCCATCAGGGCTGCAGCTCCTGGGCGTCCTTGGCGTCCGCGTCGGACGGGGCGTCGGCGGGGTCGGCGGCCGCGGCGGCGCGGGCGGCGGCGGGCAGCGCGTCGAGCACCCGCTCCACGGCCTCGTCGTCGAGCGCGGCGCTGACGAACCAGGCCTCGAACGCCGACGGCGGCAGGTACACGCCGTGGGCGAGCATCTCGTGGAAGAAGGCGCGGTGGGCCGCGGTGTCCTGGGTGCGGGCGTCGTCGTAGTCGCGCACCTGGCGCTCGTCGGGCACGAAGAAGACCGAGAACATCGACCCGGCCTGCTGCACCCGGTGCGGGACGCCGGCGGCGAACAGGGCCGCGCTGGCCGCGCCGCGCAGGGTGACCGCGACCCGGTCGCAGCGGGCGTAGACGTCGTCGGTGCAGTGCCGCAGCGTGGTGAGCCCGGCGGCGACGGCGACCGGGTTCCCCGACAGCGTGCCCGCCTGGTACACCGGCCCGATCGGGGCCAGCTGCTCCATGAGGTCGGCGCGCCCGCCGAAGGCCGCGGCCGGCAGCCCGCCGCCCATGACCTTGCCGAAGGTGAACAGGTCGGCGTCGACGGGGTCGAGGCCGTACCAGCCCGAGCGGGACACCCGGAAGCCGGTCATGACCTCGTCGAGCAGCAGCAGCGCGCCGTGCTCGGCGGTGATCCGGCGCAGGTGCGCGTTGAATCCGCCCAGCGGCGGGACGACGCCCATGTTGCCCGGCGCCGCCTCGGAGACCACGACGGCGATGTCCGAGCCGCGCTCGGCGAACACGGCCTCGACGGCGGCGACGTCGTTGTAGGGCAGCACGATCGTGTCGGCGGCCGCGCCGGTGGTGACGCCGGGGGTGTCGGGCAGGCCGAGGGTGGCGACGCCGGACCCGGCCGAGGCCAGCAGCGCGTCGACGTGGCCGTGGTAGTTGCCGGCGAACTTGACCACCAGCGGGCGGCCGGTGGCGCCGCGGGCCAGGCGCAGCGCGGACAGCACCGCCTCGGTGCCGGAGTTGACCAGCCGCACCCGCTGGACCGGGCGCACGCGGGCGATGATCTCCTCGGCGAGCTCGAGTTCGCCCTCGGTGGGCGCGCCGAAGGACAGCCCGCGGCGGGCGGCGGCGGTCACCGCCTCGACGACGGCCGGGTGCGCGTGGCCGAGGATCATCGGCCCCCACGACGCGACGAGGTCGACGTAGCGGCGGCCGTCGGCATCGGTCAGCCAGGGGCCCTGGGCCTGCGCGATGAACCGCGGGGTGCCCCCGACGGCGCGGAAGGCGCGCACCGGCGAGTTCACCCCGCCCGGGGTCACGCGCTGCCCGCGGGCGAACAGGTCGGCGGAGACCGGTGCGCCGTAGTCGTACCGGGTCGTGTCCAGCGAGGTCACGGCCCCAGTGTCCCCCCGCTGCCTGGACGCCCGTCGGGGGTGTCGGGGCCGGCGTCGTGTGAGCCTGCGCTCCCCGGGACCGCGGACAGCAGCGCGCCGGCGAGCGCCGCGGGGTCGCGGGTGGGCACGAGCACGGTCCGCCCGTCGGTCAGCCGCAGCGGCAGCCCGGTGCGCCCGCGGGGCACCGACCAGCCGCCGCCCAGGACGGGGGCGCCGGCGTCCACGCCCGCCGTCCCCTCGCGCACCGCGCGCAGGTGGGCGGCGTCGACGTCGGCCAGGGGCACCCGCTCGCGGCCCACCGACAGCGCGCCGTCGGGACCGCCGCCGGCGACCCGCACCGTCCACACCCGCCGGGCCGCCGTGCAGCCGAAGGCCACGACGCCGAGCACCGCGACGACGGCGAGCACCCACAGCAGCGGCGGCACGTCCGGGCCGGGCAGCACCAGGTCCAGGACGGCGAGGAGCCCGAGGACCCCGGCGACCAGCCAGAACGGCCGCCAGGAGCCCCCGGGCTCGACGTAGGTCATCGGGGCGTGGACCTCAGCGGAGCAGGCGCGCGGCCTCGACCGCCCAGTAGGTGAGCACCTGGCCGGCGCCCGCCCGGCGGATGGCGGTGATCGTCTCCAGGACGGCGCGCTCCCGGTCGATCCAGCCGTTGGCCGCGGCCGCCTCGACCATCGCGTACTCGCCGGACACCTGGTAGGCGCTGACCGGGACGTCGACCGCGTCGGCGACCCGGGCGACGATGTCCAGGTAGGGCATCGCCGGCTTGACCATGACGGCGTCGGCGCCCTCGGCGAGGTCCTGCGCCACCTCGCGCAGCGCCTCGTCGGCGTTGGGCGGGTCCATCTGGTAGGTCGAGCGGTCCCCGAACTGCGGCGCGCCCTCGGCCGCCTCGCGGAACGGCCCGTAGAAGCCCGAGGCGTACTTGGCGGCGTAGGCGAGGATCGGCGTCTCGGTGAACGCGGCGCCGTCCAGCGCCCGGCGGATCGCCGCGACCTGCCCGTCCATCATCCCGCTGGGGGCGATGACGTGGGCGCCGGCCTGCGCCTGCGCGATCGCCACGGCGGCGTACCGGTCCAGCGTCGGGTCGTTGTCCACGACGCCGGCCGGGGTGACCAGGCCGCAGTGCCCGTGCGAGGTGTACTCGCACAGGCACAGGTCGGCCATGAGCACCAGCTCGTCGCCGAGGTCGGCCCGCAGCTGGCGCAGCGCCACGTTGACGATCCCGTCGGCGGCGTCGGCCTGCGAGCCGACCTCGTCCTTCTCGGCGGGGATGCCGAACAGGACCAGCCCGCCGATGCCGGCGTCGGCCGCCTCGTGCGCGGCCTTCCGCAGCGAGTCCAGCGTGTGCTGCACGACGCCGGGCATCGCGCCGATCGGCTGCGGCCGGTCGATGCCCTCCTTGACGAACACCGGCAGCACCAGGTCGGCCGGGGCCACCCGGGTCTGCGCGGTGAGCCGCCGCAGCGCGGGCGTCGACCGCAGCCGGCGCCCGCGCGCGAAGCCCGGGTTCGACCCGCCCTGCGGGGAGGTCACTCGCCCTCACCCTCCCGCCGCGCCTCGGCGTACTCGGCCAGCGCGTCGACCAGCGGGAGCACCGCGGCGGTCTCGGGCTGGACGTCGACCCGCAGGCCGAACTCCTGCGCGGTGGCCGCGGTCGCGGGGCCGATGACGGCGACGACGGTCTTCGCGTGCGGCTTGCCGGCGATGCCGACCAGGTTGCGCACGGTGCTCGAGGAGGTGAAGCAGACCGCGTCGAAGCCGCCGCCCTTGATCGCCTCGCGGACCGCGGCGGCCGGCGGGGCGGCGCGCACGGTGCGGTAGGCGGTCACGTCGTCGATCTCCCAGCCGCGCTCCTGCAGGCCCGCGGCGAGGGTCTCGGTGGCGATGTCGGCGCGGGGCAGCAGCACCCGGTTGATCGGGTCCAGCACGTCGTCGTACTCGGGGAAGTCGGCCAGCAGGCCCTCGCTGGACTGCTGCCCGGCGGGCACCAGCTCCGGCACGATGCCGAACGCGCGGACCGCCTCGGCGGTCTGCTCGCCGACGCAGGCGACCTTCACGCCGGCGAAGGCGCGGGCGTCGAGGCCCAGCTCGGTGAACTTCTCCCGGACCGCGCGCACCGCGTTGGCCGAGGTGAACACGATCCAGCCGTAGCGGCCGGTGACCAGGCCCTTGATCGCGCGGTCCATCTGCGCGGGGCTGCGCGGCGGCTCGACGGCGATGGTCGGCACCTCGACCGGCACCGCGCCGTAGGCCCGCAGCCGGTCGCTCATCTCGCCGGCCTGGTCCTTGGTGCGCGGCACCAGCACCCGCCAGCCGAACAGCGGCCGGCTCTCCCACCAGGAGAGCTTGCCGCGCTTGTCGACGGCAGCGCCGACGGTGGCCACGACCGGCCCGCTGACCCCGCCGAGGTCGGCGGTCTTCTCGGCCACGGCCGACAGCTTCGCGGTCACGCTCTTCTGCCCGGTGCCCGAGCCGCCGGTGGTGACGACGACCGGCGTGCTGCCGGACAGGCCGCCCTCGACCAGCCGCGCGGCGGCGTCGGGCAGCTGCTCGGCGCCGCCCTGCAGCACCACCGGGGCGCCGAGGGCGTGCGCGGCGCCGGCCAGCGCGGGCAGGTCGACGCCGCCGTCGCGCAGGTCGGCGGTCAGCGAGGTACCGCCGAGCGCGACGCCGGCGAAGGCCGGGACGGCGGTGGCGGGGGCGACGCCGGGGACGACGTCGAAGGGCACGGAGGTGCGGCCGACGGCGAGCACCTCCTTGACCACGGCGTCGGAGGTGAACGGGTCGCCGGCGACCAGCCGGACGACGACGTCACCGGCCTTCGCGGCCGCGACGGCGCCCTTGGCGACGTCGGCCGGCTCGCCACTCACGACGGCCGGCTCGACGCCGGGGCGGCCGGCGCGCACGGCGTCGAGGAGGGCGGCGGGCACGTCGGGGTCGACGTGCAGCACCGCGGCCTCGGCGATCGCGGCCGCGGCCCGGGCGGTGAGCATGCCGGGGTCGCCGGGGCCGGCGCCGACGAAGACGACGCGGCCGGGGGTCTTGCGGAAGCGCGTCATCGCGAGCTCCTGGTCCTTGTTGGTGTCGAGGCCCTGGGGAGGGCGTGGGTGGGGGTCTGGGGTGCCGGGACGGACTGCCCGGCGGGGGGACGGCGCCCGGGGGTCACCGGGCGGCCGCCATGAGCGCCGCGGCGCCGCGGTCGAGCAGGTCGGCGGCGAGGTCGCGGCCCAGCCGCTCGGCCTCGCCGACCGGCCCGGTGACCGAGCCGCGGACGCCGTCGCTGCCGTCGATCGCGGTGACCGAGGCACGCAGGTACAGCTCGGCGCCGTCCTCGCCCTCGGCCAGCTCGGCGTGGGCGGCCACCGGGGCGCTGCAGCCGGCCTCGAGCGCGGCCAGCGTGGTGCGCTCGGCGAGCACGCAGGCGCGGGTGCCGGGGTCGTCGAGGGCGGCGAGCAGCTCCCGCGTCCGCTCGTCGTCGGCCCGGCACTCGACCGCCAGCGCGCCCTGCGCGGGGGCGGGCAGCACCTGCAGCGGGTCGAGGGTCTCGGTGACCGCGCCCAGCCGGCCCAGCCGGGCCAGTCCGGCGCGGGCGAGGACGACGGCGTCGAGGTCGCCCGGGACGACGCGGGCCATCCGGGTGTCGACGTTGCCGCGGATCGGCACGACCTCCAGGCCCAGGCCGAGCGCGCGCAGCTGGGCGACCCGCCGCGGGGCGCCGGTGCCGACGCGGGCGCCGGCCGGCAGCTCGCCGAGGGTCAGGCCGTCGCGGGCGACCAGCGCGTCGCGGGGGTCCTCCCGCGGCGGGACGGCGGCGAGCACCAGCCCGGGCTCGGGCGCGGTGGGCAGGTCCTTGTAGCTGTGCACCGCGACGTCGACGGTGCCCTCGAGCAGCGCCTGCCGGATCGCGGTGACGAAGACGCCGGTGCCGCCGAGCTGGGCGATGGCCGCGGCCGACCGGTCGCCCTCGGTGCTGATGTGCACCAGCTCGACGGGCACGCCGCTGGCCGCGGTGATCGCGTCGGCGACGGTCTGCGACTGGGTGCGGGCCAGCTGGCTGGCGCGGGTGCCCAGGCGCAGCGTGCGGGTGGTGGTGCCGGTCGACGGCGTGGTCATGCCACACCGCCGGGGCGCAGGTCGTCCGGGTCCACGGTGACCGCCTCGGCCAGCCGGGTGCCGTCCTCGGGCACCTCGGTGTCGATGCCGAGGCCGAACAGCGCGCGCAGGGCGTCGGCGTAGTCGACGCCGCCGGGGGTGGCGGCCAGCTCCTTGACCCGCACGGTCGGCTCGTGCAGCAGCTTGTCGACGACCCGCCGCACGGTGCGGGCGATCTCGCCGCGGGCGCGGGCGTCGAGGTCGGGCAGCCGGGTGGACAGCCGCAGCAGCTCGGCGTCGACGACCTCGGCGGCCTGGCTGCGCAGCGCGGACACGGTCGGGGCGACGGCGGCGGCCTGCCGCTCGGCGCGCAGCAGCGCGGTCTCGGCCTCGATGAGCGCGTGCGCGGCGGAGACGTCGTCGGCGGCGACCGGGCCGGTGCCGCCGGCGGCGGAGCGCTCGCCCTGCAGCAGCGCGAGGTCGACCAGGTGCACGCCGGGCAGCGCGGCCACGCCCGGGTCGACGTCGCGGGGCAGGGCCAGGTCGACGACGGCCAGCGGGCGGCCGTCCCGGTCGGCCAGGGCGCCGGCGACGACGTCGGTGCCGACCACGAGGCCGGTCGCGCCGGTGCAGGTGACCACGACGTCGGCGTCGGCGATCGCCGCGCGCAGGTCGGCGAGCTCGGCGGTGCCGCCGTCGACCGCGGCGGCCAGGCGGGCGGCCGACTCCGGCGAGCGGCTGGCGACGGTGACCAGCGCGCCGCGGCGGGACAGCGTGGTGGCGGCCAGCGCGCCCATCGACCCGGCGCCGACCACCAGCGTCGGGCGGCCGGCCAGCGGGCCGACCCGCTGCTCGGCGTGGTCGAGGGAGACGGTGACCAGGTTGGCGCCGGCGCGGTCGATGCCGGTCTCGGAGTGCACCCGCTTGCCCACGCGCAGCGCGTGCTGGGCGACCGGGTGCAGCGAGCGGCCGACCGTGCCCTCGTCCTGGGCGAGGGCGTACGCGGCGCGCAGCTGGCCGAGGACCTGTGTCTCGCCGACCACCATGGAGTCCAGGCCCGCGGCCACGGTGAACAGGTGGGCGACGGCCTGGTCCTCGTAGTGGACGGTGACGTAGGGCGAGAGCTCCTCCACAGTGGCGCCCGCCTGGCGGGCCAGCACCCGGCTGACCTCGGCGACGCCGCCGTGGAAGCGGTCGACCTCGGCGAAGACCTCGACCCGGTTGCAGGTGGCCAGCACCAGCGCCTCGCTGACGTGGTCGCTCTCGACCAGCTCGTGCAGCGCCTTGACCTTGTCGTCCGCGCTCATCGCGACCTGCTCGAGCAGGGCGACCGGCGCGGTCTGGTGGCTGATGCCGACGGCGAGCAGGCTCATGCCATCCCCCCGGCGGGGGCGAGCCCGGTGCCGAGCGCCGAGACCGGGGCCGGGCCCCGCTGCTTGTCGAGGAACGCGAGGACCTGCAGCTCGACGGAGAGGTCGACCTGGCGGACGCCGACCCCTGCGGGCGCGGTGAGCGCCACCGGCGCGAAGTTCAAGATGCTCCTCACCCCGGCCCTGGTCAGCCGGTCGCAGACCCGCTGTGCCACCTCGGCCGGTGTCGCGATGACCCCGATCGTCGCCCGCGTGGCGGCGACGACCTCGTCGAGCTCCTCCATCGGCCGGACCGGCAGGTCGCCGATCCGCTGGCCCACCCGGGCCGGCGAGGCGTCGAACAGGCCGACGAACTCGAAGCCGCGGTCGCCGAAGCCCCCGTAGCCTGCCAGCGCCGACCCGAGGTTCCCGATCCCGACGAGGACGCACGCGTGCGCGGTCTCCATCCCGAGCACGGCCGCGATGCGGTCGCGCAGGGTGGCCACGTCGTAACCGACCCCGCGCACGCCGCACGGGCCGAGGTGGGAGAGGTCCTTGCGCAGCCCGGCGGGGTTGACGCCGGCCGCCGAGGCCAGCTCGCCGGAGGCGACGGTGCCGCGGCCGCTGTCGGCGAGTCCGGTGAGCACCCGCAGGTACACGGCCAGCCGGGCGACGGTGGCCTCCGGGATCCGGGGCCGCGACTGCATCACGGGCCTACTCCACAGCGGTCGCGCCCGGGCGCCGGCGGGAGCCTGCGGGGGCGGACGACATCGGGGATCCGGGCGGTACACCCACCCGGCGACAGCCACGGTAACCGCTTGTGAACGCAGGAACAAAGTCCCGGGGACGGCCTCGGGCCCCGGGCCAGCGCGGATGCCCGCGGCTGTGTCCGACACCATACCCGCCTGGGCGTCTTCCGACTCTCTCGGACGGCCCCGTCCCGGGTCCCGCCCCGGGCCTGCGAGGGGTGGGGAGGACGGGGTCCTCATGCGATGCCGAGGTCGCGGCGCAGCCGGGGGACGTCGACGGTGAAGTAGGAGTGCTCCCGGCCGTCGAGCAGCACCACCGGCACCCGGTCGCCGTACTCGGCCTGCAGCTCCGGGTCGGCGTCGACGTCGACCTCGCGGGTGGCGACGCCGGCCTCCCCGGCGATCCGCGCGAGCGTCTCGGCCGCGGTGACGCACAGGTGGCAGCCGGCCCGGGTGAGCAGCTCCAGCCGCACGGGGGTCTCGGTCACGGGGTGCCTCCTCCTTCCGGGGCGAGGCCGAGCTCCCGCAGCCGCGCCCGGCTGACCTTGCCGGTGAGCGAGTGCGGCAGCGCGGACCGGAAGGTGACCGACGCGGGCACCTTGTACCGGGCCAGCGACGCCGCCGCGTGCTCGCGGAGCTCCTCCGCGGTCGCCCGCGCGCCGGGCCGCAGGACGACGACCGCGTGGACGGACGCGCCGGTGCGCGGGTCGGGGACCCCGATGACCGCGCTCTCGGCGACGGCGGGGTGCGCGTCCAGCACCCGCTCCACCTCCGCCGGGTAGACGTTGAACCCGCTGACCAGCACCAGGTCGCTGCGCCGGTCGACCAGGTGCAGGTCGCCGTCGTCGTCGCGGTGGGCGAGGTCGCCGGTGGCCAGCCAGCCGTCGTCGTCCGGGCCGTCGGCGCCGTCGGGCCAGAACCCGGAGAACAGGTTGGGGCCGCGCACCCAGACCTCCCCCGGCCCCTCCTCCTCGGGGTCACCGGCCGGTCCCCGGAGGTCGACCTCGACGCCGGGCACCGGGCCGCCGATGCAGGCCGGCTTGGCCCGCCCGGTCGCCAACGTGCTGGCCACCACCGGGCAGGCCTCGGTGAGGCCGTAGCCCTCCCACACCCGGACGGCGGCGCGGTCGCGCATCGCCGTCCACGTCTCCTGCGGCAGCGGGGCGGCACCCGAGGTGGCCATCCGCACCGCGGCGAACGCGCGGCGCAGCCCGGCGTCGCTGCCGTCGGCGTCGGCGACCGCCAACCACGCCTGGTACACCGGCGGGGCCCCGGGGACCGTGGTGACCTGCTCGCGCTCCATGACCTCCAGCGACGCGCGCGGGTCGAAGGCCGGCTGCAGCACCGCGCAGGCGCCGGTGGCGACGACCAGGCCGAAGCCGGCGTTGAGGCCGTAGACGTGGAACAGCGGCAGGACCAGCAGCACGCGGTCGTCGGGACGCACCGGCGGCGGCTGCATCCCCAGGCACTGCCGCTGGTTGGCGCGCAGCGCGCCGGCGGTGAGCATCGCGCCGCGCGGCCGGCCGGTGGTGCCGCTGGTGTAGGCGAGGAAGGCCAGGGCGGCGGGGTCGTCGGGGTGCTCCGGCGGCGGGCCGTCGGCCTCGGGCGGCCCGGCGAGCACGGGCACGCCGGCCGGCGGCTCCCGCCGGGCCACCAGCAGCGCGGCGCCGGAGTCGGTGAGGAGGTGCTCGAGCTCCGGGTCGGTGTAGGCGGTGTTGACCGGGACGACGACCAGCCCGGCGCGCAGCGCGCCCAGCACGGCGCGCAGCCAGTCCACGCCGTTGGGCAGCTGCACGGCGACGCGGTCGCCCGGCGCGAGGCCGCGGGCGGCGTAGCCGGCGGCGGCGCGGTCGACGAGCGCGTCGAGCTCGGCCCAGGTCAGCCGCGTGGCGCCGTCGACGACGGCGGGGGCGCCGGGCCGCTCCCCGGCGGCGGCGCGGACCAGGGCGGCCAGGCCGGTGGGGGTCGGCTCCGGGATCGCGGCGGTCACCGGCGGGGTCACGGGCACCTCCTGCGGGGCGGCGGCGGTCCCCCCGGCGAGGTACCGAGACGTACCGCACGGCCGGCCGACGTGGACGGTTCGCAGTGATGTTGTCACCATGGGAGAGGACCCGCAGGACAGCGGGACACCGCCGAGCCGGGAGGACCCCCCGGGCGAGCCGTCGCGGCTCGGCGGGCCGACGAGGAGGTCGACGTCCCGCATGCCGCAGTCGCGCCCGGTGGACGAGCGGTCGTCCGCCGTCCCGGCGGGGCGGCGGCCCGGTCCGCGCCCCCGCCCGACGCCGTACCCGCGCGCCAGCGTGGAGGGCGCGCCGGCGGAGCCGGACGTCGCCGTCGACCCCGAGGCCGTCGCCCCGGAGGCCGTCTCGGCCGATGCCGTCGCGGAGCCGCCCGAGGAGGACGAGGGCGCGCTCGCCGAGGAGCTCGCGGCGCTCGAGGAGGACCTGCCCGACGACCGGGTCGACGTCTGGGACCTGGTCCGGCAGGCGCAGGCCGGCGACGCCGAGGCGTTCGGCCGGCTCTACGACCACTACGTGACGCTGGTCTACCGGTACGTGCTGCACCGGGTGGGCGACCGCGCCCAGGCCGAGGACTTCACCAGCGAGACCTTCGTCCGCGCGCTGCGGCGCATCGACTCGCTGTCGTTCCAGGGCCGCGACGTCGGCGCCTGGCTCGTGACCATCGCCCGCAACATCATCCGCGACCACGTGAAGAGCAGCCGGTTCCGGCTGGAGGTCACCACCGCGGACATGCGCGACGCCGACCAGGCCACCGACGGCCCCGAGGACGCCGTCGTCTCCCGGCTCACCAACGAGCAGCTGCTGGCCTGCATCCGCCAGCTGGGCGGCGAGCAGCAGGAGTGCATCTCGCTGCGGTTCCTCCAGGGGCTGTCGGTGTCGGAGACCGCGGCGGTCATGGGCAAGAAGGACGGCGCGGTCAAGGCGCTGCAGCACCGGGCGGTGCGGCGGCTGGCCGGCCTGCTGCCGGAGGGGCTGCGGTGACGCGCGGGACCCCGGGCGCGGGACCCGCCGTTGTTACCCGCGGGTACGCCGTAACGGCCCCCGACCTGCGTCGTTGCTCCCGTCGATCGACTCCCGACCGAGCGACCGGAGGACCCAGGTGAGCGCCGAGCACGACGCCGCGGGGGCGACCCGCCGCGCGTCCGTGCAGCAGCGGGAGGCGGCCCTCGAGGACCGGCTCCGCGCGCTCGCCGTGGACCTCGACGACGAGCCCTCGCCCGACTTCCGCGCGGCCACCCGCGCCCGGCTGGTGGCGATGGCCGCCGTCCGCTCCCCGGAGCCGGAGCCGCGCCGCGGCCTGTCCCGGCTGTGGGCCGCGCGGCCGGCTCCCCGCCGCCCGGCGTGGCGGTCCCGGCTGACCGCCGGGGTCGCCGGAGCGGCGCTGGCGGTCACCGCGCTCGGGTCCCTGGTCGCGCTGTCCACCGACGCCGAGCCCGGCGACGCGCTCTACGCCCTCAAGCGGGGCACCGAGCAGACCCAGCTCGCGCTGGCCGGCGACGAGCGCGGCCTGACGCTGCTGGAGTTCGCCACCACCCGGCTGCAGGAGCTCGGCGACCTGGTCGAGGACGGCGGGGGCGCGCCGCCGGCCGACCTGGTGGTCGACACCCTCGCCACCATGGACGCCCAAACCACCGAGGGCGCCGCCCTCGTGCTGACCCAGGCCGTCGCCGGCCGCGACACCGCTCCCCTGGCGGTCCTCGCCGGCTGGGCCGAGGACCAGGGCTCCGGCCTCGCCGGCCTGCAGGGCGCGTTGCCCGCGGACGCCGGCACCGCCGCCACCCGCTCGCTCGGGGTGGTCTCCGAGGTCGGCACCCGCGCGGCGGAGCTGCGCACCGCGCTCGACTGCCCCACCGGCCCCGCCGTCTCCGGGGCGGACCGGTTCGGCCCGCTGCCCGTCGCCTGCGGCGCCGCCCCGGCCCCGCCGCCGGCGGGCTCGGGGACGACGGCCCCCGCACCGGCCGGCCCCGGCACCCCGACCCCCGACCAGCCGGCCGCGCCGTCGACGCAGCCGGCCCCGTCGTCGGCCCCGGCGCCCTCGAGCCCGCCGCCTGCCCCGTCCAGCGGCAGCGGCCCGGCGGCGCCGACCGGCTCCGGGGGCGGGAGCACCCCCACCGGTGGCACCGCGCCGACGACGACCTCGCCCGCACCCACCGGGGGCCTGCCCCTGCCGCCGCTCCCGCTGCCCGGGGGCGGCGGTCAGCCGTCCGCGCCGTCCACCACCACGCCGCCGCCGATCCTGGACACCCCGCTGCCGATCTGCCTCTGGCCGATCCTCTGCTGAGGTCCCGGTCCGGGTCGGGGGTCCCGGCGGGCGGCCGATAAGGTCGGCCGGGTACCGCCCCAGGGCGGAGGGATCACCCCAGGGGAGGGAGCCCGTGCCGGGTCTGCCGTTCCGCGGCCGCCGCAGGCAGGACGGCGGGGCGCCGTCCGAGGAGGAGATCCGCGCGCACGTCGCCGGCGCGGCGTCCGCGGCCGCCGCGGAGGTCGAGCCGGTCCCGGCCGTGGTGGCCGACCGCACCGCCGCCGCGTTCTTCGACGTCGACAACACGATGATGATGGGCGCCTCGCTGTTCTGGTTCGCCCGCGGCCTGGCCTCCCGGAAGTACCTGACCTCCCGCGACATCGCCCGCTTCGCGTGGCAGCAGGCCAAGTTCCGCGTCGCGGGCAACGAGAGCGCCGGCGACATGCACACCATCCGCGAGACCGCGCTGGCCTTCGTCGCCGGCCGGACGGTCGCCGAGATCGTCGACGCCGGCGAGGAGATCTACGACGAGCTCATGGCCGACCGGATCTGGTCGGGCACCCGCAACCTGGCCCAGCAGCACCTCGACGCCGGCCAGCGGGTGTGGCTGGTCACCGCGACGCCGGTGGAGCTGGCGCGGATCATCGCCCACCGGCTGGGCCTCACCGGCGCGCTGGGCACGGTCGCCGAGGTGGTCGACGGCCGCTACACCGGCCGGCTGGTCGGCGAGCTCATGCACGGCGAGGCCAAGGCCGAGGCGGTGCGGGCGCTGGCCGAGCGGGAGGGGCTGGACCTGGCCCGCTGCACCGCCTACAGCGACTCGGCCAACGACCTGCCGATGCTCACCCTGACCGGGACGGCGGTGGCGGTGAACCCCGACACCGAGCTGCGCGCGGTCGCCCGCTCCCGCGACTGGACCGTCCGCGACTTCCGCACCGGCCGGAAGGCCGCCCGGATCGGCGTCCCCACCGTGGCGGCCGCGGCGGTCACCGGTGGCGTCGTCGGTGGCGCGGTCGCCCTCCGCCGCCGCAACGCCTGGCCGTTCTGATCCGTCGGCCTCCGGCCGACACCGCGGCCACGTGCCGTCCCCCTGCCGCGTGGAGCCCTTCCTGCCGCTCGGTCGCGGGAGCCTCCGGCCCCCACCCTCGCGGCACCTCGCAGGGCGCGTCACCTCGGCACCCGCGA
Organism: Geodermatophilus sp. SYSU D01180; assembly: GCF_054050415.1. Lineage (NCBI taxonomy): Bacteria > Bacillati > Actinomycetota > Actinomycetes > Geodermatophilales > Geodermatophilaceae > Geodermatophilus > Geodermatophilus sp. SYSU D01180. The sequence goes on along the minus strand of NZ_JBJGZH010000009.1, from coordinate 46,994 downwards.
GCACGTGCCGTCTCCCACCCCGCAGTGCGACTCCGACCCGCTCCTCGGCGGACCCTCCGGGCCCGCACTCGTCGCGGGTCAGGAGAAGACGGACTTGCGCTGCAGGAGCAGCTGGTAGATCGAGTGCTGGATGGTCTCCCGGACCTGGTCGGTCAGGTTGAACACCAGCATCGGGTCCTCGGCGGCGGCCGGGCCGTAGTGCGCCGTCTCGATCGGCTCGCCGAAGGCGATCAGCCACTTCGACGGCAGCGGCACCAGCCCGAGCGGTCCGAGCGCGGGGAAGGTCGGCGTCACCGGGAAGTAGGGCAGCCCCAGCAGCCGCGCGAGGGTCCTCGCGTTGCCGACCATCGGGTAGATCTCCTCGGCGCCCACGATGGCGCACGGGACGATCGGCTTGCCGGTGCGCAGAGCCGCCGTGACGAAACCGCCCCGGCCGAACCGCTGCAGCGTGTACCGGTCGCGGAACGGCTTGCCGATCCCCTTGAACCCCTCGGGGAAGACGCCGACCAGCTCGTCGGCGCACAGCAGCCGCTCGGCGTCCTCGCTGCAGGCCAGCGTGGCGCCGAACTTGCGGGCCAGCGACCCGACGAAGGGCAGGTCGAAGACCAGGTCGGCGCCGAGCAGCCGGAACCGCCGCTGCGCCGGGTGGTCGTCGTGCAGCGCGACGGTGGCCATGAGCGCGTCGACCGGCAGCGTGCCGGAGTGGTTCGCCACCACCAGCGCCCCGCCGTCGGTGGGCACGTTCTCGATGCCGTGGGTCTCGACGCGGAACCACCGGTTGAACAGCGGCCGCAGGACCGGCAGGAGCACGTGGTCGGTGAGGTCGGTGTCGAGGCCGAACTCGTCCGTCTCGTACTCGCCGGTCAGGCGGCGGCGGAGGAACTCCAGGCCACCGGCCACCTGCTCGTCCCAGCTCGGGTCCGCCGGCGGCGGGACGTGCGGCCGGCCGTCGTCGTCGGGACGCAGCCGGATGACGCGGGCCTCAGGCATCGCGCACCGCCCGCAGTCCCGGCGGGGCCGGCGACGGCCGCAGCCGGCCCTGCACCGTCGTCCCCACGGAGGAGGCGACCGACCCGGCCCGCGCGACCAGCCCGCGGGCCTGGTCGGCCACCTCGCCGACCAGGGTCGGCGGGACCACCGGCGGCACGGTGCGCGCGTAGTCGGCCAGCGCCTCGGCGGTGGTGTAGCGGGGGGTGTAGCCGAACTCTCTGCGCAGCACGGTCGTGTCCACGACCCGGCCGAAGTTGAGGAAGCGCATCTGCTCCGGGGAGTAGTCGACGTAGCCGAAGCGGCGGGTGAGCCGGCCGAGGGAGCCCAGCGCCGGCGAGGGCACCGGCAGCTGCAGCCGGCCCAGCCGGCGGATGACCTGGGAGAGCAGCAACGTGCCCTCTCCCCCGACGTTCACCGTCCCCGCGAAGTCCCCGCTCGTCGCGCGGGCGAGGACGCCGAGGGCGTCGTCCTCGTGCAGCAGCTGCACCCGGGCGTCGTAGCCGAGGGCGGTGGGGACGACGGGCATGCGCAGGAACCCGGTGAGCACCGAGTCGATGCGCGGGCCGATGAAGTTGGTGAACCGCAGGACCGCGACCCCGACGTCGGGACGGCGGCGCGCGAAGGACCGCACGTAGCCCTCGATGTCGAGGCTGTCCTTGGCGAACCCGCCCGAGGGCACCCGGCGCGCCTGCATCGCCTCGGTGAAGACGGCGGGGTCGCGCGGGGAGGCACCGTACACGGCGCTGGTCGACTTGAGCACCAGCCGGCGCACCGAGGGCGCGCGCTGGCAGGCGGCGAGGAGCTGCATCGTCCCGATGACGTTGAGCTCCTTCATCGGCCCCCGCCCGCCGGCACCGGCGGGCGTGGAGCTGATGTTCATGTGCACGACGGTGTCGACCGCCGCGGTGCTGATGACCTTGCCGATCAGCGGGTTGCGGATGTCGGCGCGCACGAACTCGGTGCGGCCGAGGCGGCGGAGCAGCTCCGCCGACGGGGGGACGGTGTCGACCCCGATGACCCGGTCGATGGACGGGTCGCGAGCGAGCTCGGCCGCCAGCGCACCACCGAGCCACCGGCTGACACCGGTGACGAGGACGACGGCGGGCGGCACGAGCGTCAGCTCACTTCTTGTTGCGACGCTGCACGCGGGTCTTCTTCAGCAGCTTGCGGTGCTTCTTCTTCGCCATCCGCTTGCGGCGCTTCTTGATGACCGAACCCATGTCCTGCTCCCGACGTCGTTGCCGCGTGTCGCGCCGGGGACCGCTGGTTCGGAACCGGACGCCACGCGAGTGTGGATCAGCTCGTGTGCGACAGGCTCCGGCCGGGGCCGGGGTGTCGCTCGGCGCCCGAGCCTACCCGGCGCCCCCGCGGCGACGCTGCCGCGGGAACCGGGCCGGATGGATCTCCCCCTGGCGAGGGGATGGAACGGCCTCCCTGCAGGGGCCCGCGCCGGGCGGAGCGAGGCGTGGGAGCAGGGAGGTCCTTCGTCAGGCGATGTCGGTGTAGGCGTCGCGCAGGTAGTCCTGGACGGCGCGCTCGGGGACGCGGAAGGAGCGGCCGACGCGGACGGCGGACAGCTCGCCGGCGTGCACGAGGCGGTACACGGTCATCTTGGAGACGCGCATCATGCTGGCGACCTCGGCGACGGTCAGGAAGGTGACCGCGGCGCGCGGCTGCGGGACGGCCGGGCGGCCGACGGGCATCGCCGCGGGGTGGGCCGGGCCGACGGGGCGCGCGACGGCGGCGGCCGGCATCGGGCGGGCCATGGGGCGCGGGCCGGGGACGGCCGGGCGGACGTAGGCGGCGTTGGTGCGCTGGGGCATGGTCATGATCAGCTCTCCGGACCTAGCACGCGTCGGGCGTCGGCTTCCCCACCGACTACGGGACACGCACGTGCTGACACAGAGAGTAGGGGGGCCCGCGTGACAGAAGCGATGGAAGAAACGAACACGGGGAACGGTCCGTCCCTGTCAGAACTACACCTATGCAACTCGCTTCACAGCCGTGTCGGCGCGTCTCCACGTGGACGTGTCGACACGATCACGCAGCGTCCCCCTCTTCGGCCGCTGCCGGGTTACCGTCACCGGCTCCCGTCGGCCCGGCCGAGCTCCACCGAGCGGCGGGCGGCCGCCTCGATGGCCGCGATGAGCGCCGAGCGCACCGAGTGCCGCTCCAGCTCCCGGATGCCGGCGATGGTGGTGCCGCCGGGGCTGCTCACCGCGTCCCGCAGCTGGGCCGGGTGCTCCCCCGACTCGCGCAGCATCACCGCTGACCCCAGCGCCGTCTGGACCACCAGCTCGGTGGTCAGCGCCCGCGGCAGGCCGAGCAGCACCCCGGCGTCGACCATCGCCTCGACGAGGTAGAAGAAGTAGGCGGGCCCGCTGCCGGACAGCGCCGTCACCGCGTCCTGCTGGTACTCGGGCACCCGCGCCACCCGGCCGACGGTGGACAGCAGCGCCTCGGCCTCGTCCAGCTCGGCCTCGCCCGCCGACGCCCCGGCCGAGAGCACGCTCATCCCCTCGTCGACCAGCGCCGGGGTGTTGGGCATGACCCGCACCACCGGCACGCCGGCCGGCAGCGCCGCCTCGATCGTGGCGGTGGAGATGCCGGCGGCGATGCTCACCACCAGGTGCCCGGGGTCCACCGACGGCGCCAGCCGCTCCAGCAGCCCCGGCAGGTCCTGCGGCTTGACCGCCAGGAGCAGCACCCGCGCGCGGGCGGCCGCCTCCTCGATCCCGACGACGTCGATGCCGTAGCGGGTGGCGAGCTCGCGGCCCCGCTCCGGGTGCCGCTCGCAGACGACGACGCCGTCCGGGCCCTGCCTCTTCACCAGCCCGGCCAGCAGCGCCTCGCCCATCTTCCCGCCGCCGTAGACCGCCAGGCCCTGCCGCTGTGCCATCCCGTTCTCCCAGCTCTCGGTGTGCGCCGGACGCCGCATCGACCCCGCGTCGGACGGTAGTGCGCGCGGGTGTGCCGCCTCCCGGTGCCGGGTAGCCGCGCCCGCATGGCAGGAGAACTGGACGGGATGAAGGTGGCCGTGCTCGCGACCGACGGCGTCGAGCAGGTCGAGCTCGAGCGGCCGTGGCAGGCGCTGGAGGACGCCGGGGCCGAGCCGGAGCTGGTCTCGCTGGACGGCGGCAGCATCACGATGTACCAGCACATCGACAAGGGCGACACGAGGAAGGTGGACACGACCGTCGCCTCGGCCGACCCCGAGGACTACGCGGCGCTGGTCCTGCCCGGCGGCGTCATCAACGGCGACTTCGTCCGTGCCGACGCCGACGCCGTCGCCTTCGTGAAGGCGTTCTTCGACGCGGACAAGCCGGTCGCGGCGATCTGCCACGCGCCGTGGGTGCTGGCGGAGGCCGACGTCGTCCGCGGTCGCCGGATGACGTCGTGGCCGTCGCTGCAGACCGACCTGCGCAACGCAGGCGCGAAGTGGGTCGACGAGGAGGTCGTCGTCGACGGCAACCTGGTCACCAGCCGCAACCCCGACGACCTCGACGCGTTCAGCGCGGCGATCGTCGAGCAGTTCGGCCAGGCCGGCGCCGACGAGGACGACGAGGACGAGTGAGGTGCCGCCGGGCTGCCCGGCGGCACCTCAGGTGCCGGCGAGCAGCCCGGCGGCCGGGGCGATGGTGAGCAGCGTCCCGGCGAACACGAGGACGGCGACCAGCCGCAGCCCGGTGGGCTCGCGGCCGGTGCGCTGCCGCCAGGCGCCCACGCCGGCGACCAGGCCGGTCACCGCGAGCGGGGCGAGGACCACCGCGACCTGCGGCACCTGCTCCCAGACGACGGTGGCCAGGAAGTAGATGCCGACACCGGCGGCCAGCGCCAGGACCAGCTCGCCGGCGAAGCGCAGCCAGGCCAGCGCGCCCTCCTTGGCGCCCAGCGGCTCGTCGAGGACCTCGGTCTCCCCGGCGCGGGTGACCGGGATCGGTCCGGTGGCCGGGGTGGGCCCCGCCGCCGAGGCGCCGGGGACGCCGGGCTTGCGGGAGGGCCGGATGCCCGGGATGGCCGCGGTCGACGGCTCGGCCGGACCGCGCCCGTCCTCGGCCGGCGCCCCCGCGACGCGACCGGTGTCCCGGGTCCTCCTGGCCTTCTCGGCCGCCCTCCCGGCGGCCTTCTCCGCGGCCTTCTCGGCCCGGCCCGCCTTCTCGGCCCGCGCGGCCGCCTTCTCCGCGGCCCGGTCCCGCGCCGGGCGGCCGGTGTCGGCGACCGGTCCCGTGTCGCGGGACAGCCGGCCGGTCTCGGAGACCCGGCCGGTGTCGCCGGCGCGGCGGCCGGGGTTGGGTGCGTCCTCGGTGTCGGGGTCCCGGCGGCGCTGCTTGATCGGGATGTCGCCGGTGTCGCCGCGGCGCCGGCGCACGCTGCGCGGTGCCTCGATGCCGGCCTCGCGCAGGATGTCGGCCAGCGGCCGGCCGCCGGTCTCCGGGCCGCGCCCGGGGTCGGGGTCCCTGCGGGGCTGGGCCATCACGCGTCTCCCAAGGAGTCCAGTCGCCGCAGGATGACGCCCTCGCGCAGCGCCCACGGACAGATCTTGACGGAGGGTAGTTCCAGCGCCTGCATGGCCGCCTGCGCCACCACGGCACCGGCCGGCACCTGGTGGGCGCGGTCGGGCGACACGCCGCGCAGCTCGGCGAGGCTGCGTGCCTCGATGCGGGACACGAAGCCGATCAGCTGGCCGAGGCCGTCGAGGGTGAGCTCGCGGGGGACCCGCAGGCCGGCCGAGTAGGGCGCCGCGCCGGTCAGCCGGGCCAGCGTGCGGAAGGTCTTGCTGGTCGCCGCCACCAGGTCCGGCGCGCCGGCGCCGCGGAGCTTCTTCGCCGCCGGCTTGAGCACGTCGGCCGCGTGCTCGCCCAGCGCCTCCAGGGCCGCGAGGTCGGGCCGGCCGCCCTCGGCGGCGTCCTGCAGGAAGCGGCGGGTCATCCGCCCGGCGCCCAGCGGCACCGACAGCGCGACGTCGGGGTCCTCGTCGACGCCGCTGGCCAGCTCGAGCGAGCCGCCGCCGATGTCGAGGACCAGCAGCCGGCCCGCGCTCCACCCGTACCAGCGGCGGACGGCGAGGAAGGTCAGCCGGGCCTCCTCCTCGCCGCTGGTCACCTGCAGCTCGACGCCGGTCTGCGCGCGGACGCGGTCGAGCACCTCCATGCCGTTGACCGCCTCGCGGATGGCCGAGGTGACCAGCGCGAGGACCTCGTCGCAGCCCTGCTCCTCGGCCCGCCGGCATGCCTTGCGCACGGCGGTGACCAGCGCCTTCTCCCCGGTCCTGGAGAGGACGTCGTCCTTGCCGACGTGCTCGGCCAGGCGCAGGACCGCGCGGTCGTCGTACGTCGGGGTGGGGTGGCCGCCGCGGTGGGCGTCCACCACGAGCAGGTGGACGGTGTTCGAGCCGACGTCCAGCACCCCGAGCCGCATGCGGTCAGTCTGCCGGTCGGGCCGTCCCTAGGCTGGACCGGTGCAGGACGTACCGCCGGAGGTCGACCCGGACTTCGCCCGCGAGTGGATCGAGTTCCCGGACCCGGCCGACCCGCGGCACGTCGTCCGCGCCGACCTCACCTGGCTGTCCTCGGCCTGGACCTGCGTGTTCGGCCGCGGCTGCGCCGGCGTCGTCGAGGGCCGGGCCGACGACGGCTGCTGCAGCCACGGCGCGTTCTTCAGCGACGAGGACGACCTCGCCCGGGTGACCGCCGCCGTCGCCGACCTCACCGACGAGGACTGGCAGCTCGCGCCGCTCGGCCGCGGCGCCTGGACCGAGGAGGACGACGCCGACGAGGAGGGCGGCGTCCGCTCGCTGCGCACCCGCCTGGTCGACGGCGCCTGCGTCTTCCTCAACCGCCCCGGCTTCCCGGGCGGCACCGGCTGCGCGCTGCACCGGATGGCGCTGCGCGAGGAACTGCACCCGCTGCTCACCAAGCCCGACGTCTGCTGGCAGCTGCCGGTGCGCCGCGAGCAGGAGGAGGTCGAGCGGCCCGACGGGACGACGGTGCTGGTGAGCACGATCGGCGAGTTCGACCGCCGCGGCTGGGGCCCGGGCGGCGCCGACCTGCACTGGTGGTGCACCGGCTCCCCGGCCGCGCACGTCTCCCCCGAGCCGCTGGTGGTCACCTACGCCGCCGAGCTCACCAGCCTGCTCGGCCCGGCGGCCTACGCCGAGCTGCGCCGGCTCACCGAGGCCCGGCTGGACCTCGGCCTGGTCGCCCCGCACCCGGCCAGCCCGGCGCCGGTGCCCCTCCCGCTGCCCCGGCTGCGGCCCGGCGGCTGAGCGGCACTCCCCGTCCGGGTGCGGCGGCGGCCGGATCGACACCCCCCGCCACTACCCTGCTGGGGACGACCGCGACGACCGGACGGCGAGGACTGTGAGCGACGGACAGGCGGCGAGCCCCCGCGCGCGCCCGGCGGGGTCGTCGGCCAGTGGGCGGGCGCAGGAGAACGCGCTGCTCGTCCTCCTGCGCATCCCGGTGTTCCGCCGCATGTGGGCGGCGATCACCGTCTCCAGCCTCGGCGACTGGCTGGGCCTGCTGGCCACCACGGCGATGGCCCAGCAGCTCACCCGCGACCAGTCGCTCGGCGTCCAGGGCGCGGCGATCTCCGGCGTCATCCTCACCCGGCTGCTGCCCGACCTGCTCCTCGGCCCGATCGCCGGCGCGCTGGCCGACCGGCTCGACCGCCGCACCACCGTCGTCGTCGGCGACCTGCTGGCCTGCTCGCTGTACCTGTCGATCGCCTTCAGCTACGAGCTGACCTGGCTCTACGTCGCGCAGTTCCTCGTCGAGGCGGTCGGGCTGTTCACCAACCCGGCCAAGCAGGCGATCTGGGTGGCGATCGTGCCGCGCGAGCGGCTGGCCGTGGCCAACCAGGTGTCGCTGTTCAGCGTCTACGGCGCGGTGCCGGTCGCCTCGCTGCTGTTCGCCCTGCTGTCCACGGTCGCCCGCGTGTTCCCCGGCAGCGGCGGGGCCGCGGACGCGCGGACGGCGATCGTCGTCGCCCTGCTGTTCAACTCGGCGAGCTTCGCGCTCTCGGCCACCACGGTGTTCCTGTCCCGGCGGCTCATCCCGCGGACACCCGTCGACCGGCAGTCGTCGTCGAACGTGTTCTCCCTCGTCGTCGAGGGCGTCTCCTTCCTGCGCGGGCAGCCGCTGATGCGCGCGCTGTACGTCGGCGTCATCGGCGCGTTCGGGGCGGGCGGGCTGATCATCGGCGTGGCGCAGCTCTACATCGCCACCCTCGACGCGGGCGCCGCCGGGTACGGCGTGGTGTTCGGCATCGTCTTCACCGGCCTGGCCCTCGGCATGCTGGTCGGCCCGCGGATCCTGCCCACCATCCCGCGGCGCAGCCTGTTCGCCCGCTCCATCGGCCTGGCCGGGATCGCGCTGCTGGCGATGTCGCTGCTGCAGGACTTCGTCCTCGCCACCATGGCGGCGTTCCTCGTCGGCCTGTTCGCGGGGATCTCCTGGATCATCGGCTACACGCTCATCGGCTTCGAGGTCGAGGACCGGCTGCGCGGCCGCGTGTTCGCCTTCGTCGTGTCCTCGGTGCGCATCGTCCTGCTGCTGTCGGTCGCCGTCGGTCCCGGCCTGGCCGGCCTGCTCGGCAGCCACGACCTGCGCGTCGGCGAGCTGATGCTCAGCCTCACCGGGCCCGGTCTCACGCTGATGATCGGCGGCGTCCTCGCGCTGCTGGTCAGCGCCTACGCCGTCCGTCAGGTCGTCCCCCGCGGCCGGCCGGGCACCCGCCCCCGCGACGTGTTCCGGCTGCTGTGGGGCAGCTCGGACATCCTGTCGGCCTCGGCGAGCGGCACCGGCCTGTTCGTCGTCGTCGAGGGCGCCGACCGCGACCTCACCCGCCGCTACACCGCCGAGCTCGCCCAGGTGCTGCGCGACTGGGGCTGCCCGGTGGTGGCCACGCACGAGCCGAGCGACACGGGGCTGGGCCGGCAGGTCCGCACGCTGCTCTACCCGCCGGCGCCCGAGGTGGCCGGCGCGACCGACGGCGAGGGCCACCCGGTGGCCGCCTACACCGCGGCGCTGCTGGCCGCGGCCGACCGCGCCGAGCACGTGGCCACGGTCATCCGGCCGGCGCTGCAGCGGCGCGAGGTCGTGGTGTGCAACCACTACGTGGACACCTCGATCGCCTTCCACGGCGCCGGGCAGGGCCTGGACGCCGACCGCATCTTCCGCACCTCGCTGTGGGCCACCCGCGGCCTGCTGCCCGACCTCACCGTGGTCGTCGACACCCCCGTCACCGCCGGTCCCGCGGGCGCCGACGCCGATGCCGTGCGCGCCGCCTTCCTCGCCCAGGCCGACGCCGCGCCCGACCGCTACCTCGTCGTGCCGGGCGAGCTGCTCGGCGCCGACGGGGGTCCCGACGGCGAGGGCCTGGTGTCGACCGCGGTGCGGCGGAAGCTCACCGCGCTGGTCACCCAGCGCTGTCCCGAGCACGCCGAGCACGCGGACGGCGCCTGCGGTGCGGCCGACCCGCCGGTCGGCGCGGCGCGGACCGGTACCGGGGGGATCGGCGGCGGCTCCGTAGGCTGACCGGCGTGGACGCCCCGGTGACCCCCGGCCCGGTGACATGGACCCCCGAGGACACCGAGGCGGTCGACTGCTGCCTGTGCGGTGTCCCCGGCCGGCTCGTGCACGACCTCGCCCCGTTCGGCGTCGTCCGCTGCCCGTCCTGCGGCCTGGTGTTCATCAGCCCCCGGCTGCGGCCGGAGGCGCTCCAGCGGCTCTACGACGACGTCGGCTACTTCGAGGGCGGCGTGTACGGGGACGCGGCGCAGGAGCCCCGCCGCTTCGACCCCGCGATGCTGCTGCAGCGCACCTGGACCGCCGGGCGGCTCGCGCTGCTCGACCGGGTCCGGGGCCGCGCCGCCGGGGGCCGGCTGCTCGAGGTGGGCGCCGGCTACGGCCTGTTCCTCGACGCCGCACGCCGGGCCGGCTGGCAGACCAGCGGGGTGGAGCTGTCCCGCACCGGCGCGAAGCACGCCACCGAGGTGCTCGGGCTCGACGTGTTCTGCGGTCAGCTCGCCGAGGCGCCGCTGGAGGCGGGCTTCGACGTCGTCTGCGCGTGGGACACCGTCGAGCACGTGCCCGACCCGCTCGACTTCTGGCGCACCGCCCGCTCCCTGGTGGCCGACGACGGCGTCGTGCTGTTCTCCACGCCCTACGTCTCGTCGCTGCCGGCGCGGCTGCTCGGCACCCGCTGGTGGACGCTCAAGCCCGCCGAGCACATCTGGCACTTCACCCCGCGCACGCACGCGATGCTGCTGGCCCGGGCCGGGTTCGCGCTGACGCAGGTGGTCCGCAGCCCGCTCGCGCCGGCCAACGCCGGCCGGCTGGACTCCCTGGTCGGCGTCGCGCGCCCCGTCCCCCTGGCCTGACGCGCGGGTGCGGGTCGGCCTCGACGGGCTGGTGTCCGCGGACTCCCCGGGGCACGTCCCGGAGAGCCGCGCGTTCCCCGCCGCGCGGGGCGGCCCCGCGTCCCCGGGGGAACGGCGGCGGGCCCGTGCCGCGCACGTCCCTCCCCTGCCTCCGGCACCGGGGAGGTCGCGCAGGTCGTGGACGCCGCCGGGCGGAGGGTCCCGCTGCGGGTCAGCGTGCCGTCGTCGGCGGCGGTGCGGGGCGTGTACCTCGACGTCCCCGGCGGCGGGGTCCCGGGGGCGGCGGGGTCCCGGGCGGCGGGGGCCTAGGCGGCGGGGTCCTCGCCCGCCGGCACGAGCTCGACCCGGGCGCCGCCGGTGCGGAAGGTCTGCCGGTACGCGCGCGGCGAGACCCCGCGGCGGCGGCTGAACTGCTCGCGGAACCCGGCGGCGGTGCCGAAGCCGACCAGCCGGGCGATCTCCTCCACCGGGGCGTCGCTCTCCTCGAGCAGCGTCTCCGCGGCGGCGAGCCGCTGTCCGAGCAGCCACGCGTGCGGCGTCGTCCCGGTGGTGGCCTTGAAGCGGCGGGCGAAGCTGCGCGGGCTCATCAGCGCGCGGCGGGCGAGCACCTCGACGCTGATGTCCTCGGCCAGGTGCGCGCGGGCCCAGTCCAGGACGAGGCCGAGCAGGTCGTCCTCGCAGCGGGCGACCGGCTCGTCGATGTACTGGGCCTGCCCGCCGTCGCGGTGCGGCGGCACGACCATCTCGCGGGCCAGGGCGTTGGCCGCCGCGGCGCCCCACTCGCGGCGGATGAAGTGCAGCAGCGCGTCGACGCCGCTGGCGGTGCCGGCGCCGGTGATGAGGGTGCCCTCGTCGACGTAGAGGACCCGCGGGTCGACGTCGACCCGCGGGTAGCGGGCGGCCAGCTCCCCGGCGTAGCGCCAGTGCGTGGTGGCCCGCTTGCCGTCGAGCAGCCCGGCCGCCGCGACCACGAACGCGCCGGTGCAGTGACTGATGATCTGGCCGCCGCGCGCGTGCACGGCGCGCAGCGCGTCGAGGACCTCCGGCGGCACGGGCGCGGACAGCTTCTCCCAGGCGGTGACCAGGACGACGTCGGAGACGGCCAGCCGCTCCAGGCCGTGCTCGACGTAGAGGGTCAGCCCGGTGTCGGTGCGCACCATCCCCGGCCGGTCGGTGACGATCGCGAAGTCGAAGCGCGGCATGCCGAAGCGGCGGTAGTCGTAGCCGAAGACCTCGGCGGCGACGCCGAGGCCGAAGGCGCCCAGGACGCCGTCACCGGCGAGGAGGCTGACGACGACGGGACGGTCGTTTCCGGTCACGCCGACATCATGGCAGGAAAGACGCGATCCGTGTCACCTCTGCCACTCGTGGGTCCCGGGCCGCCGGAGCACGCTCGTCCCATGTTGCTGATCACCTGCCCCGTGACCCGGACCGACGAGCTGGTCGCCGAACGGCGCATCCGGTCGGTCGCCAACCACCCGACCCACATCGCGATGGCGGTCGAGTGCCCCTCCTGCGGGAGCGTGCACGTCTACCGCACCGGCCGGCGCTGGGAGGACGCGCGGGCCGCCGGGGCCGGACAGGTCGCTCGACCTGCGGCGGAGCTCGCCCACGCCTAGGATCGAACACATGAGCGAATCGAACGTGAACACCGGCCAGGCCGGCGACCCGACCGCCGAGAAGGACCCGTCGGACTGGGTGACCGGCGACGAGCCCGCCACCGGGGCGCAGAAGAGCTACCTCCACACGCTGGCCCGCCAGGCCGGCGAGGACGTGCCGGAGGACATCACCAAGGCCGACGCGTCCCGGAAGATCGACGAGCTCCAGGAGGAGACCGGCCGGGGTCAGTGACCCCGGCCGGCCCCCGGCCCCGTGGGGTGCCGGTCCCCGCCTACTGCTCGAACTTGTAGCCCAGGCCCCGCACCGTCACCAGGTGCTTGGGGTTGGCCGGGTCGGGCTCGATCTTGGCGCGCAGCCGCTTGACGTGGACGTCGAGGGTCTTGGTGTCGCCCACGTAGTCCGAGCCCCACACGCGGTCGATGAGCTGGCCGCGGGTGAGCACCCGGCCGGCGTTGCGCAGCAGCAGCTCGAGCAGGTCGAACTCCTTGAGCGGCAGCGCCACCGGCTCGCCGTCGACGGCGACCACGTGCCGCTCGACGTCCATCCGCACCGGGCCGGCCTCCAGCGCGCCGTCGGCGGGGGCGTCGACGTCGCCGCGGCGGCGCAGCACCGCCCGGATCCGGGCGACCAGCTCGCGCGCCGAGTACGGCTTGGTGACGTAGTCGTCGGCGCCGAGCTCCAGGCCCACGACCTTGTCGACCTCGGAGTCCTTGGCCGTCAGCATGATGATCGGGACGTTGCTGCGGGAACGCAGTGCCCGGCACACCTCGGTGCCCGGCAGGCCGGGGAGCATGAGGTCGAGCAGGACGACGTCGGCGCCCGCGCGGTCGAACTCGGCCAGGGCGTCGGGGCCGGTGGCGGCGACGACCGCCTCGAACCCCTCCCGCCCGAGCATGTAGGACAGCGCGTCGGAGAAGGACTCCTCGTCCTCCACCACGAGCACTCGGGTCATGACCGTCCTTCCTGGAGGACCGGCGCGGCGCCAGCGGCCGCGCCGGGAGCTTCGCGGCGGTCCTCGACCGCCAGGGGGATGCGCAGCGTGAAGGTGGAGCCGAGGCCCTCCTCGCTCCACACGCTGACGGAACCGCCGTGGTTGCTGGCCACGTGCTTGACGATCGCCAGCCCCAGGCCGGTGCCGCCGGTGCTGCTGGCCCGCGACTGGTCGACGCGGTAGAAGCGCTCGAAGACCCGCTCCCGGTCGGCCCGCGGGATGCCGATGCCGCTGTCGGTGACGGCGATCTCGGCGAAGCCGCCGCGCGCCCGCGCCCCGACGGCGATCTTCGTGTTCTCCGGGCTGTAGGCGACCGCGTTGGCCAGCAGGTTGGTGACCGCCGTCGTCAACTGGGCCTCCACCCCCCGCACGGTCAGCCCGTGGGCGCCGCCGACGGCGATCGTGATGCCCTTGGCCGCCGCGGCCAGGCCGGTGCGGTCGACGGCCTCGGCCAGCACCGTGTCGACGTCGACCGGCACGAGCTCGGGCAGCGGCTCGGCGCCCTGCAGGCGGGACAGGTCGATGAGCTCGCGCACCAGCCGCGCCAGCCGGTCGGCCTCGTGGGCCATCCGCGCGGCGAAGCGCTGGACGGTGTCCGGGTCGTCGGCGGCGCCCTGCATGGCCTCGGCGAGCAGGCCCAGCGCACCCACCGGCGTCTTGAGCTCGTGGCCGACGTTCGCGACGAAGTCGCGCCGGACCGCCTCGACCCGGCGGGCCTCGGTCACGTCCTGGAGGACCAGCGCCACGGGGCCGGGGACGGCCGAGGGCGCGACCTCGCCGGGCGGGGTGTCCAGCCGGACGCCGTGCGCGCCGACCAGCCGCGTGCCGGCGCCGACGACCTCGCCGGGGAGGGTGACGTCCGCACGCCGGTGCCCGCGGCGGCGGACCTGCTTCACGAGGTCCTGCAGCGCGGGGACGACGAGCCGGCGCTCGCGGACGATGCCGAGCCCGCGCGCGGTCGGGTTGGCCACGACGACGGCGTCGTCCTTGTCCAGCAGGAGGACCGCGGGGTCCATGAGGTCGAGCAGCCGGCGGGCGAGCAGCGCCTCGGAGGGCGCGTTCCGGGCGTCGTCGTCGCCGGGGCGCTCGGTCCGGTCGGCGGGCCGGCGGGCGAGCAGCACGACGACGGCCGCCACGACGGCGCCGACGACGAAGCCGGCCACGAGGGCGACCAGCGTGCTCACGGGGCCGATGCTAGGCCGCGGCCGGACCCGGTCATCCCCCGTGTGAGTGGTGCCGCAACCGGGTAGGGCGACTGTTCACGCTGGGGTGCCCCCACGTTCACCGATCGGGCCCGTCCGGTGTCTCCTCACCCCCTACCCTCGAACCGTCAGGACGGCGCACCGAGCAGACGGTGTCCGGACGGCGGTACCCGGTGGACGGCCGGCCGACGAGGAGGACCCGTGCGCGAGCACTACCGCGAAGAGCTCGAGGACATCAACCACTGCCTGGTGGAGATGGCCAACTCGGTCGGTTCGGCGATGAACAAGGCCACGACCGCGCTGCTCGACGCCGACGTCGCACTCGCCGACCTGGTCATCGCCGGCGACGAGCACATCGACGCGGTGCGCGAGAGCATCGAGGAGCGCTGCTTCACCCTGCTGGCCCGCCAGCAGCCGGTCGCCACCGACCTGCGCACGGTCACCACCGCGATGCGCATCGTCGGCGACCTCGAGCGCATGGGCGACCTCGCCGTCCACGTGGCCAAGCTCGCCCGGATGCGCTTCCCGGAGTCCGCCGTCCCCGCCGAGGTGCGGCCGATCTTCCTCGAGGCCGGTCACGTCGCGCAGAGCCTGGTCACGCAGGTCGGCGCCGTCATCGCCAAGCTCGACGTCGAGGGCGCCGCGCAGCTGGAGAAGGACGACGACCTCATGGACCAGCTGCACCGCCAGCTGTTCACCGAGCTGCTCAGCCCCGGCTGGACGCACGGCATGGAGTCGGCCATCGACATCACCCTGCTCGGCCGCTACTACGAGCGTTTCGCCGACCACGCCGTGAGTGTCGCCCGCCGGGTCGTCTTCCTCGTCACCGGCGAGCGGGACATGCAGGCGGTCTGACCGCACCCACACGCACGAGGGCCCCACCGCTCGCGGTGGGGCCCTCGTGCGTGTGGTGGGCTACTTCTTGCCCTGGTTCTTGACCGCCTCGATCGCGGCCGCGGCGGCCTCGGGGTCGAGGTACTCCCCGCCCGGCTTCACCGGCCGCAGGTCGGCGTCGAGGTCGTAGCGCAGCGGGACGCCGGTGGGGATGTTCAACCCGACCACCTCGTCCTCGCCCATCCCGTCGAGGTGCTTGACCAGCGCCCGCAGGCTGTTGCCGTGGGCGGCCACCAGCACGGTGGCGCCGCTGCGCAGGTCCGGCACGATCGCGTCGTACCAGTACGGGAGCATCCGGACGACGACGTCGGCCAGGCACTCGGTGGCCGGGCGCACCTCCGGCGGCAGGAAGGCGTAGCGCGGGTCGGCGTCCTGCGAGAACTCGCTGCCGGGCTCGATCGGCGGCGGCGGGGTGCTGTAGGAGCGCCGCCAGGTCATGAACTGCTCCTCGCCGTACTCGGCGAGGGTGGCCGCCTTGTCCTTGCCCTGCAGCGCGCCGTAGTGCCGCTCGTTGAGCCGCCACGAGCGGCGCACCGGGATCCACTGCCGGTCGGCGGCGGCCAGGGACAGCTCCGCGGTGGTGATCGCCCGCCGCAGCAGCGAGGTGTGCAGCACGTCGGGCAGCAGGCCGTGCTCGGCCAGCAGCTGCCCGCCGCGGGTGGCCTCGGCCCGGCCCTTCTCCGACAGCTCGACGTCCACCCAGCCGGTGAACAGGTTGGCCTTGTTCCACTCGCTCTCGCCGTGGCGGAGCAGGACCAGGGTGCCGGGTGCGTTCTCCGCAGACGTCGTCACACCGGTCATCCTGCCAGCAGCGGCCAGAGCACCCACGCCTCGTACAGCACCGGCGGGACCAGCCCGAGCAGCAGCCACGGGCTGAGCACCCGGCGGGCGGCACCCCAGCGCACGGCGGCGACCAGCGCCACGCTGCAGGTCAGCGCGACCGCCAGCCACAGCGCGGTGGCGGCGACGTCGACGACGAACAGCTGCACCAGCACCAGCTGCACCGCGCACAGCAGCAGCGGGTAGACCAGGCCGGACGCGGCGACCACGCCGATCAGCGCGCGGCCCAGCCGTTCCTGCGCGGCGGGCGGCTCCTGCACGCACCCACGCTAGGCCCCTCAGGCCGCCTGCGTGCCCGTCTCGCGCCGCCCGGGCAGCCACACCAGGACCACGACGGCGGCGACCGCCGCGGCCGCCGCGGTCCCGACGGCGGTCAGGTGCATCGCCGCGACGAACCCGTCACGGGCGGTGTCGGCGAGCGCGTCGGCGGCCGCGGCGAGCTCGGCGTCCCCGGCGGCCCGCGCCTCGTCCGCCGTCGCCCCGGCCGCCTCGAGGGTCGCCGCGATCGAGGTGCTCGCCTCGTCGCGCAGCCCGGCCGGCAGCACGTCGACGGCGCCGCGGACGTTGGCCGCGTACGCGGTCGCGAGCACCGAGCCGAGGATCGCGACGCCGAGCGCCCCGCCCACCTGGCGGACGGTGTTGTTCACCGCCGCGCCCGCGCCGGCCTTCTCCCGCGGCACCACCGACATGATCGACTCGGTCGCCGGGGCCATGACCGCGCCCATGCCCAGCCCCTGCACGGTCAGCGTGGTGAGCAACAGCCACAGCGGCGCGGCCTGGTCGAGCAGCTGGAAGCCCAGGAACGACAGCGTGATGAGCCCGAAGCCGGACGCGCAGACGGCCTTGGCGCCGAACCGCTCGGCCAGCCGGGAGCTGCGCGGCGCCATCACCGCCATGCCCAGCGCCACCGGGATGAGCGCGGCGCCGGACTGCAGCGGGTCGTAGCCGCGGGCGCCCTGCAGGTAGTAGACGAGGTAGAACGTCGCGCCCATCAGGGCGAAGAAGTTCAGGCCCAGGGCGGCGGCGGCCGCGGAGAACGCCGGGTTGCGGAACAGCGAGACGTCGAGGGTCGGGTGTGTCGAGCGCCGCTGCAGCCAGACGAACAGCACCATGAGCAGCGCGCCGCCGACCAGCGGGACGAGCACCTCCGGCGTCCCCCAGCCCACGCCCGAGCCGCCGTGGATGAGCCCGTAGACCAGCCCGGCCAGCGCGGCGATCGACAGCAGCACGCCCGGGACGTCGAGCCGGCCCGGGTCGGGGTCCCGCGACTCGGGCACGAAGGCGAGCGTGCCGAGGACGCCGACCAGGGCGACCGGCACGCCGATGAGGAAGATCCCGCCCCACCAGAAGTGCGTCAGCACCAGGCCGCTGGCCAGCGGGCCGCCGGCGACGGCGAGCCCGGCGGTGGCCGCCCAGATGCCGATGGCGCGGCCCCGCTCGGCCGGCGGGAAGACGTTGGTGATGACGGCGAGCGTCGTCGGCTGCACCGCGGCCCCGCCGACCCCCATCACCGCCCGCCAGGCGATGAGCTCCAGCGGGCTGTCGGAGAAGGCGGCCAGCACCGAGCCGCCGGCGAAGACCGCGAGGCCGATCAGCAGCACCCGGCGGCGGCCGATGCGGTCGCCGATGACGCCCCAGGAGAACAGCAGCCCGGCGAACACGACGATGTAGGCGTCGACGGCCCACTGCAGCTCGCCCTGGGTGGCGCCGAGCTCCCGCTGCAGCGTCGGGATGGCCACGTTGAGCGTCGTGTTGCCGGTGATCACCACGAGCAGGCAGACGGTCATGGTGGCCAGCACCCACCACCGCCGGGCGTAGCCGGGGCGCTCCTCGACGGCCGGCGCCGCCGCGGGCCGCCCGGTGGTGGTCATCCCCCGCCGTCCGCGGGCGACGCTCCCCCGCCGTCGGCCGGCCGCTCGGTCCGGCCCTGCTGGGCGAAGGCGGCGAAGGCCTCCAGGTTGCGCAGCGACTCGCCGCGCTTGACCCGCCACTCCCACTCCCGGCGGATCGAGGTGCCGAAGCCGATCTCGAGCATGGTGTTGAAGTGGTCGTCGGCGTAGCTGAGGACCGCGCCGAGCAGCCGGTCGAGCTCCTCCGGGGTCACCGCGGCGTGCGGGACGCGGCCGGTGAGGTAGACGTCGCCGACCCGGTCGACCGAGTAGGCGACGCCGTACATGCGCGCGTTGTGCTGCAGCAGGTAGGTCCACAGCTGCTCGCGGTTCTCGTCGGGCTGGCGGCAGACGAACGCCTCGATCCGCAGCGCGTGCTCGCCGACGATGAGCCCGCAGACCGTCTTGAGCTTCTTGGTGCCCGGGAGGTCGACCAGCCAGCGACCGGGCGCCGGGTGCTCGTGCACCAGGTCGGCCTCGCGCAGCGTGCGGTCGATGACCGCGTCCAGCGCGGCGACGACGTCGGCGCGCGTGGTGGGCGCCTCCCCGATCCCCTCGCTCACCAGGCCCCCTCGCTCACCAGGCCACCTGCGTCCCCGCGACCGGCCGCAGCGAGCCGAGCGCGCGGCGGCGCCGGGCGGCGACGGCCATCTCCGCGGCGGCCGAGGAGTAGGCGGCCACCAGCGCGTCGGCGGTGCGGTCCCAGGAGAACGCGGCGGCGTGCCGGCGGGCGCCGGCGCCCATGAGCTGCCGGCGCTCGAGGACGGCGCGGACCGCCGCCGCGTAGGCGCCGGCGTCCCGCCCGTCCACCAGGACGCCGGACACCCCGTCGCGGACCGCCGTCCGCAGGCCGCCGACCGAGGCGGCGACCACCGGGGTCCCGCAGGCCTGGGCCTCGAGCGCGACCAGGCCGAAGGACTCGTTGTGGCTGGGGACGACGCCGACGTCGGCGGCGCGGTAGTGCAGGGCCAGCCGGTCCGGCGGCTGCGGCGGCAGGAAGCGCACCAGGTCGGCGATGCCCAGGTGCGCGGCGAGCTCCTCGAGCTGCCGCGGCGCCTCCAGGCCCGACCCGCTCGGCGCCCCGACCACGTGCACCCGCAGCCGGGAGCGCAGCGCCGGGTCGCCCTCGAGCATCCGGGCGGCGGTGGCCAGCAGCAGGTCGGGCGCCTTGAGCGGCTGGATGCGGCCGACGAAGGTGAGCACGACGGCGTCGGCGGGCACGCCCAGCGCGCGGCGGGCGGCGGCGCGGTCGCCGGGGGTGAAGCGGTCGAGGTCCACGCCCGGGGGGACGACGAGGGTGCGGCGCGGGTCCGCCCCGTAGTGCTCGACGAGCTGGTCGGCCTCCTCGTCGGTGTTGGCCACCAGCCGGTCGGCCTCGGCGACCACCTGCTCCTCGCCGATCACGCGGGCGCGCGGCTCGGGCCGGTCGCCGTCGGCCAGCGCGGCGTTCTTCACCTTGGCGAGGGTGTGCGCGGTGTGGATCAGCGGCACGCTCCACCGGTCCCGCGCCAGCCAGCCGACCTGGCCCGAGAGCCAGTAGTGCGAGTGGACGACGTCGTAGTGGCCCGGCTCGTGCTGGGCCTCCTCGCGCAGCACGCCGGCGGTGAAGGCGCACAGCTGGCCGGGCAGCTCCTCCTTGCCCAGGCCCTCGAACGGGCCGGCGCTGACGTGCCGCACGGTCACGCCGGGGCTCATCTCGACCACCGGCGGCAGGTCGCTGGAGGTGGCGCGGGTGAAGACGTCGACGGCGATGCCGCGGGCGGCCAGCCGGCGGGAGACCTCGACGATGTAGACGTTCATGCCCCCGGCGTCGCCGGCGCCGGGCTGGTCCAGCGGGCTGGTGTGCACCGAGATGGTCGCCACCCGCCGCGGCGCACGCGGAGGGAGGAGGCGGCGAGCAGGCACCCACGACCTCCCACCTCGCCGCCCCGGGTGCCGGTGCAGCACCCCTGTCGACTCTCCATCCTGCAACAGGGTCAGGATGACCACATGACCGGTGTTGCCGAGATCTCCTCCTCCGGCCCGCGTGCGCTGCCGGGGACCGGTCGCACCGCCGTCGTCACGGGCGCCTCCAGCGGCATCGGCGCGGCCACCGCGGCCCGGCTGGCGGCGGAGGGCTTCGACGTCGTCGTCGGGGCCCGGCGGCTGGACCGGCTGACCGGGCTCGCCGAGCGGATCGGCGCCCGGGCGCTGCCGCTGGACCTCACCGACCCGGCGTCGGTCGAGGCGTTCGCCGCCGCCCTGGACCGCGTGGACGTGCTGGTCAACAACGCCGGTGGGGCGTTCGACGCCGCGCCGGTGGCCGAGGCCGACCTGGACTCGTGGGCGCGGACCTACGAGGTCAACGTGCTCGGCACCGTCCGGCTGACCAAGGCGCTGCTGCCGAAGCTCGTCGCGTCCGGCGCCGGCGACCTGCTGTTCATGGGCTCCACGGCGGGGCTGGTCTCCTACGAGGGTGGGGCGTCCTACACGGCGGCCAAGCACGCGGTGCACACGCTGGCCGAGACGCTGCGGCTGGAGCTGTACGACCAGCCGGTCCGGGTCGTGGAGATCGCGCCCGGGATGGTCAAGACCGAGGAGTTCACCCTCAACCGGGTCGGCGACCGGGAGCGGGCGGAGTCGGTCTACCGCGGGGTGCGCCGGCCGCTGGTGGCCGAGGACGTCGCCGACTGCGTGGCCTGGGCGCTCACCCGCCCGCACCACGTCAACGTCGACCTGCTCGTCGTCCGCCCGCGTGCCCAGGCCGCCCAGCACAAGGTGCACCGCGAGGAGCTCTGAGCCGTCGGGATCACCGCCGTCTACAACCGGGTGGGCTCCGGGACCAGGGTGACGCCGAAGCGCTCGCGGACCGCTGCGACGACGCGGTCGGCGAAGGCCATGAGCTCGGCCGCCGTGGCGCCGGGCTCGGTGGTCAGCGCGAGGCTGTGCCGCGACGACGTCCCGACCCGGCCCTCGCGGGTGCCGCGGCCGAAGCCGGCCGACTGCACCAGCCACGCGGCGCTGAGCTTGACCAGCCCGTCGCCGGCCGGCCAGCTCGGGCAGCCGGGCACGGCCCGCTCCGCCGGGACGACCGGGTTGGTGAAGAACGACCCGGCGCTGCGGGTGTCGGGGTCGGCCGGGTCGACCACCATCCCCTTGCCTCGGCGCAGCTCCAGCACCGCCGCGCGGACGTCGGCCAGCGGCGCCCGCCCGCCGAGGTCCACGCCGAGCCGCTTGGCCAGCTCGGCGTAGCCCACCGGCCGGGACAGCGGACCGGCGTCCAGCGCGAAGGTCACGGTGAGGACGACGAACCGGCCGGGCTCGCGCTTGAACCGGCTGTCGCGGTAGCCGAAGCCGCACTCGGCGCTGGTCAGCGTGCGCTCGCGCTTCTCGGCGCGGTCGTACACCCGCACCGCGGTGATCGTCTGGGCGACCTCCTGGCCGTAGGCGCCGACGTTCTGCACCGGGGTGGCGCCGGTCGAGCCGGGGATGCCCGACAGCGCCTCCATCCCGGCCAGCTCCTCCGCCACGGTGAGCGCGACCAGGTCGTCCCAGTCCTCGCCGGCCTGCACCTCGAGGACCTCGCCGCGGCGCTCGACCCCGCGGCTGCGCACCGCGACGACGTCGCCGGCCCAGCCCTCGTCGGGCGCGACCAGGTTCGAGCCCCCGCCGAGCACCAGCAGCGGCCGCCCGGCCTCGTCGGCCTCCCGCACGGCGGCGACCAGCTCGGCGGCGTCGGTGACCTCGACCAGCCGCTCGACGGGCCCGCCGATGCCGAGGGTGGTCAGGTCGGCGAGACGGGCGTCGGAGCGGAGGAGCACCAGCCCACGGTAGCCGCGGCGCGCGAGGCCGCCGGGCGGGGCGACTACCCTCGGGGCCGGTGAGCGACGGGGGCAGCGAGCACAAGCGCCGGGCGAACCTGGCGCCGAGGAAGGCCCACCCCCGCCTGGCCGCCGGCCGCGCGCGGGCGCTGGGCCTGCCCACGCGGGGCACCACCAACGCCAACCGGCTGCGCCGGGTCGACCGCTGGCTGGTCACCACCCAGGTGCCGCGGCTGCGCGACGCGGCGCGCCCGCTGGTGGTCGACCTGGGCTACGGCTCGTCGGCGGTCACCACGCTGGAGCTGGCCGACCGGCTGGGCCCGGAGGTCCCGGGGCTCGAGGTGGTCGGCCTGGAGATCGACCCCGCGCGCGTCACCGCCGTCGCCGGGGACCGCGACCCGCCCCGGGTCGACTTCCGGGTCGGCGGGTTCGAGCTGGCCGGGCTGCGGCCGGTCCTGGTGCGGGCGTTCAACGTGCTGCGCCAGTACGACGAGTCCTCGGCCGCGCGGGCGTGGGAGACGATGTGCGCCGCCCTGGGCCCCGGCGGGCTGCTGGTCGAGGGCACCTGCGACGAGTGGGGACGGCGGGCGACCTGGGTGGCCCTGGACGCCGACGGGCCGCTGACGCTCACGCTGGCCGCGCGGGTCGCGGACCTCGAGCGCCCCTCCGACCTCGCCGAGCGGCTGCCCAAGGCGCTCATCCACCACAACGTCCCCGGCCGGCCGGTGCACGACCTGCTGCGCGCCCTGGACGCCGCGTGGGCCGCGGCAGCGGGGCTGTCGACGTTCGGGCCGCGGCAGCGCTGGACGGCCGCGGTGCAGGCGCTGGCCGACGACGGCTGGCCCCTGGTGGGCAGCAGCCGCCGCTGGCGGCACGGCGAGCTCACCGTCCGCTGGTCCGCGGTCGCGCCGGCGTGAGGCGTCCCCGGCCGGAGGTGCTCCCGCCCGGCCCCACCGAGGTCGACGGCGGCACCGCGGAGCTGCTCGGCGACGCCGACCGCGACGGCTCCTGGGTGCTGATGGTCGACGGCACACCGCAGTCGCACGTCGACCTCGACGACCCCGCGCACCTGGAGTTCGAGTACGTGCGCCGGATGGGACACGTGCTCGACCTCGCCGCGCCGGAGGGCGAGCCGCTCGACGTCGTCCACCTCGGCGGCGGCGCGCTGACGCTGGCCCGCTACGTCGCGGTGACCCGCCCCGGCTCGCGGCAGCGGGTGGTCGAGCTCGACCAGCGGCTCACCGACCTGGTCCGCGCCCACCTGCCGCTGCCCCGCGACGCCCGGGTGCGGGTGCGCGCCGCCGACGCCCGGGCCGGCCTCGCCGCGCTGCCGACGGCGAGCGCCGACGTCGTCGTCAGCGACGTCTTCGCCGGCGCCCGCACCCCCGCCCACCTGACGACGGTCGAGTACGCCGCCGAGGTGCACCGGGTGCTGCGGCCGGGCGGGGTGCTGGCGGCCAACGTCGCCGACGGCCCGCCGCTGCGCTTCGCCCGCGGCCAGGTGGCCACGCTGTGCGCCGTCTTCCGGCAGGTCGCCGTCCTGGCCGAGCCGGGCACGCTGCGCGGACGGCGGTTCGGCAACCTGGTGGCGGTGGCCTCCGACGCCGAGCTGCCGGTGGCCGGGCTGACCCGGCGCTGCGCGGGCGACCCGATGCCGGCGCGGGTGGTGGCCGGCCCCGACCTCGCCCGGTTCACCGGGAGGGCGCAGCCGGTGCACGACGACGGCGCCGTGCCCTCACCGGAGCCTCCCCCAGGGGTCTTCGGCCGCTGACCAGGGTCTTCCCCGATGTCCGGGACGGCCGGCCGCGCCTAGTGTCGGGTCATGACGTACCCCGCTCCGGCTCCGCGCCGTCTCGCCCGCGACACCCGCAACAAGATGATCGCCGGTGTGTGCGCCGGGATCGCCCGCCGCTACGGCATCTCCACCGGCGCCCTGCGGCTGGCGTTCGTGGTCTCGTGCATCCTGCCGGGGCCGCAGTTCATCGCGTACCTCGTCCTGTGGGTGCTGATGCCCGCGGACGACCGCTGGTGACCCGCCGTCCCGGCGGGCCGGCTCACCAGCTGCTGTTGCCCCGCTGCACCCCGCGGACCGCGGGCCGCACGTCGACCAGGTAGACGACGGTGGCGATCACCGCGGGCAGGCCGAGGAAGGTCATCGGCCCCTGCAGGTAGATGACCACCGCGGCCAGCGCGGTGATCGCCGCCCAGGCCGGCTTGCTCAGCTTGCCGGCGGCGACGTAGCCCGCGGCCGGGCGGATGACGGCGTCGACGAACGCCCAGGCCGCGACGGCCAGCAGGACCAGCCGCAGGCCCTCGAGAACGGCCCAGTCGAACCCCATGCCCGGAGGGTACCCGCCGGGACGCCGTCACGGCCCCTCCGCGGGGGACGTCTCACCCCGCAGACGCGACAGGGCCCCGGAGCGCGGTGGCAGCTCCGGGGCCCTGGTCTCGCGTGGCCCTCCTGCGCGGGCAGGAGGGCCCGTGCTCAGTCGGTGGTCTTGGCGGTGCGGGTGCGGGTCACGCGGGTCGAGGTGCCGGTGGCCTTGCCGCGGGCGGCGGTGGTGCGCTTGGCCGGCTTGCGGGCGGCCTTGGCGGTCGCCTCGTCGGTGGCCTCGGCACCCTCCTCGATGGCGGCCTTGGCCTGGTCGGCGGCCTGGTCGACGACCTCCTCGGCCTTGGCGGCGGCCTTGGTGGTCTTCGAGGCGGCCTTCTGGACCAGCGAGGTGACCTCGTCGGAGGCCTCGTTCACGGCCTCGGCGGCCTCCTCGATGACCTCCTCGACGGCGTCCTCGACGGTGTCGACGGCCTGCTCGGCGCGGACCACGAAGCGGCGGAAGCCGGGCTGGCGGCGCAGCTCCTGCAGCACGTCGGCGCCGCGCTCGGCCAGCTGCTCGATGGTCGCGGTGGCCTGGGTGCGGGCCTGCTCGACCAGGGTCGAGACGGTGCTCACGACCGCGTCGGGACGGACGGCGCCGGCCAGCTGACGGCCGTTGGCGCGGGCGTGGGTGACGGCCTCGCGGGCGCGGTCGGCGGCCTGCTCGGCGCGGGTGCGGGCCTCCTTGGTGGCCAGGTCGACCTGGACCTGGGCCTCACCGGGGAGGGTGCGCAGCGAGGCGAGGACGGTGCGGGCCTGCTCGACGGCGAGGTCACCGGCGCCGACGGCGACGAGGAACTGACGGCGGCCGCGCTCGGCGACCTGCTCCAGCAGGGTGGTGGCGGTGCTCATGCGGACTCCTTGGAGGGGGTCGGGTCGGAACCGGGCGTGGCGCCCGGGACGGTGCTCGGGGCGGTGGTGCGGGTCGCCGCGTACTCGCGGACGTAGGTCTCGTACAACTCGACGAGCACGGCCTTGTGCCGCTCGGAGAGCTGGTCGTCGGACCGGATGGCCGCGACCGTGTCGGGGTTGCCGGCCCGCCGGTCGAGGATGCCCGCCTGCTCGTAGAGCGACTCGGCGGAGATCTTCAGACCCCGGGCGATGGCGGCGAGGATCTCCGCCGACGGCTTGCGCAGCCCCCGTTCCACCTGCGACAGGTAGGGGTTGCTCACCCCCGCGGTGCGGGCGAGCTCGCGCAGGGACACCCGGGCGGCGCTGCGCTGCTCCCGGATGTACTCCCCGACCTGCGAGCGCACCGCCGAGACCTGCTGGGCCTCGGCCGCGACGGTCTCCGCGACGCTGCCGGCGAGCTGGTCCACCTTCTCGCGGACCGACCTCACCTGACCGCTCACGAACTCGCCGGGGGTCTGCACGTCCACGACGCTAACCACGGGTGCTAGCAACTGCAAGCGCAGGAGCAAGCACCGGGGCGTGAGTCCGCTCACACCCGGCGTGTCGCCGTCAGGCGGCCAGCACCGCCGAGGACCGGATCTCGCCGACGACGCCGTCGCCGCCGGTCACGGGCGTGACCGACCAGCGGGCGAGCGCCTCGGCGTCCACCCCGAGCCGGCGCAGCGCGGCGGCGAGGACCGGCGCGCGCCCGCGGTCGCCGCCGTCGTCGAGCTTGAACGCGACCGCACCGCGGCCGGGCAGCGCGGCGACGTGCACGCCGTCGGCCCCGCCCTTGACCAGCAGCCCGGGGACGGCGGTCATGAGGTCGGTGTCGTCCCGGCCGGTGCCGGCGACGTACCAGGGGTGCGCCCGCACGGCGTCGGCCACCGCCCGCCCGGCGGTGCCCTCGGCCGCCTCGACCAGCGAGCCGACGCCGCGCGCCAGCCCGGTCAGGGACAACCCGTGCTGCGGCGCGCCGCACCCGTCGACGACGACGGCGGCCACCTGCTCGCCGGCCGCGTCGGACAGGCGGGCCTCGACGGCCTGCTGCAGCGGGTGGCCGGGATCGAGGTAGCCCTCGGTCGGCCAGCCGGCGGCGACGCAGGAGGCGAGCATCGCGGCGTGCTTGCCCGAGCAGTTGAACGCCAGCCGCTCCGGCTCGCGGCCGGCGACCGTCCAGGCGGCGCGGGTCGGCTCGTGCCCGGGCAGGGCCGCCGGGCAGCCGAGCGCGTCCGGGCCGAGGCCGGCGGCGGCGAGCACGGAGGCGGCGAGGGCGCGGTGGCCGTCCTCGCCGGCGTGCGAGCCGGCGGAGATGGCCAGCTCCTCGCCCGAGCGCGGCTGCCAGCCGGCCGCGAGGTAGGCCGTCGCCTGCACCGGCTTGTTCGAGGAGCGGGGCAGGACCGGGCGGGCGACGTCACCGGCCGACCAGCGCACCCCGCCGTCGGGCCCGACGACGACGACCGCGCCGCGGTGGACCGACTCCAGGAACCCCGAGCGCCAGACCTCGACCAGGACCGGCGCGTCCGGCCACGACGACGTACTGGAACGGCCCCCTCGCAGGGTCCCGCCGCGAGCCTCTGTCGGCCTCCCTGCAGGGTCCCGCCGCGAGCTTGCGAGCGGTGGGGGGCAGGGAGGTCCTTCAAGGGGGGCGAGGGGGTCCTTCATCAGTGCCGGCCCTCGTCGGCGAGCAGGGCGGCGACGTCGGCCTCGCCGTTGCGGTACCGGCGGGCCAGCTCGCCGGCGAGGGCGTCCATCACCTGTTGCACGCCGCGGCGCCGCTCGGACAGCGAGCCCTCGGCGGCGGCCAGCGCGCGGGCGGCCCGCTCGAGGGCGGCGTCGTCGAGGTCGGGGACGGCGGAGA
Organism: Geodermatophilus sp. SYSU D01180; assembly: GCF_054050415.1. Classification (NCBI taxonomy): domain Bacteria; kingdom Bacillati; phylum Actinomycetota; class Actinomycetes; order Geodermatophilales; family Geodermatophilaceae; genus Geodermatophilus; species Geodermatophilus sp. SYSU D01180. The sequence continues at coordinate 20,260 of NZ_JBJGZH010000009.1, read as the reverse complement.
GGTCGACGTCGGGGGTCAGCGCGTTGACCCAGGACTCGTACTCCTCCGGCGCGGCCGGCTGGACCGTCTGGTGCCGGCCCAGGCCGTGCGCGGGGCCGCGGCCCTTCTCGGCGAGGATCTCGGGCAGCAGGTCGACCAGAGAACGCCCGTCGTGCTCGGCGCGGCGCTGCAGCTCGCGCCGCACGATGTCGAGCCGGCCCTGCAGCAGCCGCCGCGTGTAGGAGAGGTTGACCTCCTCCTGCTCGGCGCGGCGGCGCAGCCCGCGCACCTCGCCCATGGGGCGGGACTCCACGCCCACGAGGAGACCGGGGGCGAGCAGCGCGTCGACGGCGGCGCCGCCGGCGGGGGTCGGGCCAGAGCTTGCGGAGGTCACCGCCCGATGGTGGCAGACCGGACCGCGCGGACCCGGTCGCGGGCCGCGGCCCGGGTGTCGTCGAGCGCGGCGGGGGCGTCGTCGGGGTCCACCGCGGCGCGCGAGCCGCCGACGGCGAGCTCCGCCCCGGGCGCCACCGACTGCTTGACCAGGGCCAGCGCGACGACGCCGAGCTCGTGGTGCCGCACGACCGTGCCGGTGCGGCCGACCTCGCGGGCGCCGGAGGTCACCGGCGTCCCCGGGACGGGCAGGTCCTCGCTGACGCCGTCGAGGTGCAGCAGGACCAGCCGCCGCGGCGGGCGGCCGAGGTTGTGCACCCGCGCGACCGTCTCCTGCCCGCGGTAGCAGCCCTTCTCCAGGTGGACGGCGGTGGTCAGCCACTCCAGCTCGTTGGGGATGGTGCGGTGGTCGGAGTCGACGCCCAGCCGCGGCCGGCGGGCCTCCACCCGCAGCGCCTCGTGGGCGTCCAGCCCGGCGAGCCCGGCACCGGCGGCGGTCAGCGCGTCGGCGCGGGCGGTGAGGTCGGCGCGCGGGACGAGCAGGTCGAACGTGGTCGCGCCGCCGTCGCCCAGGGGCGGCATCCGGCGCACCCAGCCGCCGTCGGGCAGCGCGGTGACGGCGTACGGGGCGTCGGGCGCGGGCAGCCCGGCGGCGGCGAGCACCTCCGGCGCGTGGGGGCCCACCAGCGACAGCAGCGCCCGGTCGGCGGTCACCAGCGCGGGCTCGACGCGGAGCATGAACCGCATCCGGTCGAGGAAGGTGTGCAGCGCCGCGCCCGTGCCCGGCTCGACGTCGGCCCAGGTGGTGCCGCCGAGCTCGGCGAGGACCAGGTGGTGCTCGACGTGCCCGTTCGGGGAGAGGACCAGCGCCTCGGTGCCGGTGCCGTCGGCCAGCCGCTCGAGGTGCTGGCTGGTGAGGCTGTGCAGCCAGGTGAGCCGGTCCGCGCCGGGGACGGTGAGCACGTCGCGGTCGCTGCGGTCGACGAGCCCGGCGCCCTCGGCGAGAAGCCGCTGCTCGCGCAGCGGGTCGCCGTAGTGGGTGGCCACGGTCGCGCCCTCCGCGACGACGGCGCCCGCCCGTGCGGCCAGCGGTGAGGTGGTGGTCATGTGTTCTCCGTCCCGGACTCTCGGCAGCGGCGGCACGTGCCCGACAGCGCGACGTGCCCCACGTCCAGGGTGAAACCCAGGTCGGCGGCCAGACGTTCCGCGGCCTGCTCCAGCAGCGCGGGGTCGGCGGATGAGATCTCCCCGCAGGTGGCGCAGACCACGTGCAGGTGCGGGTGCTCGGAGGCGTGGTAGACCGGCGCGCCCTTGGCCACGTGGGTGTGCCAGACCAGGCCGAGCCGCTCGAGGAGCTCCAGGGTGCGGTAGACGGTCGAGGTGTCCGGCGCCGCGCCGCCGGGCCCGGCCTCCTCGCGCAGCCGCGCGCCGATGGCCTCGGGGGTGGCGTGGTCGAGCGCGGCGACGGCGGCCAGCACCTGCTGGCGCTGCGGGGTCAGCCGCAGGCCCTGCGCCCGCAGCCGCTCGGCCAGCGGCGCCGGACCGTGCTCGGTCGTCACGGGGCGAGCGTAGTGAAGGACCCCTCTGCCCCCCACGCCTCGCACGCTCGGCGCGGGCCCCTGCAGAGGGGCCGAGAGGCAAGCGGAAGAGGTCCTCGCTCAGGCGACGGCGCTGCGGGCGTCCGCCAGCACCCGCTGCAGGGACTCGAGGTACCGCTCCGGGATGGCGTGCTCGCCGCGCGGCGGGAGGAACCGCGCGACGGTCGCGCCGGTGACCTCCGCGGCGGCCGCGGCCTCGGCGCCGAGCGCCCGCACGACCGGCGCGTCGCCCCACGACCGGCTGGCCGCCAGGTGCGCCATCGCCGCCGCGCTCTCGGCCCGCTCGCCCACGCAGTCGAACGGCTTCTCCGTGGCCCACAGCCTCCGGAACCCGTCGGCCAGCGTGACGTCGGCCAGCGGGTTCCCGCCGAACATCGCCTCCGCCTCGGCCGGGGTCAGGAAGACCGCGAAGCAGAGGAACGTGAACAGGCACTTGTCGCAGTGCAGGCACCAGCGCTGCTCGGCCCGCCCGCCCAGGTGCTCCTGCGTGTAGGAGCGGTTGCAGCTGAGGATGTCGGCCTTGAGCGGCAGTGCGGCGACGGCGGCCACGGTGGCCAGCTCCGACAGCTGCCGGGTGAGGCTGAAGTAGCCGGTGCCGACCTCGGCGGCGGCCGCGGCGAACAGGCGCTCGAACTCGTAGGACTTCGAGTACTGGTGGTTGACGCTGGCGCCGTCGACGGTGAGCGTCTCCTCGTCGGCGGAGCGCTCGTTGGCGAACACCACGGGGTCGTGGCCGCCGAGGACGGCGACCAGCGTGGCGATCGCGGAGTTGATCGCCGTCACCGGCACGTGCCCGTTGAGGCCGCCCTGCGCCGTCCGCTCGGCCAGCAGCGGGTCCAGCCTGCGGCGGACCTCGACCAGCGGGACGCCGGCCGCGCGGGCGACGTCGCGCTGCGCGCCGGTGGGGTTGACCGCCAGCGCCGTCCCGTCGGGGATGACGACGAGCGCCAGCGCGGAGTCCTTGCCGCCGCCCACCGGCAGCAGCGCGCCGCGCCCGCCGCCGGCCGGGACCGGGCCGGGCTCGCGGACCTCGGCGTCGAACTCGACCCGGTGCGGCACCGGCAGGTGGTTGACGGCGGCGAACTCGCCGAGCCCGTGGGTGTAGGCGGCCTGCGCGACGGCGAGCTGCGCGGCGGTGACCGGCCGCTCCACGGTGACCCGGCCGGGCGCGGCCAGCTTGTAGTAGCTGGTGCCCATGACCAGGTGCACGAGGTCCAGCGCGGCCTCCACGGCGGCACCGAGCTGCGCGGGCGCGGCGCCGGTCAGCAGCGTCGGGTCGAGGGTGAGCCGCTCGGTGAACTCGTCGTCGCCGAGCCGGTAGGTGAAGGCCGCCTCGCCGGTCGCGCGGTCCAGGGACCGGCTCGCGACGACGAAGGCGCCGACCTCAGGACGCACGGACGCGGTCGGCGCCGGCGTCGACGAGGATCTGCTCATAGGTGGCTGCCAACTCCTCGAAGTCGCGGAAGCGGTTGTAGCTGGGGGCGCCGGGCGAGAGCAGCACGACGCCGCCCGGGGCGGTGCCGGCGATCGCCGCCGCGACCGCCTCGGCCAGCGACGCCGTCTCGGTCACCCGCACGGCGGCGCCGGCGGCCGCCCGGCGGACGTCGTCGGCCAGCCGGGCCCCGGTGTCGGGGACGGTCACCAGGGCGACCTCCTCCCGACGGGCCACCAACGTCGCGGCCAGGCCCGTGTAGTCCAGGCCCCGGTCCTGGCCGCCGGCGATGAGCGTGACCGGTCGGCCGGCCAGCGCGTCGAGCGCGGCCAGCACCGAGACGGGGGTGGTGCTCAGCGTGTCGTCGACGAAGGTGACGCCGCCGAGCGTGGCCACCGGCGCGAGCCGGTGCGGCAGCGCGCGGAAGGCGGCGACGGCGCCGGTCACGGCGTCGGCGGTGGCGGCGAGGTCCAGGCCGAGGAGGGCGCAGGCGGCCAGCGCGACCTCGACGTTGCTGCGGTTGTGCGCGCCGGGCAGGTGCACCGGCTGCACGGCCTCGCTCAGGCCCGGGGGGAGCACGTCGGCGGGGTCGACCAGCTGCGCGGGGTCCAGGTACCCGGCGGTCAGCGGCCGCGCCGGGGCGCTGACGACCACCGAGCGCTCCGGGCAGGAGGAGAAGACGCGCAGCTTGTCGCGGTAGTAGGTCTCGACCGACCCGTGCCAGTCCAGGTGCTCGGGCGCGAGGGAGGTGAGCGCGCCGCGGCCGGCGAAGTCCGGGACGGCGGCGGCCTGGTAGCTGGAGACCTCGACGACGAGCGTGCGGTCGCCGACCCCGTCCAGGACGTCGAGCAGCGGGGTGCCGATGTTGCCGGCGTGCACGGCCGGGCGGCCGGCGGCGGTGAGGACGGCGGCGGCCAGCGCGCTGGTCGTGCTCTTGCCCTTGGTGCCGGTGACGCAGAGGACCGGGATCCCGCGCGCGGCGGCCTCGGCGAGCGCGACGCCGGTGCCGGTGGTCACGAGCGTGCGGTCCGCCAGCGCCCGGGCGTCCTCGCGGTAGGGGCTGATGCCCGGCGAGCGGACGACGACGTCGCAGCCGGCGAGGTCGGCGACCTCGGCGGTGGCGGTGACGCCGTCGGGCAGCGACGCCGGGTCGACGGGCCGGCTGTCGGCGACCAGGACCGACGCGGCGCCGGCGGCGCGGGCCGCGGCGACCGCGGCCCGCCCCTCGCGGCCGTGTCCCCAGACCCCGACGCGCCGGCCGGCCAGCTCCGCGAGCCGGAGGGACCGCTCCCGCGGGGGCGGTGCCGGGCGGGGGTCCACGGCGCCCACTCTACGGACCGGTCCGGTGCACGGACGGCGACGACGGGGCCGCCGGTAGGGTGGCCGTCAGGTGTGCCGGGAAGTCTGGTCGGCGGCGTCGTACCCGACCCCTCCCCAGGAGCCGCCCGATGACCACCCCGCACGGATCCACCAGCGTGTTCGGCCGCGGGTCGTGGACCGAGGCCAGCCGGATCGCCGCCGTCCTGCGCAAGGAGACCGTCGGCGGCGTCCTGCTGCTCGTCGGCACGGTCGTCGCGCTGGCCTGGGCCAACTCGCCCTGGGCGGACTCCTACGAGGCGCTGCGCGACACCCGGGTCGGGCCGGCGTCGCTGCACCTGGACCTGACGCTGGGCACCTGGGCGGCCGACGGGCTGCTGGCGGTCTTCTTCTTCGTCGCGGGCCTGGAGCTCAAGCGCGAGTTCGTCGCCGGTGACCTGCGCGACCCGCGGCGGGCGGTGCTGCCGGTGGCCGCGGCGGTCGGCGGGATGGTGGTGCCCGCGGTGCTCTACACGCTGGTCAACCTGGGCGGCGACGGCGGCCTGCGCGGCTGGGCGATCCCGACGGCGACCGACATCGCCTTCGCCCTCGCCGTCCTGGCGGTGATCAGCACCCACCTGCCGAGCGCGCTGCGGACGTTCCTGCTCACCCTCGCCGTCGTCGACGACCTGCTGGCCATCGCGGTCATCGCGGTCTTCTACACGTCGTCGCTCGCCGTGGGGTGGCTGGCGCTGGCGCTGGTGCCGCTCGCGATGTTCGGCGTCCTCGTGCAGAAGCGGGTCCGCTCGTGGTGGCTGCTGCTGCCGCTGGCGCTGCTCACCTGGGTGTTCGTCCACGAGTCAGGCGTGCACGCCACCGTGGCCGGCGTGCTGCTGGCGTTCACGGTCCCGGTGGTGCGCAGCGAGGCGGCCGGCGGGCCGGGCGCGGGGCCGGGCCTGGCCGAGCACCTGGAGCACCGGTTCCGGCCGATCTCGGCGGGTGTCGCCGTGCCGGTCTTCGCGTTCTTCGCCGCCGGGGTGACCGTGGGCGGGCTGTCCGGGCTGGTCGAGTCGCTCGGCGACCGGGTGGCGCTCGGCATCGTCGTCGGGCTGGTCGTGGGCAAGGTCGCCGGCATCGCCGGGGCCACCTGGCTGGTCACCCGGTTCACCCGGGCGGAGTTCGCCGACGAGCTGGGCTGGCCGGACCTCGTCGGCATGGCGCTGCTCGGCGGCATCGGGTTCACCGTGTCGCTGCTGATCGGCGAGCTGGCGTTCGGCGCGGGCAGCGAGCGCGACGACCACGTGAAGGTCGGCGTGCTCGTCGGCACGCTGGCGTCGGCGCTGCTGGCGAGCGTGGTGCTGCGGCTGCGCAACCGCCGCTACCGGCGCATCGAGGCGCTGGAGGCGGTCGACGCCGACCACGACGGCATCCCCGACGTCTACCAGCGCGACCCCGACACGCCCGGCGCTCCGGGGCTGCGCAGGGGTTCCGCCGACGGCTGAACAACGTCGTTGCCGACCCCGGAACTGCGACGTACCGTCGAGGTACACGAGAGGGGAGGTGGTCCGAACAATTGAATTCTTATCGGACTCGTGAGGTGGCTGTCCGCTAGCCGCCGTCCAGATGGGCCGCCCGTTCGGAGTGGAATCCGAACGACGGCATGATCGCCCGTCCGTCGTACGGCGGCGAGCGAGAACCGGACAGTCACCCGACCCCCGGGCTGCCGACACTTGTCCAGTCGGCCCGTGCGCTGCCGCCTCCCGAGGTGGCGCCGCGGAGCGGCCCGGGGGTTGTCCGTCCCTGGGCACGGACCGGCCCAGCGCGCTGAGGGGGAGGAACGGCGGCCGTGCAGACCGCTGGGCGTTCCGCGCCGGCCGGCCGCTGGCTCACCGACGCCGTCCGCGCCGCTCCCCCGGACACCGTGGCCGCGCTCCTGCCGGCCCGCTTCCCCGCCTACGCCCGCGTCTTCCACCCCGCCGTCCGCTACGACGGCGACGTCGACGTGCACGTCCGCTGGGACGAGGTGGCCGCGGCCAACGGCACCCGGGCGCACCGCCTCATGCAGTGGCCCGGCATCACCGGCTCCTGGGAGCACCTCGGCGAGGCCGACCAGCCCGGGCTGTGGAACGACGCCCCCGCCGAGGGCCACCTGGTCGCGCACGTCGCCCGGGAGCTGGCCGCGGTCCTCGGGGACCAGACGACGACGCCGGGCGAGTGCTGGTTCGGCTGGGACGACGGCGGCGCCGCCGACCTGCCCCGGCTGCGCCTGCCCCGCGCGGACCTGCTGCTGACCGGCGGGCCGGTGGAGCGGGCCGCCAGCAACTTCGCCCCCGAGCCGCACGAGCAGAGCGCCGCGCTGTGGTGGCCGGCCGACCGCGCCTGGTGCGTCGTCACCGACCCCGCGCTCACCAGCACCTACGTCGGCGCGGGGGTGGCCGCCGTCGACGCGCTGCTGGCCACCCGGCTCGAGGTGGCCCCGGCCGGCCCCGCCGACCCGGTCACGCCCGACAGCGACCCGGTCAACGCGGTGCCGCCGCGGGCCTGAGCTCACGCCCGCGCGGGCTCCGGCGCGCCGGCGGTCGCGGCGAGCACCTCCTCCCACGGCGTGGCGGTCAGGCCGAAGGCCGCCGTGGTCGCCGTCGCGTCGACCACGTACTCCTGGTCGAACTGGTGCCGCACGTCGAGGACCTCCCGCATCACCGGCGAGAGCACGCCGGCGGCGCGGAGCACCGGCCACGGGATGCCGCTGACCGGCACCGGCTCCCGGCCCATCGCCCGCGCGAGGTCGCCGAGGGCCTGGCGCTGGGAGCGCGGCGGCGTGCTCGGCACGTGCCAGGCGCGGCCCAGCGCCCGCTCGTCGGTGCCGAGGGTCGCCAGCGTGGCGGCGACGTCGGGCAGGTACGCCCAGCTGCGCGGGACGTCGGGGTCACCGACCACCCAGGCGCGGCGGCCGCGGCGCAGCGCCGGGAGCTGGCGCACCAGGTGCGACTGGGCGGCCGGCACCTGCGGCCCGACGAAGTCCGCGGCGCGGGCCTCGGTCATCCGGATCCGGCCGGCCTCGTGCGCGGCCAGCGCCTCGCGCCACATGGCCACCCGCACGCGACCCTTGGTGTCGGTGGCGGCGAGCGGGCTCTCCGGCGTCATCGGCGCGGTGGGCCGGCCGTAGACGTAGAGGTTGGCCATCGTCACGAGCACCGCCCCGGTCCGGTCCGCTCGGCCGCGGTGAGCAGGGCCGCCGCGACCGGGGGCCAGTCGGTGGTCCAGCGGTGGTAGGCGGGGTTGACCGCGTTGTAGAGGGCGGCGGCGCCCTCGGTCGCGGCGGTCAGCGCCGCGGCGTCGGCGGCGTCCACCCGACGGTGCTCGACCGCGCCGGTGGACGTGCCGCCGCTGCGCGACAGCACCCGCACCCGGTGGCCGCGGGCGGCCAGCAGCTCCGCCGTCGTCGTGCCCACCGGCCCCTTGCCGACGATCACGTGCAGTGCCATGGCGATCTCCTCGTCGCTCCGACGAGAGCAGTGCTCTCGTTCGAGGGCGACGCTCTCGTGCCAGGTGCCGCGTGTCAAGAGCAGTGCTCTCTCTTGTGTGCGGCGCTCTCGCGAGGGAGCATGGCGGGGTGCCCACCGCCCGCGAGCGCGTCCGCGCCGAGCTGACCGCCGAGATCACCGCGGCCGCCCGCCGTCAACTGGCCGAGGTCGGGGCGGCCGGGCTGTCGCTGCGCGCGGTGGCGCGGGAGCTGGGCATGGCGTCGTCGGCGGTCTACCGCTACTTCCCGAGCCGCGACGACCTGCTGACCCGGCTGATCATCGACGGCTACGACGCCCTCGGGGAGGCGGCCGAGGCCGCCGACGACCCGGCCGCGGCGCCGGAGCGGCGCTGGGCGGCGGTGTGCGCGGCGGTGCGCGACCGGGCCCGCGCGCACCCGCACGAGTGGGCGCTGCTGTACGGCTCCCCGGTACCCGGCTACACCGCGCCGCGCGACACCGTCCCGGCCGCGTCGCGGGTCGGCGTCGTCCTCGGCCGCGTCCTCGGCGACGCCGCCCGGGCCGGCCGGCTGCACGGGCACGGCGGGCGCGTGCCCGGCCTGCTCGGCGACGTGGCGGTCGAGATCCTGGGCCAGGACGCCCCGGGCATCGACGACGCCGTCCGGGTGCGCGCCCTGCTGGCCTGGAGCGCGCTGTACGGCACGGTCAGCTTCGAGCTGTTCGGCCACCTCGCCGGGTCGGTCGAGGACGCCGACGCCTACTTCGAGCGCGCGGTGGCCGAGCTCGGGGCGCTGGTCGGGCTGACCGCCGACTAGAGGACCGCGAGCTCGGCCTCGAGGTCGTCGAGCCCGAGCGAGCCCTGCGACAGCGCCGCCATGTGCCAGGCCTTCAGGTCGAAGTCGGCGCCGCGCGCCCGCTGGGCCGCCGCCCGCCCGGCGAGCCAGGCGCGCTCACCGAGCTTGTAGCTGATCGCCTGCCCGGGCAACCCCAGGTAGCGGATCAGCTCGCTGTCGAGGAACGCCGGGTCGCTGCCCAGGTGCTCACCGGCGAACGCCCGCGCGAGCTCCGGCGTCCACGGCTGCCCGCGGTGCTCGGCCAGCACGCCCTCGGCGTCGCCGGGGACCGGCAGCCGCAGGTGCATGCCGATGTCGATGACCACCCGGATCGCGCGCAGCTGCTGGGCGTCGAGGTAGCCCATCCGGGCGCCGGTGTCGGTGAGGTACCCGAGCTCGTCCATGAGCCGCTCGGCGTACAGCGCCCAGCCCTCGACGTTGGCGCTGACCGAGCCCAGCGACGTCTGGTAGGTGGACAGGTCGCCGGAGACGTAGGCCCACTGGGCCAGCTGCAGGTGGTGGCCGGGGACGCCCTCGTGGTACCAGATCGACACCAGGTCCCAGAGCGGGAACCGCTCGCGGCCCAGCGTCGGCAGCCAGGTGCGGCCCGGCCGGGAGAAGTCCTGCGCCGGGCGCGTGTAGTACGGCGCCGCCGCGCTGCCGGGCGGCGCGATCATCGCCTCCACCCGGCGGACCGGCTCGGCGAGGTCGAAGTGCGTGCCGTCGAGGGCGGCGATCGCCTCGTCCATCATCGCCTGCAGCCGCTGCCGGATCGCCTCGACGCCGTCGACCGCGGGGCCGTGCTCGCCGAGCCAGGCCATGGCCTCCTTCGGCGAGGAGCCCGGCCGCAGCGCCCGGGCCTCGGCCCGCTGCTCGGCCAGCAGCCGCCGGTGCTCGGCCCAGCCCCACGCGTAGGCCTCCTCCAGGCCCTGCCCCGCGCCGAGGTCCGAGCCGTTCCACCGGCGCGCGGCGACGGCGTAGCGGTCCCGGCCGACGGCGTCCGGCGTCCCCTCGGCCCGCGGGAGGTACTCGTCGCGCAGGAAGTCCCGGACCTCGGCGACCGCGGCGTCGGCCGCGCGGGCGGCGGCGTCGAGGTCGCCGCGCACCGCGTCCGGGCCCGCGGCGGCCAGCCCGCCGAAGAACGGCCCGGACAGCCACTCGCCGAGCTGGCCGACGACGGTGGACACCTGCCGGGGCGCCACGAACAGCCCGCGGCGGGCGCCCTCGCGGAGAGTCTCCACGTAGCCGCGGTAGGCCTCGGGCACCCGGGCCATCCGGCGGGCGACGACGCCCCAGTCGTCGTCGGTCGCCGTCGGCATGAGCAGGAAGACCTGGCGGATCGAGTGCACCGGGCTGAACAGGTTGGACAGTGCCCGGAAGCCCTCGCCGGCCTCGTGCGCGGCCAGCTCGGCGCCCAGCCGCTCCCGCAGCAGGCGGGCGCAGCGGCGCTCGATCGGGTCCTCGTCCAGCGCCGGGTCGGCGGCGAGGACGGCGTCGAGCCCGGCCAGCGTGGCGCGGGTGAGCTCGGCCTCGGCCTCGAGGCCGGCGGGGCTGGGGTCGGGCAACCGGTCGTCGCCGGGCCGGGTGCCCAGCGACGTCGCGACGATCGGGTCGAGGTCGCAGACGGCGTCGACGTAGCGGTCGGCGACCTCGCGGGGAGTGCCGCTCACCGCAGCCGCTCCAGCCGCGCCGACATGGCGGGCCGCAGCGGGGTGTCCGCGCCGGCGCGGTCGACGGCGTACATGAGCGCGCCCTCGACGATGCCGTACAGCCGCACGGCGCGGGTGGTGTCCGGCGCGTCCTGGGTCCGGGCGACGACGTCGGTGGTGAGCTCCCAGCTCGTCGTCGTGCGGGCGCGGCCGACGTACAGCTCGAGCACGCCCTCGGCGCTGGTCACCAGCAGCTCGACGTCGTCCTCGCCGCGCGGCCGCCAGAAGCCGGACTCGCGGGACGCGGGGCCCTCGACCCGGCCGTCGTCGCCGATGAGCCACGTGCGGGACTCGTAGGCGAGGAAGTCGCGGCCGTCGTGGGCGAAGCGGATCCACTGGCCGAAGCGCCGGTCACCGGCGTCCCCGCCGGCGAGCACGCCCTCGCCGTGCCACTCCCCCAGCAGCGGCAGCACCGACAGCAGGGCGTGCGCCACCTCGGGGCCCTCGCGGACGTCGACGGTGTCGGCGACGGGCAGTTCGGTCGGGCCGGTCACCGGCCGGCGTCCCGGGGAGACATGCCCGTCACCGTAGCCCGGCCCCGACCTGCGCTCCCGCGGCGGTCAGCGCCCGCGGGCGGGCCGGCCCGGAGGCGACGGCGGCACGCGGCGGGACCGCCCGGCCGGCCGCCGGGCCAGCCGCCGGGCGGTGACGCCGCACGCGACCGCCAGCAGCACGGCGACCGCGACGAGGACCCAGGCGGCGACCACGACGCCACGGTAGGCACCCGCCCGGCGCGGCGCCGCGGGACCCGCCGCTGCAGGGAGGATGGCGGGCGTGCCGTTCACGGGAAGCCACCCCGCCGCGGTGCTGCCCCTGCTGCGCACCGGCCTGCCCGCCTCGGCGCTCGTCGCGGGCAGCCTCGCCCCCGACCTGCCCTACTACCTCCCCGGCCGGCCGGACTGGCCCACGCACGCGCCGCTCGCGGTGGTCACCCTCGACGTCGTCCTCGGGGGCCTGCTCTGGGCGTCGTGGCACGGACTGCTCGCCGCGCCGGCGCTGGCCGCCGCGCCGGCGGGACTGCGCCGCAGGGTCCACCGGCCCCCGGGGCTGCGCGACCGGGCAGGGTCGCCCCGGGCGGTCGCCGGGGTCCTCGCGGCGCTGGCCGCGGGAGCGGCCACGCACGTGGGCTGGGACCAGTTCACGCACTGGTGGGGCTGGGGGACGCGGCACGTCGGCGCCCTGGCCGCGCCGGTGGGCCACCTGGCCGGGGAGGACTGGTACGGCTACGACGTGGCGCAGCACGCGAGCACGCTGCTCGGCGCGGCCGCGCTGGCGGTCTGGCTGGTGCGGTGGTGGCGCCGGACGCCGTCGCGCCCCGGCGACCTGCGCGACACCGCCTGGGTGGTGTGGGCCGGCCTGCTCGCCCTCGGCGCGGCCGCGGGCGTCGCCGCCGCGCTCCGCGCGCCCGACGTGCTGCGCGCCGGGTTCCTGGGGGTCACGGTGGGCGGCGGGGTGATGGTCGCCGCGGCCGTCCTGGGCGCCGGCGCCTGGCACGTCGCCCGGCGTCTCTGACGGTCCCCGCACACGGCAGCGCCCCTCCCGGCGGGAGCCGGGAGGGGCGCTGGTGACGTGCTGGAACGGCCCCCTCGCAGGGCCCCGCGGCGAGCTGGCGAGCCGTGGGGGGCGAGGGGGTCCTTCGTCAGTCGAGGACGACGGTGGTCTCCGTCAGGCCGACCTCGGCCTCGACGACGCGCTCACCGCGGCCGACGGGGGCCAGCGAGCGCAGCTTCCACGTGCCCGGGGCGGCGAAGAAGCGGAACTCGCCCTCCGGGCTGGTCACCACCTCGGCGGTGAACTCGTCGGTGGCGTCGAGCAGCCGGACGTAGGCCCCGGCCACCGGCGCGCCGTCGTGCCACACCTGGCCCTGGATCACCGTCTGGGTGGCCAGGTCGATCCCGGCGAGGGCACCGCCCTGCCTCGGGGCACCGCACATGCTCAGGCCCCCTTCTCGATCGGCACACCGACCAGCGAGCCGTACTCGGTCCACGAGCCGTCGTAGTTCTTGACGTTCTGCTGGCCGAGCAGCTCGCGCAGCACGAACCAGGTGTGGCTCGAGCGCTCGCCGATCCGGCAGTAGGCGATGGTGTCCTTGGACTCGTCGAGGCCGGCGTCGGCGTAGAGCTTGCGCAGCTCGTCGTCGCTCTTGAAGGTGCCGTCCTCGTTGGCCGCCTTGCTCCACGGCACGTTCACCGCGGTCGGGATGTGGCCGGGGCGCTGCGCGCCCTCCTGCGGCAGGTGGGCGGGGGCCACCAGCTTGCCGGCGAACTCGTCGGGCGAGCGGACGTCGACCAGGTTCTGCTGGCCGATCGCGGCGACGACCTCGTCGCGGAAGGCGCGGATGGAGGTGTCGGGCTCCTTCGCCTGGTACTGGGTGGCGGGGCGCTCGACGGCGTCGGCGGACAGCGGGCGGCTGTCGAGCTCCCACTTCTTGCGGCCGCCGTCGACCAGCTTGACGTCCTGGTGGCCGTAGAGCTTGAAGTACCAGTAGGCGTAGGCGGCGAACCAGTTGTTGTTGCCGCCGTACAGGACGACGGTGTCGTCGTTGGAGATGCCGCGCTCGGAGAGCAGCTGCTCGAACTGCTCCTTGCTGACGAAGTCGCGGCGCAGCGGGTCCTGGAGGTCGGTCTTCCAGTCCAGCTTGACCGCGCCCTCGATGTGGCCCTTGTCGTAGGCGCTGGTGTCCTCGTCGACCTCGACGAAGACGATGCCGGGGGCGCCGATGTTCTCCTGCGCCCAGTCGGCGGTGACGAGCACGTCGTTGCGGCTCATGGGGGGTCTTCCTCCCTGTGGTGGGTGTGCGGACGGTCAGGCGGTGCGGGCGGGACGGGCCCGCCGGACGGTCAGGTACAGCTCGCAGCCGAGGCAGAAGCCGGTGGCCGCGTTGAGCAGGGCCGCGACGAGGGCGAGCCCGGTGGCGACGGCGCCGAGCACCGGCGCACCGAGCAGGTACCCCGCCGCGCCGACGGCGGCGAACACGAACCCGGCGAACTGGGCGAAGCGCACCGGCGCCTCGGGCTCGCGCTCCCGCGCCGGCCCCACCCGGGGGGCGACGAGGGTGCGGAACAGCACCGCGTACGGCGCGTACCGCAGGCCGGCGACGGCGCCGACGGCGAAGACGACCGCCTGGGCGGCGGCCAGCCACCCGCTCGCGGTCAGCAGGACGACGGCCAGGACGGCGCTGGTGACCCACGCGGCGACGCGTGGGCCGCGCACGTCGACCGTGCGGGCAGGACTCAGGGGCATCGAGGAGGCTCTCCGGACGGCGGTCAGTTGAAGGACCCCGCTACCCCCCACCGCTCGCACGCTCGCGGCGGGCCCCTGTAGCGGGGCCGGAGATCAGCGGCCCGGACACTGGGCGCTGCCGACGCGGCACAGGTCCACTGTGCGGCGCGAGGTCAGCAGGGTGCCCACGCGGCGAGGGTAGCCGATCACGACCGGGCGCCCGTGTGCGCGTCCACCAGGGCGGTGAGCTCTTCCGGGCGCGGGGCGCCGCTGCTGCGGCCCAGCAGCCGGCCCGACCGGTCCAGGTAGAACAGCGTCGGCGTGCGCCGGACGTCGAGCGCGCGGACCGCCTCGAGGGAGCTCTCGGCGTCGACGTGCACGTACGCCAGGCCCGGCCGGGTGGCCTGCAGGTGCTGCAGCCGGGCGCGGGTGGTGCGGCAGGGCCCGCAGAACGCGGTGGAGAACTGGACGACGGTCAGGTCCGCCTCGCCCGGCCGCACGCCGAGCCCCTCGAGGACCGCGGTCGGTCCGCCCACGGGCTCCTCCTCCGTCCTGAGCCGGCCGTCGCGGGTGCGCAGCCACCAGGCCGCCGCGGCGGTCAGCACGAGCGCCACGGCGAGCACCGCCAGGCCGGTCCCGCTCATCCCCCGCACCAACCCGACCGTCCCGGTGCGCATTCCCGGGCGGGCTCAGGGCGCGCGCAGCACCGTGTCGGTGGCCCCGGCGGTGACCTCGACGCCGGCCTCGGCCGGGCGCAGGCCGGTAAGCTCCAGCCCGAACGGCAGCTCGACCGGGTAGCGCAGGTCGAGCAGGTCGCTCGCCCGGTCGACGACGAACCCGGGCACGTCGACACCGGCCGCGTCGGCCTCCTCGACGTCGACCACGAGGTCCTGGCCGTCCAGCGACACCGTCCCGGCGGCGGTGAGCGGGACGGTGTACCCGAGCACCTCCACGGTCCGGGTGACCCGGAGCCCGTCACCCTCGCGGGCCACGGTGGTGTCGCCGCCGAGCTGCTGCGCGAGCAGCGCGTAGGACAGCGTCGCGGTGCCGTCGACCCGGTCCACCGGCACCTCGCGCACCGACCCCGACAGCGCGTCGGACAGCGGCACGTGCACCCCGCGCAGCCGGACGTCGGCCGTGGTCCCCTCCGGCTGCCGGAGCTCGGCGGCGGTCAGCGAGATGCGGACGTCCTCGTAGGTGCCCGACACCGCCTGGGTGCGGAACGGCCAGCCGTGGACGTCGACGTCGGGCGTCCCGGCCAGCCCACCGGCGTCCCGCAACGCCCCGGCGACCCGGTCCTCGGCCACGCCCTCGACGACCGGGTCGGCCACCAGCGCGAGGACGACGACTAGCGCGAGGACGACGAGCAGGGCGCGCACGGCTGCGACCGCGGCCTCAGACGGCGGCGAGGGCCAGCAGCACCGGCGCGCAGACGGCCAGCGGCAGCACGGCCTCGACCGCCACCCCGGCGACGGCCGCACCGCGGCGCCGCTCCCCGGCGCCGCCCACCGCGAACGTCGCGGCGGTCCCCGCGAGCCCCGCGACCAGGCCCAGCACCAGGCCGGTCGCGACGCCGCCGACCACGTCGGCCGTCCCGCCGGTGCCGCGCGCCACCAGCGTGACGACGACCCCGGTCGCCACGGCGAGCAGCAGCCCCGCCACGCCGCGGTCGGCACCGGGGGCCACCGCGGGGCGGGGCAGCACGGCGTCGGCGAGGTGCGCGACGACCAGCGCGGCGCCGGCGGCCAGCAGCGGCGCGGCGGCGACGTCGCCGTCGTCGCCGGCGACGTCGGGCAGCAGCAGGAGCGCCAGCGCGCACACGGCGGAGACCAGCACCGCCACGCTGCCCAGCGAGCCGACGACGTCGGTGCGCGGCGGGCGGCGCAGCATCTGGTGCAGCACCGCGACGATCAGCGCGGGCCCCACGACGGCCAGCAGCAGCCCCGGGCCGGGCCGGTCGTCGCCGGCGAGCAGGTCCACGGCGAGGTCGGCGCCCACGGCGGCCGCGGCCCCGACCAGCGCGACGCCCGCCGCCCCGGCCGGGGCCGTGGCGGCCACCCAGCCCGCGACGAGCAGCGCCTGCAACACGAGGACGGCGGCCAGGCGGCCCTGCTCCCCGAGCAGGTCGGGTGCGAGCAGCACCAGGGCGACGGCGGCGCCGGCGACGACGGCCGCGGCGGCGTGCCGGGCGCGGGCGGCCGGCGGGGAGTCCAGCGCCGTGGTCACGTCCCCTCCTGCCCGGGACCGCCCGGCGCCCCCGTCGGCGCCGGCACGTCCCGCTCGCCCCCGATCGTCGCAGACGCCCAGCGCCCGACGCGCTCGACGAGCGGAGCGGTGAGGGCGCTCTCGGCGTGTCCGAAACCGGGGACCACCCACGCGGTCGCCGTCGGGCCGGCCGCCCGGGCAAGCGCGCGGGCGTGCTCGAGCGGGAAGTAGGCGTCCCGGTCGCCGTGCACGAGCAGCAGCGGCGTCGGGGCGATCCGGGCGACCGCCTCCAGCGGCGGCGACGGCACGGTGTCCCACGGCGGCGCCAGGCGGACGCCGAGCAGGCGCGCGCCGGCCCGCCGGCCGGGCGTCGTCTCCAGCAGCCAGTGCACGCGGCGCATGGGCGGGGTGTCGCGGACGTACCACCGGCTGACCGCGCTGACGGCGACCACCGCGTCGGGCCGGTGCCGGCCGTGCGCCGCCTGCCGCAGCACCGCGCCGCCGCCCATCGACAGCCCGAGGGTCACCACCGCGCCCGCGCCGTCGGCCCGCGCGGCGGCCACCGCCGCGTCGACGTCGCGCAGCTCGTCGTCGCCCCCGGCCCCCGTGCCGCCGCCGGAGCGGCCGTGCCCGCGGAAGTCCAGGGCCCGCACCTCGCCGAACCGGGACAGCCAGCCGGCCATCCGCCGGAACGGCGGGTAGGCGGTGGAGTTGGTGAACCCGTGCGCCACGACGAAGACCGTGCCCGTCGCCGGTCCCGAGGCCGGGACGACGACGCCCTCGAGCCGCACGCCGTCCTCAGTGCGGGCCGTCACCGGACGCGCTCGGGTGACCTCGGAGGGAACGGGACGCACGTCGGCTATCCTGCGGTCTCGGTTCGACAGCGCCGTCGATGCCCTCCCCGAGGAGACGACATGCGACTCGTGCTCATGACCGCGGCGCGTCAGGCGACCACCGAGGTGCTGCCCGCCCTGGGGCTGCTCGGCCACCAGGTCCGCGTCGTGGCCCCCGAACTGTCGAGCCTGCTCGACGGCGACTCCGGCGACGTGGTGCTCGTCGACGCCCGCCACGACCTCATCCAGGCCCGCACGCTGTGCAGCCTGCTGTCCTCGACCGGGGTGGCCTCCGCCCTGGTCGCGGTCCTCTCCGAGGGCGGGCTGGTCGCGCTGTCGGCCGACTGGGGCGTCGACGACGTCCTGCTCGACACCGCCGGCCCGGCCGAGGTCGACGCCCGCCTGAAGTGGGCCACCGCCCGCCGGCTCGCCGCGGCCACGCCCGCCGACGGCGCCGACGGCGGCGTCACCCAGGCCGGCGAGCTGGTCATCGACGAGCACAGCTACTCGGCGAAGCTGCGCGGTCGCCCGCTCGACCTCACCTACAAGGAGTTCGAGCTCCTCAAGTACCTCGCCCAGCACCCGGGCCGGGTGTTCTCCCGCGCCCAGCTGCTGCAGGAGATCTGGGGCTACGACTACTTCGGCGGCACCCGCACGGTCGACGTCCACGTGCGCCGGCTGCGCGCCAAGCTCGGCACCGAGCACGAGGCGCTGATCGGCACCGTCCGCAACGTCGGCTACAAGCTCGACCAGCAGGTGGCCGACGCGACCGCCGCGGCCGCCCGCGCCGAGGCCGAGCGGTCGGCGAGCACGGTGGCCGGCGCCTCCCCCACCACGGCCCCGCTGCTCTGAGCGTCGCCGCCGTCTCCGACTCCGCCGGGCTCGACCCCGCGCGGACCGCTGCCGTCCTCGCGCTGCTGCGGGCGGCCGCGGCGGCGGACGGCGTGCGCCCGCTGTCGGAGGAGGCCGAGCTGCGGCTGCAGCACGGCGGCCCGCCCGGCGGCCGGGACGTCGTCGCCACCGACGACGACGGCGGGCTGACCGGCTACGCCCGGCTCGAGCTCGGCGACGGCACCGGGGACGCCGAGGCCGAGCTGGTCGTCGCGCCGGCGGCCCGGGAGCGTGGCGTGGGCGGCGGGTTGCTGACCCGGCTCGAGGAGCTCGCCGCCGGCCGGCCGCTGCGGGTCTGGGCGCACGGCGACCTGCCGGCCGCCGCCGCGCTGGCCGGCACCCGCGGCTACACCCGGGCGCGCGTCCTGCTGCAGATGCGCCGCCCGCTCACCGACGCCGACCTCGACGCGGCCGCCCCGCTGCCGGCAGACGTGTCCGTGGCCGCCTTCCGTCCCGGCCGGGACGAGGCCGCCTGGCTGCGGCTGAACGCGCGGGCCTTCGCCGCCCACCCCGAGCAGGGCGCGTGGACGCCGGAGGACCTGCGGCTGCGCGAGGCCGAGCCCTGGTTCGACCCGGCCGGTTTCCTGCTGGCCTGGCGCGGCGCCCCCGACGCCGGCGGCACGCTGCTCGGCGCGCACTGGACGAAGGTGCACCCGCCCGGTGACGCCGGCCCGGACGCCGTCGGCGAGGTGTACGTGCTGGGCATCGACCCCGACGCCCAGGGGCTCGGGCTCGGCCGGGCGCTGACCGGGCGCGGCCTGGCGCACCTGCGCGCCCGCGGCCTGGACGAGGTGCTCCTCTACACCGAGGAGGACAACACCGCGGCGGTCACGCTCTACGAGCGCACCGGCTTCACGCGGTATGCCGTCGACGTCTCCTGGCGCCGCGTCCCCTGACCCCGGCTCCACGGCACAAATGGCCATTTCTGCCGCACCGGGAAGGCCCGCCGCCACCTGAAACGCGCGGGTTCACCTGCCGGACGTGATGCCGTTCTCACCCGGTCGGTAAAGGCTCGGTTCGCGTTCACCGGACGTTCATCGAGCGACCCGGGACCGGCCACCTGGGCTGCCTACCGTCCCCTTCCGTTGGTCCTCCCCTGCCCGGCATCGAGGTCCGGGCACCTCCGGAAAGGCACTGGCTTGAAGCTCAGCACCCGGTCGCGCGCCGTCGTCCTCAGCACGGCGCTGGCCAGCACCCTCACGCTCGCCGCGTGTGGCGCTGCGAACGAGTCCGACAGCTCCTCGGGCGGCAGCGGCGGCGGCAGCGGCGCGAGCGCCGCCGAGCTCAGCGGCGACCTGGTCGGCGCCGGCGCCAGCAGCCAGCAGGCGGCCATGGAGGCCTGGCAGGCGGGCTTCGAGGGCGAGTACCCCGACGTGCAGTTCAGCTACGACCCGGCCGGCTCCGGCGCGGGCCGCGAGCAGTTCATCGAGGGCCGGGCCGACTTCGCCGGCTCCGACGCCGCGCTGGACGACGAGGAGCTGGCCTCCGCGCAGGAGCGCTGCGGCGGCGGCGAGGTCTTCGAGCTGCCGAACTACATCTCGCCGATCGCGGTCATCTTCAACCTCGAGGGCGTCGACCAGCTCAACCTCACGCCCGACGTGATCGCCCGCATCTTCACCGGCCAGATCACCACCTGGAACGACCCGGCGATCGCCGAGGCGAACCCGGACGCCCAGCTGCCCGACACGGCGATCACCCCCGTGCACCGCGCCGACGACTCCGGCACCACGGACAACTTCACCGACTACCTGTTCCAGGCCGCCGGTGACGTGTGGACCTCGGAGCCCGACGGCGTGTGGCCGCTGCCCGGTGGCGAGGCCGCCAACGGCACGTCCGGCGTCGTGGGCGTCGTCGAGAGCACGGCCGGCGCCGTGACCTACGCCGACGCCAGCCGCGCCGGTGAGCTCGGTGTCGCCAACGTGGGCGTCGGCGAGGAGTTCGTCGCCCCGTCGGCCGAGGCCGCCGCCGCCGTCGTCGAGAACTCCCCCGCGGTCGAGGGCCGGGGCCAGTACGACTTCGCCATCGAGGTCAACCGGCAGACCGAGGGCTCCGGCGAGTACCCGATCGTCCTGGTCAGCTACCACGTCGGCTGCGTCGAGTACGACGACCAGGCGACCGCCGACAACGTCAAGGCCTTCATGTCCTACGTGATCAGCGAGGACGGCCAGCAGGCCGCGGCCGACAACGCCGGCAACGCGCCGATCTCCGACACCCTGCGCGAGCAGGCCCAGCCCGCGGTCGACGCCATCACGGCCGCCGGCTGACCGGAGCACCATCCAGGGTGGCCCCGGGCGGCGGCCCCCCCCCCCCCCCCCCCCCCCCCCCCCCCCCCCCCCCCCCCCCCCCCCCCCCCCCCCCCCCCCCCCCCCCGCCCCCCCCCACCACCC